>JBAXVB010000052.1:0-18516 GCA_037129415.1 Deltaproteobacteria bacterium
CGGCAGTGCCCTGGCCGATAAAAAATATCCTGCGGATGGACTTTTGACTAAAGGCATGACGGATTTCAGGTGGAATAACGTTTTCGCTAAGCACAACAGTTGAAAGGCTGGTATCAGGATGAATTCGCCATCGGTTCACCAGGGTTTTTTCAGCGGATGCCGGAGCCTCGGAAATCTCTTTTAAAAAGTAATGGGGGAAATTCTGGCGATCAATGTCTCTGGAGGTGATTTGAGTGGTTTTAACATCGGATTCACCAAGGACAATGGGTGCGCCATTATAGTACATGGCCTTGATTTCGGATACGGACCCGCCCGAATTCTGATCCAGAATAAAAATCTGGCCCTGAGTTCTACCCTCTGGTCCTTCGACAACCTTTTCCCCATCCATTTTCACGAATCGTTGGGTATCTTCTACAAAACCATAAACCTCTGAAACCGGCATATAGTACTCTTCAGCAAGACCCACGAAAATGGTCTGGCCGCTGCCTTTCTGAGCCATAAACAGCTTTCCGGGGGCAATATCCGTTGTCATGAAAATGGCGTGAGATCCCTTGAACGTGTTTACGGCATGACGGAACGCATCTTCTATCTTCATCCCGCTTTGAATAAACTTATTAATCTGAAGCGGAATGATCTTGGTGTCCGTGGTAATGTCGGCTGAAATCTGAATCCCATCTTGCTCAAAGGCTGCCTTCAATTCCTGATAATTGTCAATATCTCCATTTAAAGCAGCTTGAATGATGCCGATGCCATCAAAGCTGATTTGCGATGTCCTGTTGTCCACAGGATGACAATTGGCCAGCGATATTGCACCCACCGAAGCCCACCGGGTATGAGCAAAAACCATTACGGAACTGCCGGGAATTGCAGCGATGAGATGAAGGATTTCATCTTCTCTGATCTGACGGCGGATAAACGCAATGTTATCCCCAAGTCGTCCGATTTCCGCAGCTACTTTATAAGTAAACGCCACTGAGACACGAACCACCCCATCCTGTTGACGGGACTCGCGCAGGCTGATCCCCCGGTTTAAAAGGATTTGCTGATTAGTACGGGTTGATAGTTCCGGAGATAATCCCATAGCTTCAACATCGCGCTGAAACCGTTCATATTCCGGGCCGTCAAGAATAAACGCTACAGATATTCCTGCTGAATCCCGGCCCCGAACTTCCAGGCGATCAATGCTGTTGAGTACGGCATTGATCTTTTTAAAAATACTGACCACACCAACGGGCGGCGAAATGTTCTCAGGATGAATCAGCTCCCGAATTCGGGTTACGTTTTCCAGTATCTCGGATTTCAGGCGCCAAAGCACATCTTTTACAATTTCAACCCGGCGAATCATGACTTCAATATCATCTGCGGAAAGGTGTCCCATATCCAGACCAAGCGCTGCCGATTCAGATTGGATCAGGGCAAGTAAACGCTCTGAAATCCCGGAAAGTGTCTGCTGCATGACTGGATCGGTGTATACGGAATAAAATGCCTGAATACTTTTTAGCGAATGTACTCGTTCGAACAGCGACTGGACTGCCGAATTCCCTCCCAGATAATGATCCGTTATGGACAATCCCGATTTTTTGCATACCAGATACCCACCGGATTCCACTGGTAGAGCCGGCAGGATGCCGGCTCTACTGCGAAAGATATCCGTCGTGAAATCCAAATGATCAGCTTTCCCAAGTTTAAAGGAAACAATACCGGAAAGACCGCAGCAAAGAAAATTGGAACGGCAAGGAAAAAAAACGACAGATCCATTCGGAACAGAAGACATGCATCGCCCGAAATAGACTCTTGAACACAGAGCGGCAGCCGTCCGTTTACCGCACAACCGAATTGAAGACATTAGAGAATTCAAGTATTTCACAGTACTCCTTTTAGTCGCATTATTACATCTCATTATCTCTGATCCTGAAGACACCGGATCGACAGAACCAACGGGCCTACATCCTGAGATAGAGTTCCCTGATCCGTTCCCTGGTCATGACCGCTTTCCAGTCTTTCCCCAGAGCGTTTTCCCAGAGCGGCTCAAGAACCAGGGCAACATCAATCATTTTTTCCATCAGATGATTTTCCATGCCCGAAACAAGGTTCCGGGGAAGGGAAACCCCCTGTTTGGCCATCATAATGCGAAACTCCTTAACGCCGTCCGGATAAAATTCTTCCAGATAATCAAACGCCACGCAGTTGCCGATTCCGTGATGAAGACCCAGAACAAAGGATAGACCATAAGACAGAGCATGACAGATACCGACCTGGGAATAGGCGATGCTCATACCGCCGAAATAGGAGGCAATCATGAGCTTGTCATTGCTGTCCGGACCTGGGCTGAGAAAAACATCCTGACAAAGCGCCATGGCCTTTTCGCCGTAAGACTGGCTGAACGTGTTCAGATAGGTCCCGCAGAGCGATTCCACACAGTGAATATAACAATCCATGCCGGTATAAAACCGCTGGTCCGTCGGTGCCTCGGCGATCAGCTCCGGATCCAGAACAATCTGGTCAAATACCGTATAGTCCGAGTTGATTCCCAGCTTTTTCTCAGGGCCGGTCAGCACCGTGGTTCGTGATACTTCAGCGCCTGTTCCGGACAAGGTCGGAATGCCGTTATGATATACAGCAGGATTCTGAATCAAATCCCAGCCCTGATAGTCGGTGGCCGAACCTGGATTGGTCAGCATCAGGGAGACGGCCTTGGCCAAATCCATGGTGCTGCCGCCGCCAATGCCGATCACCCCATCCGGCAGCCTTGCAGAAAAATCTTTGACTTGCTTAGCCAGGTTGTCCACATACACGGTTTTGGGTTCATCCGTTACGTTGACCCAGAGCAGCATATCCTCTGAATGCTGAGGAATCCGATGCTTTAAGGCATGATTCGTGAAGACATCATCTACCAGAAACACCATGAATCCATTCTTTCGTTTATGGGATAAAATCTCATCCAATTGGTTAAAAGCGCCCCGGCCAAAAATGACTTGCGAAACCACTTTAAAATTACGATATTTCATATTTTAACATCTCCGCTATTTGATTTCCTTCATCACCTTTTCGATGATTTCAACCCGTTTTTTAAGCACTTCCGGAGTCCAGGACAGCTTTATCTGAAGCGACAGAGTGCGGCTCATGATCCGGTCCGACTGAGGAAGATTCACCCCGGAATAATCCGGGTACGATTTCTGTAAATGAAATGGAAGACCGGCAACGGATTTCAGTTGTTTGAAATGATCCCATTTTCGAAGATAATGCCAGTTGTTGTCGTACCAGTAAAAACAGCCATCAATTCCGGCAGCGCCCAGACCGTGTGCAGCCCGCCTTGCCTGATCCTCGTCTTCAAGGAAAAAAGACAGAAATGTTGCTGAATCGCCCGCCTCATCCGGTATCACCCGAAACGTAACATGGGAATACTGACAGAGCGCCTGTTTAAGAATCTGCTTATGGGCCCGCTGAGTGCGAAGAATTGCATCTAATTTGCGAAGCTGAGCCAAACCAACCGCAGCATTCATCTCGCTGATCCGGTAATTCATGCCGAGAAAAGGGTGCCCTTCAAGACCTCGATCCGACCCGATATGATCGTGACCATGATCGGAATATGCCTGCGCTTTAAAATAAATCTCCTGATTCGAAGTGATAACCGCTCCGCCTTCACCACAAGTAACGGTCTTGACCGGATCGAACGAAAAACAGCCGGCATGGCCAAAAGTTCCTGCAAATTTCCCATTGTGGGACGCACCAAGAGACTGACAGGCATCTTCAATCAGCACAAGTTTTTTTTCGTCGCAGATCGTTTTCAGCTCGTCAATCCGGGCCATGGCACCGCACATATGAACCGGCATTACAGCGCGGGTTCGGGGAGTAATGGCTTTGCTAACAGATTGCAGATCCAGACACAGGGTCTCATCAATTTCGGCAAAAACAGGAATGGCGCCGGCAGTTAGCAAAGCCTCGACCGATGCCACAAATGTAAACGGCGGAACAATCACCTCATCTCCTGCACTGACTCCACAGGCAGCCAGTGCGATGCCGAGAGCGGACGTACCGCTGGAACACAGGTGCGCGTAGCCGGACCCCAGATGCCTTGACAGTTCTTCCTCGAATGTCCTGGCCTTCCAGTGACCTTTTCGCGCCTGGTCAAATCCGTACCGGAACAACACCCCTGTATCCAGAACATCCTGCACTTCTTTTCGTTCTTCATCCCCAAACCATTCAAACCCAGGCATTACAGGTCTCCTCTAAAAAAGTTTTAATTATCAACCCTTGTGCTTCTACTTATGCTCCGCAACTGAAAAATAATTGGAAAAATACTGTTTCATCAGAATCCGGGCATAATAGCCGGCGCGGGTTCCGATGTACTTTTCATGAGCCACAACCACGGAAACCGCCACTTTTTTTTTATTGGCTCTATCCATAGCAAATCCGACAAACCAGTCATAATGCGCTTCATGCTCCTGGTTGTCCATAGACCCTGTTTTTCCGCCAATATTCAACTGGGCCAGGACGCTGTCTTTTTGGTAATCCTTGAAAGCTTTTCTTCCGGTACCGGAATTCACAGTGGCTTCCATCATACTGATCATGATGCCTGATGATTTTGCAGAAATAACCTGTTTCATTGGTTCAACTCGGCTTTGATAGAGTATCTGGCCAGCTTGATCAGAAATATAGTCAATCATGGTGGGCTCAACCATGAGTCCCTGATTCAGGATAGCGGCGCCAATAAGAGCGCCGTGAAGGGGAGATATCATGGTGGTGCGGTTGTAGCCGCTGGCGATTTCGGCCAAGTTATATGGCTCGTCATCAACAGATAGTAAACTGGAATTGATTGGGGCTTCAAAATTAATGGGGTGATTGAATCCAAAGGCTGCTGCATATTGTTCAATGGTGATTTTTCCGAGCAACTGCCAACCTATTTTTCCAAAAACCGCATTTACTGATTGGGCGAAAGAATCCCTTAAAGTGATTTTTTGAGTATATTTGGTGTACTTATCGGTCAACTGGGATTTGTAGAGCGTGTGCTTGCCACCGGTAAAGAAAAGTGGTGATTCCTGATTTAAACCGCATTTGTCAACAACTGCGGCGGCTGTAATGATTTTAAAGATGCTGGCTGCTGGAAAGATACCGTCTATGCATGAGTTATTCGAAGGATTTAACCGGTCAAACCCGACCATGGACAGAATTCTTCCAGTTGATGGGTCAATGGCCACAATTCCAATATGGCGAGCGTTGGCGGTATTCAGGTTCTTTATCATGAAATGCTGAAGTGGCATATCCAGCGTCGTCACCACACGATAGTTGCGTCCTTCGGAATGAGAATCGAAACTTTTTTGCGCCAGATTGACAAATGAGTTTCCGTTTAGAAACTCCCGTACTTCTTTTTTATCGTACCGCTTTTCATTTCCGGGCGACATGAGAGGCTCTATTATCTGAACCTTCTCCGAATCCCGAAAATGCACGAACACACTGGATAAACCGCTGCAGCCTTTAAACATCCAAAACCAGATAACGATTAAAATCGTTAAAACAGCGGCATACCGGTGCATCCGCCTGGTTCGTCGCCTATCAAACGCAATTCGATTCAAGCGCGTCTGATAATCGCGCCAATCCATTCGAACACTGGGTTCGCCCACAGAGAATCTATTGTCCATTATTTTCTCAAGTGTGAGGGCTTCATAGCGTTACCGTTCTCACGCGAAGGCGCAAAGAACATTTCAAGACAACGCCGTACCCGGCTTTACAACACCATCCAGCGTAGCAACCGTGCAGCGATTGCCATCCACCGCAGCAAGGAGCATTCCCTGAGATAGAATGCCCATCAGTTTTGCTGGTTGAAGATTTGCCAGGACAATCACCTGTTTCCCCACCAGACTTTCCGGAGAATATGACCCTGCAATTCCAGCCACAACTGTTCGGTTCTCTCCGAGATCAACTTCGAGTTTAAGGAGTTTTTTAGCTTTGGGCACCGCTTCGGCCTTGATGATACGACCTACCCGAAGATCCATCTTTTTAAACTCCTCTATACTGATTTCAGGTTTAAAAACCGGTCGATCAGGCTCTGGCGAAATGTCTTCAGCGGATTCGTTCTCATTCTCATTTTTATTGACATCAATTCGGGGAAAAAGGGGAATGGATTTGGGGATCACTGTGCCGGAAACCAGTCCGCCCCACTTGGAAAGAAAAGACATTCGGTAAAAAGCCTTTCCAGGATCATTTCCCAGATGACGCTGCATGGAAGCCGCTGTTTCCGGCATTACCGGAAATATAAGACCAGAAATGATACGAAGTCCCTCAAGGAGATTGTAGATAACCGTTTCAAGCTGCTTGCTGGTGGATTTTGATTTGGCCAGTACCCAGGGAGCTGTCATATCAATGTATTTATTCATCTGGCTGATGAATTCCCAGACAGCCACCAATGCCTTATGAAACATAAATCCGGACATGGCGGTTTCAAATTCGCGAATCGCAATAATCGCATCAGACTGGAGTCCCTGGGTAAGAAGTGGATCTCCATGAGGGTCTGCAGCCGGAACAACCCCTTTGAAATATTTATGGGCCATGGCGGTTACCCGTGAGAAGAGATTGCCCAGATCGTTGGCCAGATCTGCATTGATTCTTCCCACCAACGCCGACTCACTGAACCCGGAATCCAGACCAAAGACCATTTCCCTCATCAGAAAATACCTGAATGCATCCAGTCCATAAATGTTTTTAAGCTCAAGTGGCTCAATCACGTTTCCAAGGCTCTTGGACATTTTACTCTTGTCCACATTCCAGTATCCATGGACATTCAAATGCCTGAAAATAGGAATACCGGCTGCTTTCAACATGATCGGCCAGTAGATTCCGTGAGGCTTTAAAATATCCTTGGCCACAATATGCTGAACATGAGGCCAGAATTTCGTGAACAAAGGACCCTCGGGATAGCCCAGAGCCGAAACATAATTCAGGAGCGCATCAAACCAGACATAAGTGACGTAGTTGTCATCAAAGGGCAGAGAAATCCCCCATTCCAGGCGGCTCTTCGGCCTTGAAATACACAAATCTTCCAGAGGTTCCTTTAAAAACGAAAGGACTTCATTCCGATATCGCTCCGGCCTGATAAAATCTTTATTTGTTTCAATATATTCAATAAGCCAGTTCTGATATCGACTCATCCGGAAAAAATAATTGGATTCCTTGATGGTTTCCGGAGGTGTTTCATGATCCGGACATTTTCCATCCACAAGCTCCCGTTCAACATAGAATCGCTCGCAGCCAAAGCAGTAAAGCCCCTCATACTCGCTGAAGTAAATATCGCCTGCATCATATATCTTTTGAAGAACCTGTTTTACAACTGCGATATGCGCCGGATCAGTGGTTCGAATAAACGCCGAATAGTCGATATTGAGCTGAGGCCACAGTTGCCGGAAAAGCTCACTGATTTCATCAGCATAAATCCGTGGACTCAGATTTTCTTTTTTGGCTGCCCGGACAATTTTATCCCCGTGTTCATCCGTCCCGGTCAAAAAGAAGACTTCGTGATCCAGCATCCGGTTAAACCGACCGGCTACGTCAGCAACGATGGTGGTGTAGGCATGTCCCAAATGCGGCCTGGCGTTGACATAGTAAATTGGCGTGGTAATATAGAAAGGGTTAGGCATCAGCGTGTTCCTCTTGATTTTCGGTCACAATTTCATCTGGTCCAATTTCAATTTCATTTCCATCTTCAAGTCGGACAGCAATCCGATAACGGATGGGGTTGTGTCGAATGACTTTTCCCTCACCTTTTTGAGTCATGACTGTTTTGCCGATTTTCGGCAGTTCAGAACGAAGCGCCCGGTAAGTCTCGTATTCAAAAGTCAGACAACACATCAGCCTGCCGCACTGGCCGGATATTTTTGTGGGATTCAGTGAAAGACACTGTTCCTTGGCCATGCGAATGGAGACAGGTCCGAATTTGTCCAGAAATGTCGAGCAGCAGATTTCGCGGCCGCATCTGCCAATTCCCCCGCAAAGCTTGGCCTGGTTACGAATGCCAACCTGTCGCATTTCAATCCGGACGCCAAGCTCCTTTATCAGCATTTTGACGAGCTGCCGGAAGTCAACACGGCTTTCGGAAGTAAAGAAAAAGGTTAATTTGTTACCATCAAATGCGTTTTCAACGGCAAAGAGATTCATGTTCAGCCCCAGTTCTTTAATACAGGACTGGCAATAGACCAAGGCTTTTTTTTCGGTTTCAAGATTATTCCCGACTTGCATCAAATCGTCTTCAGTCGCCATTCGAAATACTTTTTTAAGCACCTGGCTTTCCGGCATATCGTCAACTGCAACTGGAGAAATAGCCACGATTCCCAAGCCAAGTCCCTGTTTGGTCTCGACAATGACAGAATCGCCCTGATGCAGAACAAATGCATCTGGATCAAAATCATATACCTTGCCAGCAGGTTTAAATCGAATGCCTACTTTTTTCGCCATGATATCATCAATAAACAGTTCTGTTTGGAGTTATGGGGAAGCTCAACAATTCACCGCAAAGGCGCAAAGAAGACAACGCTCTTGTGGCGGCTAAAAACTCAGTTACCGGTTTTCTCCGGATTTTGCTGCTGCCAGAGCCGCAACAAAAGACGATCCATAGACAGCCGGATATTCGTTCTTGCTTCAATATTGGCCTGAGCGGATTTAACGGCGTTGACGCTTTGGAGCAAATCGCTTCTCGAATAGCGCCGGGAGGCTTCCTTAACATGTTCCAGGTGATCCCTGTTGATAACATGGGTCGGATCGCAGTTGAAAATCAGAATATCCCTGAACCAGGAGAGCATAACCTCAAAAACATCCGACATGGCATCCCGGTTTTTAGATAGTTTTTCAGAAAACGCCAGAACAACATGAAAAGGGCTGGAACCCAATCGTGACATTTCGGTGATCAGCCAGCCTCTCCAGCTCATCCAGGTGGCTTTTTTTATTGAAAGCGCTCTTGAAAAGCTGCCTCCAGCCAAGGCTGCAACAATCGGGGCTTCATCTGCGCCGAACCCATGACGCTTAATCAACGCCTCGGAAAGAGCTGTGCGGGATACAGGGTTAAACCGGATATGCAAACACCTGGAAACAATTGTTGGCAAAAGATCGGACGATTGCCTTGCCGTAAGGATCAGAAGCGTATGTTCCGGCGGCTCTTCAAGCATTTTAAGCAGTGCATTACTTGCCGGTGGATTCATCAAATGGGCATCGCTGAGAATGGCTACGCGATCACGCCCTTCAAAGGGTTTCATCGAAAGAATCTGGCACAGGTTACGAATCTCTCCAATCTTGATCACCCCGGCTTCCGGCTGGATCAAGGTGACATCCGGATGAATTCCCGCAGCAATTCTTAAACAAGGGCTACACTGTCCACAAGGATAATCGGAAAATTCTTCCGGATTATCAGACGAACTTCCGTATGACTGCCTCTGCTGGGCGGCATTACGAATACAGTTGCGAGCCATGGCCAGCCGAACAGCAGCACTTCGCTTGCCAACCCCGTCGATGCCCAAAAACAACAGCGAATGCGGGATACGACCACTTTTCAGGATTCGAAGCAATGCTCTGAGCGCCTGATCTTGGCCAACGATGGTTTCAAATCCGGACGAAGGCCTAATAATTCACCCGTTCTTTCAATTCTTTTCCGGATTTAAAAAACGGGAGTTTTTTGGGTTTGATAACCACTTTTTCGCCGGTTTTTGGGTTCCTGCCTGTGTAACTCTTATATTCCTTAACATAAAAGCTGCACAGTCCCCGAATCTCTACCCGATCCCCACCGGCAAGGGTATCGGCCATGTTATCGAAAAACACCTCAACGACTGTAGCAGCTTCTGATTTCGAAATATCTGTCCGGGTTTTCAGAGCAGATATCAATTCCAGTTTATTCATTGTTCCTCCTTGAGTTCATCGTCAGTCGAAAATGTATCCTATTAGAATTATAAAACATAATGAGATAACAAGTCAAGCAGTTATCAAAAGATTGTCCCGGATCATCTCGATATCATCTTCGCTGACATTCACTGCTGCATTCTGCCCCAAGGCCGCTATGCTCACCACAACCCTCCCCTTGCCGCGATATTGGACAAATTCGCCCAAAACGCCGACAAAAGGACCGCTTACAACCCTGACCAAGTCTCCACGTTTATATTTAAAGCCAATCAAAATCTCCTGGCTGTTTAGAACCATAATTTTCAATGAGTTAATGGATTCCATCGGGATTGCTGACGGACCTTGAAGATTTCCCACAAATTTGACAACGCCAATGGTCTTGGCGATCTCAACTTGCTTATATGGATCCAGACTGGTCTTGACAAAAAGGTAACCTGGAAACAGAGGAACCTGAATCATTGTTTTCCGGTCGAGCCGCATGCTCTTAACCGTGATCCTGGGCAGAAAGACTTCGACTTTCTTTTTCTCCAGTCCGTCCAGAACAACGTTCTCAAACCGGCTTCGAGTACGAAGGGCGTACCACTCCATGGGCAGGTCTGTAATGACCATTCTATTGCAGCCTCTCTATGCCAGCAGCTCCGGCGGATGCAGATCGATTCGAACCGCCTGCATGATCATGTGAACCACAACCATGTGCATATCCTCGATTTTCTGCATATCTTCCACTGGCGCTATCCAGACAATGTCAGCCAGGGATGCCAGCTTTCCGCCGGAAAAACCGGAAAGACCGATGGTAATCCCCTGATGCATTCCGGCATATTCAATGGCAAGAAGGACATTGGGGGAATTACCGCTTCCCGAAATCCCGATTACCAGATCGCCGGGAATAAAAAAATTCTTCAGTTGTTCGACAAATACCGCATCGTAGGACACATCATTTGCTATGGCCAGAAGGGTGGGAATATTGTCATTCAAACAGATCATCCTGAATTTTTTATTCAGGTCCATGCAGCAGCCCTTGTTGATATCGCAGGTAAAATGAGATGCCGTTGATCCGCTTCCACCGTTTCCCATGACAAAAATTCGTCTTTCCGCATGATACGCATCCAGTATTTTTTCAACAATTTGCTCAAAGCTGTGGGTATCAAAATTCTCAAGCAGGGATTGTATTCCTGAAAGATAGTTGTCTGTAAATTCACTGATATTGCTCATGATATATTCCATGTCTGAAAAACGCATTGAATTAAAAAAAAGGTGCTTATTGTCGATCGTACCCGATTCCGCCACCTACTTATCACAAACCTGCCATTCTGCGAGTGCTTGCTGGTAGGATTCTATGGTTCCGATGTCTCTCAGGTATTCCGTAATCGGGTATCCATACATCCTGCCAGCCAGAAGCGGCAATATGTGATGACCAAAATCCAGCAATGAAGCAGATGTCTCCAGCGGTGTTGATGGAAAAAACTCAAAAATCTCCTGAGAAGCCATGTAGATGCCGGCATTCGCCAGATTACTTTTGGGATTCTCCGGTTTTTCAGTAAACGCCAGGATTTTCTGATCTGAATCCAGCTCAGCAATGCCGCAGGCTCCGGGATTTGGCGCACGGAACAGGGCCATCGTCAAAATTCCTTTTTTCCCCCGGCATTTCTGGTGAAAATTCGCAAACGGTTTCAGATCGACATTCGTTAAATTATCGGCGTAGAAGATCATAAAATCATTGTCGCTGTCAACAAAATCCCTGCGATGCCAGATTGTTCCTGCACTTCCCAGAAGCTCCGGTTCGTTGCTGAGAACGATACGAATGTCCCGGTGGTGGGAATAACTACGCACAAACGCCTCCACCTGATGTGCATGGTGGTGGGTATTGATCAGCACTTCCTGAATGTTTTGCTGTCGCAGGTGATCCAGCCAAATCCCCAGAAGCGGCTTTCCGTTAATGGAAATAAGGCACTTTGGAATCGTATCCGTGTATGGCCTTAGCCGTGTTCCTCTTCCGGCCGCCAGTAAAAATGCTTTCATGAAAAACCTTTATATGGAAATTGATTTGCGGATCACCTGCAGGTGCTTCATGTGTTTTTCAGCGTAATCCAGGATGTCTCCCTTGTTGTTCTGGAGCAGAAGATACGCCCAGTAATCACTAATGCTGTCTTCCACCTGGTGGACAGGTTTCCATCCCAAAGACTGGAGTTTTTGAGTGTCTGAAAAAATATGGCGGGTATCTCCATATCGGTAGTATCCGGACATCACCGGAGAAATTTCACGATTTACAACACGCTGCATGGTGTCGTAAAAATCCAGAACCGTCCATGCCTTATTGCCGCCAACGTTAAACACCTGGTAATCGGATAGGCTGCTTTCCAGCACCAGAAGATTGGCGGAAACCACATCCTGAATATTGACAAAATCCCGGATCTGCCTGCCATCTTCAAAAATGGTTGGCTGTTTGCCCAGCATCAGGCTGAGAGCAAATATTCTCATGGCTCCGGAATAGGCATTATAAAAAGACTGGCGCGGTCCCTGAACGATGGAATAACGCATGACAACCGATGGAATATCGTAACGTGATCCCAGATGGATGGCTATTTGTTCCTGAGCATTCTTGGAAATGGCATAAGGGTTACACGGATGAATCACGGATTCATCCGAAGGCATCCACGCCAGCGGTTGATTGCATCCCTGGCACAGGTGATCCCATTTCCCCTGGGACAACTGAGCATCCAGGCGAATACTTGGGAAAACATCCTTCGCACATGAAGAACACCGGTAACGACCCTCTCCCATTACTGCCTGGCTGGCGGCCACAACCACCTTCTGAATTTGGGAACGCATTCCGGTTTCAACCAGAATCTCATAAATCAGAGCTGTTGATACGGCATTGACCCGAAAGAATGTTGAAAAATCCGGGAGATAATCCTGGTAAGCCGCAAAATGATAGACTGCATTAACGCCTTCAAGCGCAACAGAGAGGGTATTTTTGTCGCAGACATCGCCCTGAATAAATTCAGCTTCCGGATGAAGATAAGCAGGCTTTCCTTTGGGGTGAATTGTTGGCTGGAGGTTATCCAGTATCCGGACCCGATGGCCTTTGGCGATCAGGGCGTCAGCCGTGTGCGATCCAATGAAACCGGCGCCGCCGGTAATGAGGATGTTCATAAAACTCCTTTATCTTCAGTTCAAAACCTCTGAACGCTTGCTTCTCAATGGCCTTTTGCTCCAAGCCGCGTTATTTGCTGGAGTATGACGTATCATCAAAGATGACCTTGCTACCACTTTCTTCAATCATAAAAGGCAACTCCCGATAAGCCTTCATGGCTTCAAATACCTGATTCTGGCGTTCTCTGGGAACAATCAGCAGCAGAAACCCTCCACCGCCCGCTCCGGCGACTTTCCCTGCCAGCGCGCCCGCTGACAATGCCGTTTCATACATGGCCTGAATGGCGGGGGTGGAAATGCCGGCAGCCATGTTCTGCTTGAGTTCCCAGTTCTGAGCCAGTAATCGGCTACAGGCATGAATATCGGCTTTTCCCATGGCGTCAGTAAAAGGATCCACGAGGGTAACCATCTCATCCATGATGCGCTGCTTTTCGGGCTGAACAAAATTGGCTTTTTGCCTGGATAAAATCTCATCGGCACTTCGAGTGATTCCGGTATAATACAACAGCAGCGAAGAGGCGAACTTTCGCTTATCAGCGCTCTTTATCGTAACAGGAATTCTTTCTGTAGAGTCATCCGGATGAAAAAGGAATTTATTCACTCCGCCGTAAGCGGCTGCATACTGGTCCTGCCTGCCAATGGGTTTGCCCAGAATATCAATTTCAATTTGGCAGGCTTCTCTGGCCAGACGTTCGGCTGTTACCAGAACGTTTCGATAGGCATAAAAGGCATGAAGAAGGGCTACGGTTATCGAACTTGAACTTCCCAGGCCTGATCCGGTTGAAGGAATGTCGGCCAGCGTGGTGATTTCAATGCCGTGCGTTACGCCGGTAAGCTTCATGGCTTCGCGGACCAGATCGTGGCGGATATCCGACACCTTCTCAACACATTCTTTCTTGGAATAGTTGATGTAAATCAAATCGTCGAAACGCTCTTTGACGATGGCATAAACAAATTTATCAATCGCCGTGCAGATCACCTTTCCGGTTTTCTGCTGATAATAGTCCTTGATATCCGATCCGCCGCCGACAAAACTGAGCCGAAGGGGGGTTTTAACAATCACCATGGTCATACTCCGCTGAATTATGTTTTAACGATACCGGTGGGAAGGCAAGTGTTTGGCATGACAGCATTTCCCCCCTCCCAACCTCCCAGGAGTCTGAACGCTTACGTCGGATTCACTGAGATCTGATAACCTGATAAGGCGCATCAAACACCGTATAGCGGCCTCCAAAATCATTAATATCCCGAAAACCGCTGCCAAATCCGCCGAGGCCTGAGAGATTTATGAGAAAAATATATTTCCGGTCATCTACTTCATCCAGATATCGCAGGTCAACAGACCAGCACTGGGACTGGTATCGCATTCCGAGCCCGGACTGAATCCGACGACTGTCCATAATATTCTGCTCATAATCCGTATAGGCCTTCACACTGTCTGTCAAAGCTACCATCAGATTGGTATAAACGGATTCGGTGTCTTTTGTTTCATACCGATATTCAACAAAAACGCGGTCGCCCCTAATATCCGAGACCATCGTACCGACATTTCGGGATTTAAAATCATTGTTATCATGAGACCATTCGGCATCTGCCTGAAACGCCAGAAATCGGTATGGCTCAAGCTGAACTTCCCCGTATAGAGGCAATAGTGGTTTTGAATCACTCTGATCCGCCTGATTCATGTCATAGCTCTGTTCGATCAAAAACCGCAGAAATTCCCTGTAGGGATATGGCGTCTGTGTTTCGGGGTTCTTGTCTGGCATATCTTCCGGGGGTTTCAGTTTTGAAATAAACGTGTTGGTCAGTGAACCGGTGACAAGATTCTGTTCCTTGATCCGGTCCAGTTGGTCAAAATACGGATATAGACTCTGGCTGTATTCCGGAATGAAACTGTAGCTGATCCGGGGCATAAGGGTGTGCTTGATCCGCTCGACACTTTCCCCGTTGATCTTATAAACATTAAACAGTTCACTGGACAAATTCAGGTTGACATCATACATGCTTCGAGTTTGGGAACTGCCCGCATCACTCGGGCCGTTCTCGTTGTTTTCAGAATACCAGGCGGTTTCCCGAATGCCGATGGATGGCTCGACGGTGAAATACTGTTGATACCGCCAGGGGAAAGACATCTTGGGATACATATCCGCCCTCTGTCCCTTTGTTCCGTCCTGTCTGTAAAAATTGGCGACTTCCGTATCAAAACCCACGAAAAACGGCGTTTGATACAGGTATTTCTTGGAGCCGTAGAATTGGACAACCGGAAGCCTCTGAAGGCTGTCATCAGGATCGCCCGACTGGCGGGCGATAACATTATCGTACCAACGGGTTTCGGCGTTAAGAGCATAGCCGGACCAGTATTTGTTGATGTTCAGACGGTTGATCCTGACCGGATCATTATAGTCGTCCAGGTCTCTTCCAAAATATTTATAAAAGCTCGCATTGGTATCGTCATAGCCCATATACATGCCCCGGAATTCCCGAAGATAGTCCTGATCGCTGACAACATCCAGATCCAGCTTGGCGGTAAATCCGGAAGAAAAAGTCTGATCGTGCTTCATCCTGAACCAGTAGCGGTCCAAATTGGTGCGCAGGGTATTATCATCGTTATAACCCCAGGTCCCCGTACCATCATCCACCTGCCGGTCTTTTAGATAGTCAATCATTGCTATGCCCTTTGAACTGGCATCTAAAACATAGCGGTATTCAATGCCGGTTTTTTCTCCGCGATTGGCTAAATATCCAAGAGAAACCGTGGCATCGGACTGGTCATTGATGGCCCAGTAAAACGGCTGACTGTATTGAATACCATTTCGCTCTGAATACCCCGTTTCTGGGACCAGAAGCCCGGACTGACGTTGGGTCGCCGCCGGAAAAATAAGGTAGGGTGAATACATAACCGGAACCTGTTTGGCCCACAAGGCGGCGTGGCGAACCGTACCATAGCCTTCAATGGTAACTGCCATATTTTTTCCCGTAATCTTCCAGTCTGGTACCTCACCATCACAGGAAGAAACACTGGCGGTATCGGCGGCGTACGATTTCGCCCCAACTTTTTGAAGTTTGTCCCCCTTGATATAAAAATGATTTTCTTTGATAAAAATCGTGCCTTCGTATAGTGTTCCGATCTCGGAGGCCAGATTCATTTCCAGGCTGGCGCCTGTAAAAACATCATCGCCTGCTGTCATCATCACATGGCCTTTGGCGAACGCCATCATGGCCTTGTGATCAAATCGGACAAAATCAGCAGACAATTGCCGGGCTTCTTTGGTAATCGTTACATTGCCGGTGGCGATATAATGGCCTGATTGTTGATCGTGGAATATTTCATCCGCCATGATATGCCAAGGCTTGTCCGGAGAATCCTGGATAGAGCTGAGATCTGAAAGTGCATGTACCGGGACTGTATTCAACAGGCAGAAGAAAATTGCAATAGCTATAATAAAACGGTTCAGTTGCACTGAGTGACCTGACAGGATAATGATGTGAGGTTTGGGATATTCATAATTCATATAAAATCGAAGTTGGAGCAAAATGTCAATATGTTGTTCAATAAATACCTGCTTTATAAATTTTTCCAATTGGTATATGAGTATCATTAATAGTGCGCCAACGGTTTTCAGTGATTAACAGTCGGACAATCGCTGATTATACAATGTTTAATATCAACATTCAAGGAAAGTTAAATGCCAAAAAGTCAGTATGTCAGCTCCCTGAAACCCGGTGAAACCGTGGATGATGTTTTTGTGCTGTCTGAAAAAAGTCTGTCGCAGAAAAAAGACGGAAAGAACTATCTGAACCTTACCTTCATGGACAGAACCGGAACCCTTAAGGGTGTATTATGGGAAAATGTTGAGGACACTGTGGACCGGATTTCCGCCGGCGATTATGTTCAGGTGAAAGGCAGTGTTTCAGAGTACCGGGGAACGCTTCAATTAGTTGTTCGGACTGTGATCCGATCTGCTGCAGAAAACGTGGAACCCGCCGATTTTCTGCCGGTGACCACCCGCAACATTGATGCCATGTTTGAAAAACTTCTTCAGATCACTGACACACTCAAAACCCCTTGTTTTCATGATCTGTTCAAATTGTTCTGGGCGGACACCGAGATGGTCCGTCTTTTCAAGGCTGCGCCTGCTGCGAAAAAAATGCATCATGCCTATATCGGCGGATTGCTGGAACATACCCTTTCAATGGCGATTCTTGTTGACAGACTCGCTGGACATTACACTGGCGTGGATCGGGATCTGCTTCTGACCGGCGCCATTCTTCATGATATCGGCAAGATTCGGGAATTTGAATTCAGTTCCTATATCGACTATACCAGTGAAGGCAGGCTTCTCAGCCATATTGTAATAGGTTTACAAATCATTGATGAAAAAATGAAGTTGATCAAAGATTTCCCGCAAGAGCAGGCGGTACTTTTAAAGCATCTGGTGGTCAGTCACCATGGCGTAAAGGAATTCGGTTCCCCCGAACTGCCCAAGACTGTTGAAGCGGTACTGCTGAATCATATTGATGAAATTGATTCCAAGGTAAAGGGAATTCGGGAGTTCATGGCTTCCGAAGACCCCAATGCATCCTGGACATCTTTTCATAAGCTGATGAATCGGCATTTTTACATGGGAAAAAAGGGATGATTTTTTCATAGACTTAACGACGGAGAAGACTGTCAGCGATATGTTTATTACACTTGAAGGCATTGAAGGATCGGGCAAATCAACACAGATTCTGCACATATTTAATTTTCTGAATAAATTGGGACTTAATTGCGTCATGACGCGAGAGCCAGGTGGAACACGGATTGGCGGAAAAATCCGGTCCATTTTACTGGACCCAGAAAGCACCGCCATAAATCCTTCGGCAGAGTTGCTCCTTTATACTGCGGATCGGGTTCAGCATATTCAGGAAATCATTCTTCCCATGATCGAAAGCGGCGGCATTGTCATCTGCGATCGTTATTTTGATGCAACCATTGCCTATCAGGGAGTTGCAAGAGGTCTGGACATGACATTAATCCTGGATCTGCATAAACTGATCTGCCGGAATTTAAAGCCAGACCTGACCTTTCTTCTTGATCTGAAACCAGATACTGGGCTGTCGAGGGCATGGAAACAGCTTGAATCAGGGTCCAGAATGGATACCGAGTCACGATTTGAAAACGAAACCATTGCATTTCATGAACGGGTCAGAGCCGGGTACCTGGCGATTGCCGGGAAAGAACCCGATAGATTTCGGATTATTGATGCCTCTCAAAGCGAGGATCAGGTTAAGGCCCAGATCATCAGGATTTTGGAATTTGAGATTCAGCAGTTCATGGATCAATCGTAATCGTTCGGCCCTCCCCCCGGCCCCCTCCCGATGGGAGAGGGAGTGAACGGTTACGATCAATCAGCACAGGATAACAGAAAATGCTCATGACATATCCTTCAATACTGGACACCATTGGAAATACCCCTCTGGTTGAAATCAGGCAGTTAAATCCCA
>JBAXVB010000520.1:0-3131 GCA_037129415.1 Deltaproteobacteria bacterium
GAGAGAATCGTTGAAATCAACGGGATGTTTGCTTCCCCCAAAAATATATCAATAGCCATAAGCTGTCAGGAGCAGTTGCCACAGGTTTTCGCCGATACCAATCGAATCGAACAGGTAATCAACAATCTCCTTTCCAACGCGATTAAGTATTCTCAGCCGGGAACCGATATTACCGTCCGTCTGCTTCATGAGAACAACGAAGTCATAATCTCGGTTGCCGATCAGGGCCCCGGCATTCCGGAAAAAGAACAACACAAGCTTTTCCATGCCTTCGGGAAAACATCGGTCCAGCCTACTTCGAAGAAAGAACGCAGCACTGGGCTGGGCCTGCTTATTGTAAAGAAAATCATGGAAGCGCATGGAGGGAGAATATGGTTACTGTCGGAGCCGGGAAAGGGTACCGAGTTCTTTTTTTCTCTTCCGGTCATGCCATAGCGGGACATAATATTACCGTGCGGATTGCTTAATATGCGTTTGACATCATTGATTATTGCGGCTACAAGTCCAGTATGAGGCGGAAAAACGTGGGGGGTATCTCACAGCCCCCTAAAAGGACGATATGAAACTTGAATCTTACCTTTCGCTCATTATTTTTGGCAAAATTGATTTATTTTCTCCACTTCATGGCCGATTTTATCATAAATTAGGGGCCTATTCTCCACTTCGGCCAGGTAGCCATCAAGCAAGCCTTTGTCTCCTGTAGTTTTTGATGTAAGACCTACCCCTTTTGGTCATTTTTTGGATAAAAGCGGGAGAGAAAATAAAAAGTCGCTTAATAATGAGCGAAAGGTAAGTTGAATCTTTCAGCAGATATTTTTCCTTCCGAACCAGGCTGATGATTGCCCTGGTGCTGATGGGTGTCGTTTCTGCCGGTATTGTGGCGGTTTATGGTTTTTTTCACGAACGCCGCCAGATTTACGAACTCATTGAAAAACAGTATGTCGCCGTCAATCAGTCTGAAGTTACGAGGTTTCAAACCCTGCTGAATCAGCTTAAGGAGAATCTGCTGCTGGCAGCCACGATGCCCCGTGTACAGGAGCTGATCCGCGCCCATGACAACGGTGGCTATGATCCGGAAAGCAGCTCTACCTACAACCAGTGCATTCAGCGATTGGAACTGATTTTTGTGTCCATGCACAAAAACAGCGGTCGGTACGTCCGTATCAGCATTCTTGACCAGACCGGCCTGGAGCTGGTACGTGTGGACCGGGATGGAAAAGAGCCTATTGTGGTTCCGGCGCATAAGCTCCAGCAAAAGGCGGACTTGCCATGTTTTATAGAAACCAGAAAGCTGACTGCCGGCCAGATTTACATCTCAGATCCGTATCTGAATCAGGAAAAAGGAAAAATCGTCATTCCTCACCAGCCCGTCATGCGTCTGGCAACCCCGATTTTTAACCAAGTCAATGAATTCCGGGGAATCCTTGTCATCAATATCGATGCAAACCTTGTAATTCGCTGGGCCTTTCCCAACACAGCGGATGACAATGACTATCGAACATTTCTTGCGACCGATCGCGGATTCTACATTCTTCACAGCAGTAATCCGGACAGGGAATGGGGCGGGCCGGATAACTTGAACACCGGCCATTCGCTTTGGAAAGATTATCCCATAGAGGCGAAAACCCTTTTATCCGGAAAGTCCGGCGCAGTGGAAACCGAGCAGTGGGAAATCTTTTTTGCGCCGGTGTCATTGCTGTCAGACTCTGATTCTGGCGGTTTTATGGTTCTGGGTACAATTGTGCAGCACAATCGTATTCTATCCGCCGCCAATCAATTTCTTGACATTTTTTCTTTGGTTATGATTCTGGTTGTAGGATTAGCAATTGTTTCGGCGTTTTTGCTCTCTCGCCTGATGACAGCTCCTCTGAATTCTCTTCGCATGGGGTCCAGGCAAATCGCTTCCGGAAGACTGGATCAGCGGATTCAGGTCAAGGGCGCCCCGGAATTCATTGAACTTGCCCTGGATTTTAATGAAATGGCCGCTATGCTGGAAGCATCCTATAGATGTCTTCAGGCCGAATATCAGCATCTGTTTGAAAACGCCAATGACGCCATATTTATTCATGATTTAAGCGGCCAGATACTGAATGTCAATGAAACCGCTGTCCGGCGTCTGGGGTACAGCCGGGAAGAACTCCTGGCCAAAAAAATTCAGGAAATCGACACACCGGAAGAGGCCAGCCTGTATTTCAAAAAGCAGACGCCCATCAGTGAAAAAGGGACAGCCATATTTGAAAGCATACATCAGTGTAAGGACGGCTCAGTCATTCCGGTCGAGATCAGCGCAACAGTGCTAAGTTATCGTGCGAAGCCGGCCATACAGAGTTTTGTCCGGGATATCAGCGAGCGCAAGCGGATTGAAGCCGGACTTCTTGCTGTTTCAGATGAGAATACCCGGCTTTATGAACAGGTGCTTCAGGAAAAACGATATGCCGAAGCCGTGATTCAAAGCATTTCAGACGCCGTCTATACCGTGGATCGAAACCGTGTGATTCTTTCCTGGAACAGTGGGGCGGCGGAAATCACCGGATATGGGGTTCAGGATGCGCTCGGCAAAACCTGTTCTGAAATTCTTGCCCATCAGGATGAATCCGGTCATTTACTTTGTGAAACCGTGAATTGTCCTCTGTCAATAGTCTGGGGTGCGAGCGTACCTGCGAAGATCGAGAAAGTGCTTTCCCGAACCAAGTGCGGCAGGCTGATTCCGGTTTCTCTGTCAGTGTCGGCAATTGTGGATGGCGATGGCCAAAATCTTGGGGGGGTTGAGGTTTTTCGCGATGTTTCAAAGGAATCTGAACTGATACGCAGCATTCAACTGGCCAGCCAGGCCAAATCCAATTTTCTGGCCAGTATGAGCCATGAACTTCGAACGCCCATGAACGCCATTCTTGGCTTTTCAGAAGTGCTATTGGAAGAATATTTTGGTCCACTCAACGAAAAACAACGGGAATACATTTCGGATGTTCTCTCCAGTGGCAATCATCTGCTCTTGCTCATCAACGATGTTCTGGATTTATCCAAGATTGAAGCCGGCAAAATGGAGCTGGAGTTGGGACGGTTTTATGTGGTGGATATTCTGGAAAACAGCATGCTTATGGTTCGTGAAAAGGCTAACAAACACGGCATTC
>JBAXVB010000521.1:0-3131 GCA_037129415.1 Deltaproteobacteria bacterium
CAGAATATTGGCCAGCGAGATGGACATCCAGTCCGGTATCGTGCTACGGAACATGGTCAAGAGGATCGCCGCCGTCTGCATGGCTAAGTCAATCGCCAGAAAGCCTATTCCGGCAATGCGATTGCGGCTTTGATACCAGATCATCACGATAGCGATGGTGCAAACGGCAAAAACGAATGTGCCTGTAAAGTATATCGTTCGCAAATCAAAATGCATCAGGTGTCTCCTTGATAAAATCCTTCTGGTTCTACCAGATTTTGTGGTCGTGTATTTTCAGGTGGTTATGAATTGAGAAATGATCTCGGAAGCGGCTCAGGAAAATCTTTCGAGGACATTTCAGTCATTCTGGAGCCTGAAAATTCATAGATTATCAGATAACAAACATTGCACCCACTGGCAGAACCACAAAATCCGTTAGAACCAGAAACATTGACGGTCAACGGTCAGATGATGATTCGACTTTCAGATAGCAGATTCGTTCGAATCCGAGGGCGATAACGACAAACCGATTCAAACGCAATGTTCGATATCTGGCGATCAAACTGTTTCCATAGTCCAGTGCCTGCTTCCGGCCTTCGGTGATGGCTTTTTCCACCAGCGGCAGGGCATGCATCTGCTCCGGGGCCATGGCACGGATCGCCTTCCCGCTCAGATTCAAGTCTTTCAGACCCAGAAATTTAAACTCAATCAACACATCGAATATCTTCAAATGCCGCTTATCCGGCCGGATGATCATGGTCAGATCCGCATAGCGCCACTCCAGCTCCGGCTCCGAATCCATGATATATAGCAGATCGTTATACAGCAGGGTCAGAAAGCAGGTCTTGACTGTCAGTTCGTTGACCTGTGCATAATCCCGGTTTGAAAACGCGGAAAAATAAATTTCTTCCACAAAACGGCAGACCGGCTCGATCTCTCCAAACTGATACACCCGTTTGGCCGCATCCACTCCCTGATCCCGCATAACGGGATTCGGCAGCATCATCAGCAATACACGATCTACATACATTCCCTGCATGACAATATTGGGAACCTTCAGGCGTAATTCCCCCTGTTCCGTTTCTCCAGCCAGAGTCAGAACTCCAAAATAATACAAAAAGGAGGCGATGAATGTACGGTCTTTGGACTGATCCGACAGCATATCGCTCAGACCAAATCGGTCCACAATATCCGGAACATTCACTTCATGACCCTTCTGCGCCAGAGCGATCACCAAATCCAGCCCGCCGGGAAGGTTGGCGACATATTCGAGCTTGGACTGATCTACAGAAAGGTTGGCATCCAGCATCTTGCGGGGATAGGCGCAATTTTTTTGAAATTGTTTGAAAAAATACAGGCACAGGGTCGGGTTGTAGATGAAATCGGTACGGCGTGGAATAAAATTATAGCCGTTATAGTAAATACGCATCATTGCCAAGGCTTCTTCGGCTTTTGCCGCATCCATCCCGCACGTTTCCGCGATTTCTCGCAGGGTCGCATCCACTTCTTCTTCCCGGAACCCGCACAGATCAGCAAACTCTGGCTCGAAGAACATGTCTTCAGCAATGTTGTAGCCGCTCGTGATATCACTCATGACCACCGGAGACACCCCGGTGATAAAGACCCGGTCAAAACCGGTTCCGGATGTAGAAGCTTTGACTACCTTGAACAAGGTGCGCAGCAAACCTTCATCGTGGACCAGCGCCTCATAGCGCTCCCTGGCATCCTGGAGCGGCAGCATCATGACCGTGTTGGCGAAATTGTCGTATTCGTCTATCAGCAGAAATACCGGATATCCTGCGCTCTGGGTGGCCCCAAGAAGAGATTCAATCGTGGCCGAAGCGTTTTCCGGATGAACTTCAATCCGCTGCAAATCAAAACCGTTGTCCCGGTAGTATCGAATGAAGTTCTGTATGCGAACGACAATGTGATCATACAGAGACTGTTTGATTTTATCGGGTGTTCCTGTCGGATCGATACAGGAGAAATCCCACCGCAAAATGAAATGAGAATTGCGTAAAGGCGTTGGTTCACATCCAACAGCCAGCTCGCCAAAGAGGGAGTCGAATGCATCCCGGCGGGCAATGTCGTAATAATTTTCCAGCATGGACAAAACCAGGCTTTTTCCGAAACGGCGGGGGCGGATGAACAGCGTGGAATCATTTTGCTCAAGCAGTGGAATGGCGCGGGTGCGGTCCCGGTAATAATACCCCTGGGTGATGATTTTCCTGAAATCGGATATGCCGTAAGGAAATTTGATCATGTTCGGTTACCTCAATTTGCAATTGATATCATCCCAACCTGCACCCAAAGGAAGATATAGGTTTTAGATAATGGTTTTGGAAGGCGGCAGGGAGGGGATCGTACTTTTCTCATACATCTCCAACTGCGCTGTAATGGATGCCGCCAGCCCGGAAGAAAGGCTATTGATTTCATATTGCTGAATGATGTGGGCGGCGGCGCCTATCTTGCTCAGCAGTTCATCCATATCCAGTGGTTTTCGGACAAGGGCGACCACTCCCAGTTCAATGGCCTTCAACAGATAGGAGGTTTCGGTAAAAGCAGTACATAAAATCACCGGTGTTTCCGGAGACAGCTCTTTCAGCTTTGCCGCCAGCTCCAGTCCGTTCATCTGCGGCATGTGAATGTCGCTGATAACCAGGTCCGGCGGCTGCCCAGTGAACCGCTCCAGAGCCTCCAGTCCATCGGCAGCTTCAGTCACGCGGTCACAATATATTTCAAGAAAAGCAGCTATTTCGCGCCGCAAATTGGCTTCATCCTCTACCAGCAGGATGCTGAGATTCTTTAGATTCTTCATCATGTTTCCTCTTTTAGCGGCAGTTCAATCCGGAAAGTCGCTCTCAGCAGCCGCCCCTGCACCGGATGAATGCGTCATTTCAGGCTGCACTCCAATAGATACTGCCTGCCATGAACGCCCCGCCGACCAATCATGGCCAGATGTTCGGGAAACACGGAGAGAAAGGCGATTTGCATACCGGTTGCCCATACGAAGTAGCGCAGATAGTAGCAAAAGCCATTGCTGGAAGAGTCGTCGCCGACATCCCCCGGTAACCATGCTGCCTGACTATATATCGGGTCATAGCCTGCGCTTTTGCCCCCACCAATCCTCCCCCGACGCGAGGGAGGTGGTA
>JBAXVB010000522.1:0-3131 GCA_037129415.1 Deltaproteobacteria bacterium
AGGAGAAAAAAATGCCATATATAACCAGTGCTGAAAGAATGGGCAGGAAGGAAGGTCAGAAGGAAGGCGCCTATAATGTGAATCGCACGTTTTGGAGCAAGGATTTATGAAGAGAATAGTGGTTCCGGTTTTTTTAATGAGCTTGCTTTTTGCGCAATAAAAGTATAATATTTTATACATATTGAGATGCTCATGGAACAAGAAAAAGAAATTCGCTGGGTGGGGTCGTCTTACGACGATATCCTTAATTTCCCAGCAGAATCCCGCAAGGAAGCTGGTTTTCAGTTAGGCAAAGTGCAGGCCGGACTGGAACCCGACGACTGGAAGCCTTTTGATGACGTAGGTGCCGGTACGAAAGAGATCCGTATTCGGGATGCTTCAGGTGCTTACCGTGTGATGTATGTGGGCAAATTTGAAGAGGCGATCTATGTGCTGCATTGCTTCCAGAAGAAAACCAAAGCAACAACGAAGCACGATAAAAATGTTGTTGAAGCCCGTTACCGAGCAGTTTTAAGAGAAAGGAGCGCCCCAAGATGACGATTGACAATGAAATCCGCCATGTCACCAAGCCTGGTGCGAACCTTTTTCTGGAACTTGGCTTCGACTACGCCGAAGCTGTTCGTCTTCAGGCTAAATCACAGCAACACATCAATGATACCAAGGCGCTCAAAGAGCAGCTCATGGATGAACTATCCAAGTGGATTGCCGAGAACCATCTCAAGCAGGCAGATGCGGCCGAGATACTGAAAATCTCCCGTCCGCGTGTTTCCGACATGGTGAACAAGAAAGTCTGCAAGTTTACCATCGATGCTCTGGTGGATATGCTGAGTCGGGTCGGTAAGCCGGTTCGTCTTGCAATCGGTTAGGGAAATATGCCCCAGTGTTCGCTTGCGCAAGACGATGCAAACACCTGCTTCATGGGAGAAAAAATGACGCTTTCTGCGCCGGATTTTGCTGACTACGATTTCTTTCACACATAGGAGATTGACGATGAACACGGGACGTATTCTGGTGGTTGATGATGAAGAAACCATCCGCTCGCTTTTGGATGATTATCTGGTGAGTCAGGGGTATGTTGTTACAACAGCCAATGATGGTGAAGATGCCCTGAAGAAGTTTATTCCGGGTGTTTTTGATTGTGTGATCACCGACCTTACTATGCCGAAAATCACGGGTCTTGAGTTGCTTAAAAAGATAAAGATGCAGGACAAAAAGGTTTTTGTCATCATGATCACCGGCTATCCAAGCATGGACAGTGGCGTGAATGCAATAAAGGAAGGAGCCTACGACTACCTGGTCAAGCCCGTTCACCTTGAAGACATCCGGATTAAATTGGAGCGGGCGCTTTCCACCAGGAAGGCGGAAAAATCCTTAAAGAGCATGAGCGGTCTTTTATGGGGTATGATCCTCTCCATTCCGATTTGGTTGATTTTGGGAATTGTTCTGGGAATCGTATGGAAGTAATTTGCTGGAATGGATGAAAGTGTGAGTGAGCTTCTGTGGCGAATTAACATGGCGGAAGAGCGGGGGGCGCAGTCGTTGGGATGCGCTTTTGCCGCTCTTTTTTGTTAAAAGGAAAGCAAAATGACGGAAAATCCGCCAGAGCCTGGAAACGATCTGGAAAAGGAAGAGTATCAGCGGTACCGAGCAGAACGGGCCGAGGCCATCGGTCGTCTGGCTGGGGGCATTGCCCATGACTTCAACAACCTGCTCATGACTGTGCAGGGAAATGTTTTCATGCTCCTTCAGGGAACTCCGCCAGACCATCCGCATTTCAAGCGGTTGCAAACCATCGCAAAAAGCGTGGAAAGGGGAGAGCGGCTGACCAGCCAGATACTGAACTTTGGCAAGGGTGGTAAATACCGGGTAGAGATATGCAACATCGACGCGGTTATCCAGGAAACGGTTCGGATGTTTTCCAGTACACGACAGGAAATCCGGATCATCACGCAGTACGAAGAACAACTGTGGCTGGTGAAAGCTGATATCGGACAGGTCGAACAGGTGTTTCTAAACCTTTTCGTCAATGCTGCCGATGCCATGCCGGAAGGTGGGGATCTGACCCTTACCACACAAAACGTAATCCTGGATGAGCGGTTTCGGCGGCCATTCAAGGTGCTTCCGGGAAAATACTTGAAGGTATCGGTGTCGGACACAGGGCACGGTATGGATGCCAGTATCCGGGAGAAGATATTTGATCCGTTCTTCACCACCAAGCCAGTTGGTCAGGGGACCGGGCTGGGGCTGGCTTCGGCGTACGGAATCGTGAAAAACCATGGCGGGGTGATTGATGTCTTCAGCGAGCCAGGTTGGGGCACCACTTTCGAGATTTATCTGCCTTGCACCGAGGATACTGATTGTCCGCAAATTGATATCCAGGATAAGGAACCGGAACCTGAAGTTGCTGATACTGTGATGGATAGAGAAGCCCCCTTGCCTTTGCCTGGTACAATGGGACGAATACGGCGATGGTTCCGGAATCTTTTGAGCGATAAGAGCGGAGAAAAAGATCAGATTGCGATCCCAATGCTTATAGAGAAAACACCGGTTGCGGAAGCCGGACCCAAAAGGGTCAGGACAATTCTGATGGTGGATGATGATGAAAGCGTCCTGTCGATTGGGATAGAGTTGATCCGGCATATCGGCTTCGAGGCCATTGGAGTGGATGGCGGAAAGGCGGCTGTGGCGCTGTTTGAGAAGGAAAAGGAAAAAATCGATCTGGTGATTCTGGACATCATCATGCCGGACATGGGAGGCGGGGAGACTTTTGATCGGCTCCTGGCCATTGATCCGAATGTAAAAGTGCTGCTTGCCAGCGGATACAGCGCCAATGATCATGCCAAAACGATATTGGCGCGGGGAGCGATGGGTTTTTTGCAGAAACCGTTTACGTTGGAAGCATTTAAAAAGAAGCTGGATGAGTGCCTGGCACAATAGGTATTGGCTTCCTATAGTTATATTTCTTTCAAAAGGAGAATGAAATGAAATTCATTTTGATAGGTTTTGCGGGCATCTGTTGTCTCTGAGGTTGGAAGGTCGATGTAGTATTGAATCGATATCTTCCATGATGAAACGCTTTAATATCGACAAATCATCAGTGGGTTCAATTAGTCAGCAGCTAACTTACTTTG
>JBAXVB010000523.1:0-3120 GCA_037129415.1 Deltaproteobacteria bacterium
TCTATTTGACCCGTTCCACATATTGACCGGTTCGGGTATCAATCCGAATGATTTCACCTTCATCGACAAATGGCGGAATCTGAAGCAAATAACCGGTTTCAAGGGTCGCTGGTTTGCTGTCGCCAGCAGCAGTGTCCCCTTTCGCCCACGGGTCCGCCTTGACGATCTTCAGTTCCACAAAAATCGGCAAGGTAACACCAATGGCCTTATCCTGAAAAAACAACACGTTACATAAAGTATTTTCCTTTAGTAAATGGATACCATCGCCAATCTGCTCAGCGATCAAATACTCCTGCTCATAATTTTTGGTGTTCATGAAGCAATACCGGTCGCCTTCAGCATACAGGTATTCCATTTCAATTTCTTCCATCTGCGCTTCGTTGAACTTTTCTCCGGATCGGTACGTCCGGTCAAACTGCGTACCGGTCAGCATGTTTTTCAGCCGGCATTTGTACAGGGCCTGTCCTTTACCGGGTTTGACGAATTCAAACTGCGTCAGAATATAGGGTGAACCATCAATCTCAATTTTAAGACCTTTTCTCAGGTCAGCACTTTCAAGCATGTATAAAAATTCCTCTTGGTTAAGTAGTAGCAGCCTCTCTGGCTGCTGAACGCGGCTAACGCAGTAAAATACCATTGACTTTTTACCTGTGTCTAACATATTCAGAGATGATTCGCAAATTCTTAATCCAATAATCCTTATAAGGGACTCCCATGATACTCATCATTGATTTTGGCTCTCAGTACAACCAGCTTATTGCCCGGCGCGTTCGGGAATGTCACGTTTACTGCCGGGTTGAACCCCCGACAATGAATATCGATCTTATTCGATCGCTGAAACCCGAAGGCATTATTCTGTCTGGCGGGCCTTCCAGCATTTATGAAAAGGGAAGCCCGGCAGTGGATTCCGCCATCCTCACCTTGGGGATTCCTGTTCTTGGGATCTGTTATGGGATGCAGTTTATGGTGCATGCTTTGGGCGGAAAAGTGGCTCACGCTGAAAAGCGGGAATACGGTTTGGCTGAATTGAGTATTAAATCATCTGACGGGCTCTTTAATAATGTTGAAGCCCAGACCCGGTGCTGGATGAGCCATGGGGACTCCATTGTCAGCCTTCCGGACGGATTTGAGATTACAGCATCCACTCCAAACACTTCAGTTGCGGCGACTGTACATCGTGAAAAGCGGTTTTATGGACTTCAGTTTCATCCCGAAGTTGAGCATACCCCGATGGGCAAAACCATGCTCGGTAATTTTTTGTTCAGGATATGCGGCTGTAAAAAAAGCTGGTCCATGAAATCGTTTGCCAAAGAAGCCGTTGAGCAAATTCGTGAAACAGTTCAGAGCAAAAAAGTCATTCTTGGGCTTAGCGGCGGCGTGGATTCATCCGTCACTGCCTTGTTGATCCACAAGGCCATCGGAAAAAACCTGACATGTATTTTTGTGGATAATGGGCTGCTGAGAAAAAACGAAGGGGAAAAACTCAAAGTCACTTTAAAGCAGAATTTGGATATCAATATCCGTTTTATCAATGCAAAAAGCAAATTTTTAACCCCGCTTGCCGGGATTACCGATCCTGAAAAAAAACGTAAAATCATCGGGAAAGTCTTTATGGAGGTTTTTGAAGCAGAGGCGGCCAAGATCAAGGGTGCCGAATTTCTGGCCCAGGGAACCCTGTATCCCGATGTTATTGAATCCCAGTCGGCATTTGGCGGTCCATCATCAGTGATCAAGTCTCACCACAATGTCGGAGGGCTTCCCAAAAACATGAAATTGAAACTGGTTGAGCCGCTGCGATATCTGTTCAAGGATGAAGCCCGTGCATTGGGCGCTGAAATCGGTCTGCCAGAAGAGATGATCTGGCGCCAACCCTTTCCAGGGCCAGGGCTTGCAATCCGGGTTATCGGGGAAATTACCCCCAAACGACTTTTAATTTTGCGGGAAGCCGATGATCTTTTGCTTGAAGAAATCAGGAAGGCTGGTTATTATAGAAAGTTATGGCAGTCATTTGCAGTATTGCTGCCAATCAAAAGCGTAGGGGTGATGGGAGATAAGCGCACCTATGAAAACATCGTGGCGATTCGTGCTGTTACTAGTCAGGATGCCATGACAGCAGATTGGGCGAAGCTTCCCCATCAGCTTTTGGGAACCATCAGCAATAGAATCATTAATCAGGTCAAAGGGGTAAATCGGGTGGTCTATGACATCAGCTCAAAACCGCCGAGTACGATTGAGTGGGAATAACAGATCAATGACATTTCGGAATTCTTCAAAATTTAAAATACAGGCTGCAGATGAAGATCGTATAGCGGATTCACTGCTCACCGATCAGATTGAGTATCGGCGTTTCGAGAAACTAAGCCAGCGGGTTACGATCATCACCATACTCATCCCGATTTTAATCGGTATCATGGTTTTTATCGGATATCGGGGTATCCGGGAAATGGTCAGTCAGACCCAGGACACGGGAGCAAAGGAGCTGACCAGTCTGTCACAAAGTCTGGAGTCAACGATTTCCAATCTGTCGATTAAACAGGCCAAACTGGAAGAGATGCTTGCTGGCAAGCTTGTTGATCTGGAAAAAATGGAAACCACGGTTCAGGACAGTCTTAAACAAATGGAAGCAACTGTTCAGAACAGTCTTAAACAAATGGAAACTACGGTTCAGGACAATATTAAAAAAACCGAAACAACTGTTCAGGACAATATCAAAAAAACTGAAACATCTCTGGCGGAAATTCAGGCCGGAAAAGCAGACAAAAAAGATATTGCAGGGAATGTTTCGGGCATGGACAGTAAGCTGGTTGGGATTCAGAAAGACCTAAAGATCGTTACGGAGAAATTAAATACCGATATCAAGTCCATTGACAAGAAATTTTCAGATGAATTTGCCAAATCATTGGAAACCGTCAATAGCATGACCACCAGTGTTGCTGAATGTCAGGCGGATATTGGCCTGCTTTCGGCTGAAAAAGCGGATAAAAAAGCCACTGAAATAGCCCTGAAAAATCATGAAAAGCGACTTCAGGATCAGACGAGTCAATTGCTTCGAAATCTGGAAAGCAAAATGGAATCCCTTAATACCAGCATTGCGGAATTGGAAAAAATCAAATCTGCATT
>JBAXVB010000524.1:0-3119 GCA_037129415.1 Deltaproteobacteria bacterium
GGCGTTCCATCTTTTTGTTTTCGCATGCAGAGCATCAGAAGAGCCATGGCCATGCCACTGACGATCGCCAGAATATTTCCGGTAAAACCATCGAAATTCAGATCATCTCCAAAAAAGAGAAAAAGGCCGGCGAATATGACGATGAGTGATATCCAGTCCGCCCGCTGAGGACGTTCGTTCAAAAACCAGTATCCGAAAAGAACGATATAAATTGGAAGTGTGTACTGCAGGAAGATGGCGTTCGCGGCAGTTGTCAGTTTAGTGGCCATGATAAAAAAAATCTGTGTACCCACATAGGCGACTGCACCAGTGACTTGCAGACGCGTCCAGTAGAACCGGGTCGGGTATTTCAGAAATATCCAGAACACAGCGGCGGACAGGATGCTGCGGCCGCTCAGAATCGATAAGGGTTGCCAGGAAATTATTTTAACAAGCAGGCCGCTGCTGCTCCAGAGTATGGCTGTCAGAACCAGAAATAATATGGCCTGACGACGTGTTCCAGATGGATTCATGCTCTTCCTTATCCCTTGATGGGATGGATAGAGGCTTCTCTCGCCTCGAAGAAATGTCCAGGTAGAAACGTGCGTATCAAGTTTAGTTCGTTGGATAAGATGGGGCGCCAGGATATCCGGTAGTGGTTTTCCATTTCGGATGCAAGCTCTGGCGAAAAGATGGCGGCTTCCAGGGACTCGAAATGGTTCGATCTCGCTTCAATCCACAAGACATTGTGCCGGTTCAGATTAAAATCCTGAAATATCCGCACACCCATAGTATCCGCAACGCTCGTTTTCATGGGTCCGGGTGTCGTTTCAGAGGTCACGACCACATAGCGTTTCAGATGGATGACATCGGGCTGAGACAGTGAAAGATCAATGACTTTCAGGTCGCAGGACATTTCCCATTGTTTTCGAAAAGTGCGCGATGATGGATTCATCGGCGATTTCCATCGGTAAGGTCCATCAAAAATGATCATGGGCATCCTGCAGAGAGAAAAAATATGAATGATGAAGTATGAAGTTTAACCCATACACACTGCGAACGGGCATAATTTTGCATTTTTGGACCCCCACCCCAACCCTCCCCCGATGGGAGAGGGAGCTAATGGAAATCGCATATTATGCCCGTTCACTGTATGTAATACTGCAGCAGTCGGAAGAATTCAAATCATAAGACGCATCATATAGCCGACTGTAATTGAAGTTTAACGCTGAAAAAATTCATCTTATTGCGAACGTTTCTGCCGGCTTCCATGGGGAAAGGACCGTGCTGGCGGATGGCTGCCTCCGGAACTTTGCCCTGGCGATCCATAACTTCTTGAAGAACTCGATGGAAATGAAGGCCGTGCATTGCCTTCAGGCCGGGTAGGTGATCGATTGGACGAAGGCTGAGTATTTCGCTCTGCCTTTGCTTTTGCCCTTGCCCGTTCTTCAGACTTTCGGGCCCGGATTGCCGCTATGCGTTCGCCGAGCGGAATTTCAAGGCTTTCGGCGGTCTTTACCTGGTAATTGAAACCGGTCAGAGTCCGCTTTGGAAGACGCATTGAGACTGCCCGCTCGATCGCCCGCAGTTCACCCTGTTCCTCTGGAGAAACAAAAGTGAATGCCTCGCCGGTGGCTCCGGCCCGGGCTGTACGTCCAACCCGGTGGATGTAGTCATCGGGAATGTGGGGAACATCGAAGTTGACGACATGCGACAATGCCTCAATGTCTATGCCGCGTGCGGCGACATCTGTGGCGACCAGAACCCGGGAACGCCCATTCTTGAAATCGGACATGGCCTGCGTGCGCTGCGCCTGGCTGCGGTTGCCGTGAACGCGATCACAAGCAACGCCGTGCCGGTCCAGAAAATCAGCCAAGCGGTTGGCTCGGTGTTTGGTGCGCGTGAAAACCAAAGCGTTCTGGATTCCATCTCCCCGGAGCAATTCAAGCAGCAACGCGGATTTAAGATCCTGGCGGACTGGGAAAATAGCCTGTTCAACACCTGTAGCCGGTGCGGAAGGACGCTCGACGTTCAGATTCACGGGATTCTTCAGCATTTGCCGGGACAGATCGCTAATGGCCGCTGGCAACGTGGCTGAAAAAAAGAGGGTCTGGGCAATCGGCGGCAGTTGTTTCAATATCCGGCGAATGTCGGGCAGAAAACCCATGTCGAGCATGCGATCGGCCTCATCCAATACCAGTACCTCAAGTCCTGAAAAATTGGTATATGGGTACTGAAGGTGATCAAGCAGGCGGCCCGGACAGGCCACTATGATATCGACACCACGACGAAGGGCGCGTTCCTGGGGCTCCATTCCGACACCACCGTATATGGCTGCAGCCTTGATAGGCGTATGCTTGGCCAGATCGTTAAAAACATCAACAATCTGGGCTGCGAGTTCCCTGGTGGGAGCAAGTACCAGCGCACGAGTAGCGCCGCGTTTTGCGCCCATCAGGCGCTGTAAAATAGGAAGTGCAAAGGCTGCGGTTTTGCCGCTGCCCGTCATTGCGCAAGCTAGCACATTACGGCCTTCCAAAGCTGGCGGAATGCCGTCTCGCTGAATAGGTGTGGGACTGGTGAAACCGAGATCGGAAACACCTCGCATAAGACTGGGGTGAAGATTAAAAGGGGTAAAACTCATTATTATTACACGTACACTTTCCGAGGGCTGCCTGCAGGTATGCGGCGCCACTCAAACAATCCGGCAGGATATTTGTGGTAAACGGGGGACTGAGCCGGTGAAGGCCACCGTTGGGTAAGAAACCCGGTGAGAATATAATTATCACTTCCCTTGTGACATTGTCGGACAAATGATAACTTTTCATAGTCTCACATCTCTCACGATTTGCCAAGCTTTATTTTGAATCCATCGAAAATCTATGGATTAGGTTCATAGCGCTACGGTAAAATCTTGAGTCAGTAACCCGGTGGATGTTAAGTTGCAATGGTTGCAAAGATCACATTTGCCTACTTCTTTTCTTCAATCAGTCGGATCACCCTTTCGAATTCTTCAAAAGGAACTGCTCCGATCACCGAAACCCCCGTTAATTAAAAACGACGGGGTAGAATCAAATCCGAAGAGTCGGCCTTCTTTCAAATCTTCACCGATCATGTCCGCCATTTCCTTGCTTTCCAAATCC
>JBAXVB010000525.1:0-3117 GCA_037129415.1 Deltaproteobacteria bacterium
CGTTCCATCGCCAGTCGGCGAACGGGCTCGGAGAACATATCGTAGCCGAAGGCCCGAAGGTTGCGTCCTGAAAACGGTTCGAGATAGATAATGGAGGTATAGCTCTCCCGATCGCCTTCCGGCCTCACGTTGTAATCAGGAAAACCTTGGCTGCGGATCTCCAGTGTGTGTTGTGCAAGCCGCTCGCCTGGAATCACCAGAGCAAAGCCAATGCCCTGTATGCCGGGAAGATGTTGCTCGATCTTTTGTTGCAAAACGAAGTTACGCCACTGCTCCCGCGTAATCTCATCCGAAGTATCAAAGAGTGCAGCAGCGCTAATCAATATCTGTTCATGAGCATCCATTCGCGCATCTATCCTTAGCTCGATTTGGCTGCATGCAAATTCAAACTCCCTTTTTGCTTCGGCTTGAATATTTATTACCGCACTAACAGATGCATAGATTGTGATAATCAGCATGGCGGATAGCATAACCCAAGCTGTCCAGGTGCTTTTGCGAGCTTCGTTTTGATGCGTTATCATTTTCACGGTTCCTGTTTGTTTATTAGGTGATTTCGAATAAAAAATACACCTTTGTCTGAATCAGAATTTAAAAATTGAGGAAGGCAAGTGCTTCCGCAAGGCGGTATTGCTGAACCAGGCGGTCAGCAATTCTCATTATGAAAAATTTTATTTATTTTCAGTCATTCTGACGGCTTTTTCCTCTGCACGCTGCCGCAAAACATCAGTGTTGTATGAAAATATCTCTTTTTCAGCCATTATCTTGATCCTTTGGAAGCCATTTGTTTTGTGTTTCCGCCGATACCTGTGGAGAAATCAGCTTGGTGATGTAATCCCATTCATGCCTGTACTCAGACACCGCTATCGAGCGCCAGAGACAGCACTTCCTTCAGTTTCCTGCGCTGAATCGGCTTGGCTAAGTATGCTGCGAAACCGATATCCTGGAAGCGCCGGGCGTCGCCCCGTGTTACCAAGGAAGAAGTTAGCATAATCATCCGGGTGTTGACCATGCGCTTGTCCGCCTGGATGACCCGGCCCAGTATCTCGCTGGACATGCCCGGTATCTGCATATCAATCATGACAATGCGGATAGGGTCTCTCTTATCCAGCGCATGGTAGAGGGCATTGAGAGCATCGGGACCGTCCTGAACCTCTGTCGGGCGCATGCCCCATGAGGCCATCTCGGTAGTTAAAAATTTGCGGTCGGAGGCGCTACTGTCCGCTATCAGGACATGCACGTCGCGCAGGATGGCAGGCGATAAACTTTCCGCACAGACTTCTGCTGATTGCTTGGCAAAACGAGCGGTGAACCAGAACACCGAGCCATTGCCTTGATCGCAGCTTACACCGGCCTCACCGCCCATCATCTCCGCCAGTTGTTTGGAGATGGCCAGGCCCAGCCCGGCGCCGTCGTATTGCCGTGTGATAGAGGAGTCCACCTGGCTGAACTTGTTGAAGAGCATACATATCTTGTCCGCCGGGACGCCGATGCCCGTGTCGCGCACGGAGAATCGCAGCAAGATGCTTTCCTTGTCATCCCTTTTTACACCCTTATCGCCTTCGTCTTCCAGGGAAACGCTGATCGCCACCTCTCCGGCATTGGTGAACTTAAAGGCGTTGCCCACCAAATTTGTGAGTATTTGGCGCAAACGGCCAGGGTCACCACGCAGCAGCGTGGGTACATCTGGATCGGCGGAGCAGAGCAGCTCCAAGCCCTTCTCATTAGCATGTACCGCCATCATGGCGGCGAAGTCGTCCAGCAGGCTCGACAGATCAAAATTCAACTTCTCCAAAACGAGTTCCTTCGCCTTGATCCTGGAGTAGTCGAAGATGTTGTTGATCAGGCCTAACAGCGATTCGCCGCTGGAGCGCACGATTTCGGCGTAGCGACGCTGCTCATCGTCAAGTTCGGTATCCAGCAGCAGACCGATCATGCCGATTACCCCGTTCATCGGGGTTCTGACTTCATGGCTCATATTGGCCAGGAACTCAATCTTGATACGATCGGCAACCTCGGCGGCATGAACCGCTTTTTTGCGCTCAATGATTTCGGCGGTAAGTTGGCGGTTCGCAGCCGAGAGCTGCTCTGTTCGGGCAATCACTTTCTCTTCGAGTGTTCTGGCCATGCCTTGAATCTCTTCGTTCTTGCGCATGATCTCTTGTTTCTGGCGGCGGAGTTCCAGGTGCGCATTCACTCGCGCACGAACCTCCTCGAACTGGAACGGCTTGGAAACGTAATCCACAGCGCCTGCGGAAAACCCCTTGATCTTGTATGTTGTCTCGTTAAGAGCGGTGATAAAGATGATCGGGATATCCTGTGTGGCCGGATCATCCTTCAAACGACGGCAGACCTCGAAGCCGTCTATACCCGGCATCATCACATCCAGGAGGATCAGATCTGGCCGTGCCTTTTTCACGCTGTCCAGGGCCTGGGCGCCATCGGTGGCGACGCGCACAGAGTAGTCTTCGCCCAGCGCCCTGAGGAGCATGTCGATATTGGTCACCACATCATCAACCACCAGCAGGGTCGGTCTTGCCTCAATCGTGGTCTCAGTTATTGTCTCGGTCATCGTTTCTCTTCTCCGTTTTTTTCATGACATCATTAAATTATTTATTGATGAAGACAAGTGCTTCCGCAAGCTTGCGGTTTGTCCGGTAAATTCTGTTTTGCAAACAGATACGGCTCATCGTCAACGGTTGCGCGTTTTTCCAGGGGAAGCCTTATCAGGTGCGTATCCGGACGTTGCAACAAATTCGTCCGCCCGATTCCCGAATCAATCAGGAAGGAAAGAACGACCTTAAACCAGCGAATGGTAGAGAACATTGATGATGTCGGGGCCGATTTGCGCCTTTGTCGGAGCATGCCCCATGAGGAGGTCATTTGGGTGGTCAAAAATTCGTGGTCGGTGGTGCTATTGTCCGCTATAAGGACATGTACGCCGTGCAGGACTGAGGGCGAGAAATTTTCAGTATAGACATCAACGGGTTGCTTGGCAAAGCGCGCGGTGAACCAGAAAGAGCAGGCATATCTTGTCCGCCGGGATGCCGATGCTCGTGTAGCGCACAGAGAGTCGCAACAGGACGATTTCCTTGTCACCCCCCCCCCCCCCCCCCCCCC
>JBAXVB010000526.1:0-3112 GCA_037129415.1 Deltaproteobacteria bacterium
CGTTTGCAGTGGTCCCGGCACGGCGCATCGCAGATCCGCCCCAGGATGCCGGGAAAAGGCATGGTTTTTCTTAGCACCTTCCAGGCTTCCTGGAAGGCCCCACGCGCCATTTGCCCAACAAAAACGCGAGCATCCAGATGAATCGGACAGGCCGCCATGCACTCCGGCGGCTCTTCCTGAATACACTGGTTTTCCAGAAGTCTTAATTCTTTTTGATCCATTATGAGTACAACATGATTGAGATGATGGGTTGACAGACTAAAGTCAGGAAGAGACAAAAGCCGCTGTTTCTTAACTTCCGCTCTTCCCAACTTCTTCACTTGTTCACTTCAGCCTATTTCTTTAACCCGGCCAGAACCTTTTGCGGCAGAGCCGGCAACTGGGTGATCCGGACACCAGTGGCATTGGCGATTGCATTGATTACAGCCACATGGGAGGAGGTCAGAGGAAGCTCTCCCGCGCCGGCTGCACCAAAAGGGCCATGTTCGCGCGGCGTTTCCACGTAATGGATGTCGATGGCGTCAGGAATGTCCTTGATGTACGGAAGGCCGCAGGCGATCAGACTCGTATGCTTTTTGAGGTCTTCAAAATCCTCTGAAAGCGCCAGTCCGATGCCCTGTGCAACGCCGCCGTATATCTGGCCGTCCACGGTAAGCCTGTTGTTGATTTTTCCAACATCGGCAAAGACGGTGAACTTGTCCACTTCTGTTTTGCCGGTGGCTGTATCCACAACCACTTCCGCCATGAACACGCCATACATGTAAACGGGAAACGGCGATCCCTGACCGTTTTCATCGCAGGCTGTGCACATGGAAGCTGTCCATTTGCCAGAATATTTCAAAGGAATATTTTCAGACTTCATTTCCGAATATGTCCGATAAGACCCGTCTGATTTGCGCATGGCGTTCATCAGCATTTCACAGCCGTTTTTTATGGCGTTTCCGGTCATTACCTGCTGACGGCTTCCACCCGAAGGCCCGCTGTTGGGAACTGTGGCCATATCGTTCATCACCAGTTTGATTTTTTCGGGTGCAATGCCAAGTGGCAGCAGGGCTTCATGACAGGTGCCAAGAGCGCCGCTATCTGCGCCCTGTCCATGGTCTTCCCATGACGAGCTTAACACCACTCCCTCCGGTGTTAATTCCACGGCGATTTCAGAGCCGTCCGGCCCGTCCAGACCGCAACCGTAAATGCCGATGGAAACCCCCACGCCCTTTTTCTTCTCCGGGGTTGACTCTGTTTTGGCGCGAGCCATCGCAGCTTTGTAGAGGGGGCGCATACCTTCAATCATTTCGGACAGACTATATGCATCCGGAACCTGGCCGGTCGGCGTAGTGTCTCCAGGACGGTAAACATTCAGATAGCGAAGCTCCAAAGGATCCATGCCCAATTTGGCGGCCAAATCATCTATCAGGCTTTCGGATGCCAGAAAACTTTGCGGCGATCCATAAGAGCGGAAAGCAGATCCCCAGGCATGGTTTGTACAAACGGTCTTTCCGACCCCTCGGATATTGGCTATGCCATAACCTGCGCCGATGAACTGCGCGCCACGAAGTGTCAGCAGGTCCCCAAATTCGGAATAGGGCCCGTGGTCCACGATCCAGTCGCCTTCCATGGCCATGATTTTGCCATTTTTATCAGCACCGTACTTCAGACTCACAAAGAAAGGCGAGCGTTTTCCGGTGTAGGTGATGTGCTGAAAATAATCGTATTTCAGCGTGACCGGTTTGCCGGTAGCCATGGCTGCAACTCCCAGAAGAGCTTCCATGGTTGGGCTGAACTTGTATCCGAAAGTTCCGCCTGCCGGATTTTGAACCAATCGCAGTTTGTCCGGCTCAATTCCCAGACCTGGGCAAATCATGGCATGATGCAGATAAATCGCAATGCTCTTGGAGTGAATGGCAAGTCGCCCCGCATCGTCAAAATAAGCCAGACCAACATCCGGCTCCATGGTCAAGTGCGGCTGTCTTTGCAGGTAATAGTCGTTTTCCACCGTGCAGGCCGCAGCATTCATGATCGGACCGGTTTCCTGACCCTTGGCGCGTTTTTGCTCGAAATACACGTTGGGAGTTCCGGGATGAATCTCGATGGCATCCTCCGCCATGGCAGCGGGAGCGCTCATGTAAGCCGGAAGTTCATCCAGCACTACCTTGACCTGGTCCGCCGCCGCCCTGGCGTTGGCTTCCGTATCCGCGGCCACAATGGCAATGGCGTCTCCGAACTGAAAGACTTTTTCATCACAGAGAATCGGGCGATCCCAGCCATCCCCCTTGTTAGTCGGAAAGGTGATCAGCCCGGTAATCCGGTTCTTTCCCTTGACGTCTTTATGGGTAATGACTTTAAAAACTCCCGGCATTTTTTCCGCTGCCGAAGTATCAATCGAGAGAATATTGGCATGAGACGTTTTGGCCTGAACCAGGGCAAGCCTAAGGGTTCCAGCCGGCATTTTAAGACCTATGTCAGCTCCGAAATCCGTAGTACCGGTCACCTTGGCAATGGCGCTGGGCCTTGGATATTTGCTTCCCCAGATACGATTGTCGGCAGGCATCTTGAATGCCAGATCATCTTCAGTCATCTCGCCGCGCAGTACCCTGGCCGCGTCCATCACCGCATCCACCAGGGGTTTGTATCCTGTGCAGCGGCAGGCGTTCCGGTGTTTCTGAAACCAGTCCCTGACATCCTGGCGGGTGGGGCTGAGATTGGCATCCAGCAAAGCTTTGGCCGAAACAATGAAGCCTGGACTGCAGAAACCGCACTGGGCTGCGCCATGAACTGTCCAGGCAAGCTGAATGGGATGAAGTTTGTCCGGCCCGCCGATTCCCTCGATGGTCGTGATGCTGGCATCATCCGGAACCCTGCTCATTTTGGTGATGCAGGAGCGAACCACCTTGCCGTCCAGGATCACCGAACAGCCCCCGCACTGTCCTTGGCCACATCCGACCTTTGTTCCCGTCAGTTTGAGTTGCTCACGCAGCGTATCGGACAGAAACGCATCCGGGTCAACCACCATCATCTGCATTTTACCATTGATATTCATATTTTTTCGAATCATGCCGTTCCTCCTATTTATGGGATGAATACAAACACAATCCGTCCGGCATCTGCCGGACGG
>JBAXVB010000527.1:0-3109 GCA_037129415.1 Deltaproteobacteria bacterium
GGAATGGCGCTGATCTGCCGAATATTCCAGGGCGGGATGGGCGCCATCATGGGCGTATCCGTCATTCTGTCGTCAGCTCTGCTTGGCTTGCTTTTTCACTTCCGCCAAGCTCGTAGGGGCGTGGAAATATCCGCCATCCAGCTTCTCGTATTCGGCATTATCGTCCATATTGTAATGGTCCTTCTCATATTCACACTGCCTTGGGCCGTAGCCATTATCACGCTGGATCGAATCGGCATGCCGGTTCTGCTGACATATCCGCTGGCCACTGTATTTATCGGCAAAATCCTTTCCGATCATCAGATACGGGAACAGTCTCAGGCGGCTCTGCGCGACAGTGAAGCGCGGTATCGCGAGCTGGTTGAAAATGCCAACAGCATCATTCTTCGGATGGATACCCATGGAACAATCACGTTCTTCAATGAATTCGCTCAAAGTTTTTTTGGATTCACCCTGAACGAAATTCTTGGGAAGAATGTTGTAGGCACCATCGTGGCGGATAATGATGGCAAAGGCCAAGCTGCTATCCTGAGCGATATCGAACGGCATTCCGAACATTTCCCCGTTCACGAAAGCGAGAACATCCGCAAGGATGGCACCCGATGCTGGGTGGCCTGGACAAAAAAATCCATCCAAAATGCGCAGGGACAGATCACGGACATTCTCTGTATAGGCAGCGATGTTACCGAAAGCAGATGCACTGCCGAAAGTCTGTCCAATGCCGTTATGGAGATGGAATTTGAGCGTGAACGATTCAGAATGCTTGTGAACAGTGCGCCTTTTGGCATGGTGCTAATTGGAAAAGACGGGGAATTTATTCTGATCAATCCAAAATTCAGGGCATTGTTCGGTTATGACGAAACAACTGTACGAAATGGCAGAGAATGGTTCCGGAAAGTCTTTCCGGATTCTGAATACCGCAGAAAAGTTATTGCCACCTGGATTGCAGACGCAAAAAATGTGCAACAGGGTGAAGAACGTAATCGCATATTCACCGTCACCTGCAAAAACGGTGAAAAAAAGGTTATCAGCTTTATTCCGGTTGAGCTGACCAATGGCGATCAACTGATGACTATGGTCGATATTACACGGGATATAGAGCTGGAAGATAGATTTCATCAGACCGAGAGACTGGAATCAGTGGGCCGACTGGCCGCTGGTGTGGCCCATGATCTCAACAACCTGCTTTCCCCGATTCTGGGCTATGCGGAGTTGACGCTCTTTGATATGGATACGACAACCAGAGCCTATCGACGGATACAGGGAATCAAGCAGGCTGCGGAACGCGCGCGGGATCTGATTCGGCAACTTTTGGCCTTTGGCCGGAAGCAGATATTGGAAATGCGGGTGCTGGATCTGCGCCAGGTAGTTGGCGACATGGAAAAACTGATTCAGCGGACGATTCGGGAAAACATCAAACTGGAGACATTTTTGTGTCCGGAATCATGCCAGGTTTCCGCCGATGCCGGCCAGATCGGTCAAATACTTATGAACCTTTGCGTCAATGCTCAGGATGCCATGCCTGATGGCGGAAACCTGACCATCGAAGTGATGCATGTCCATTTGGATGAAAGCGGCTTTGGGGAAACAGCAGTCACGCAGGGAAAATATGTCATGCTGGCTGTTTCTGACACAGGTTGCGGCATGGACAAAGAAACGCAGCAGCATATCTTCGAGCCGTTCTTTACCACCAAAAAAGATATGGGCACCGGCTTGGGTCTGGCAACGGTTTATGGGATTGTAAAACAACACGATGGCAATATCTGGGTGTACAGCGAACATGATCAAGGGACTACATTCAAGGTATATCTGCCATCGGTTCAGGCGGAAATTTCAGCAACTGAAAGATCATCTCAATCCGAAGAAGACTTTCACGGCTCAGAAACGGTACTGGTAGTCGAAGACAATGAAATGGCGCGCGAGGTGGTTTGCAGCATATTGGAGCGGTTGGGTTATACAGTTCTCTCAGCGGCCAACGGAAACGATGCCCTGAATCTTCTCATGCCGTATGTCGGGCCCGTGAATCTGCTGCTTACCGATGTGGTCATGCCAGACATGGATGGCAAAACCCTTTTCGGGAAGATATCCCAAATTCGTCCTGGTATCCGGGTGCTGTTCATGTCCGGCTACACCCAGGATGTCATCGCCCATCACGGCATACTGGATGATGGCGTGTATTTCATCCAGAAACCGTTTTCGATCCAGTCCCTGGCAGCCAAGGTGCGTGAAGTGGTGATGTTATGAAAAACTATACGCAGGTTTGAATCGTTGGGTCCTGAATGCGCTGCCGAATACTTGCGCCATGATCCAGAAGGAAGTCGCCTGATGCATCGCTATGGCCCTGGTGGCGGAGTTCTGTAATCACTGCTGTGCATATTTCTTCAATAAGGGAATTTTTGAGTGGTAAATCGAAGGAATCCATCAACTCTGCTATTTTATGATACACAAGTTGACCCAAAATCGGAAGGTGCAGAACAGCTCGGTGCCGCCATTTGTAAAACGGCGTATAGCGCCGGTTTAGAAGAAAGACCAATGATATGACATCCGCACAAAACTGAATTTTGGCGAACTGAGCCGCAAAGCTATCTCCACGCCTCATGGATCGGGGATAGTTATACTGCCCAGCTTGAGCGCAAGTCCGACATCTGGCGGCCATTTTCCATAGCCGGATATCTTCCGGGTAAAATGCCAGCAGGTCGTTTCTGATTCGGGAAAATTGCCCCAGTTGATCTTCAAACACCAGTCCATTAGTACAGACCGACAGCCGTTCTTCCGGCAAACAGAACCATTGCATTGCCGTTTCCGGAGCGTGGGGCAAGCCGATATGCCGCATGAAAAACGAGTCGATTGTCTGAACACCAACCCTTTCCGTTCCAAACTGACTGATGATTCGCCGATATCCGTTAAATTCAGACGGCAGAGCATCATAGTCAGACTGAAGGTCTTTTCCTATTTGTTCATAATCTGCAGATGTCAACCACAGACAGAAACCCGGCCCCCAGTCATGATCCATAGAAATATCATCATCAAATCCGTAACAATCCGAGCCTTCACCTACAAGACCAATTGCAATTCGTGACTGGTATAGGGAATATTTTTCCGCAATCAT
>JBAXVB010000528.1:0-3108 GCA_037129415.1 Deltaproteobacteria bacterium
TGATTGTTTTTTTTCAAGCTTCTGCAAGAGGTTATCATAATGCCGGTGAATCTCCCTGGCATTATTCTCGGTGATAGCCCCTTTAGCCAACAATGTTTTCAGGATATCATCAGGGGATGTCAAGCGGGGCTGAGATGTTATTGTCACAATGGAAGACTCCCCAGAATTGATTCATTTTCGGGATACAACGGTTTCACTAAACAAAATACCTCACAAATAAGAGGGACTTTATTTCACAAACGATGTTTGTCCACACCAAGCTGTCTGCAAACTGCCGTGATAGTGCCTTCCTTCAAATCCTTTTGACCCCAATCCGGAATTGTTGTGCCTTTCCCTGTTGTCGGATTAAACCATTTTCTGTGCGATCCGCCACCTCGACGGGGAATTTCGCAACACCCAATTTCACGCAGCTTTTGTGTGAACTCTCTGTACTTCATCCTTCAGCCATAACCAAGGACTCAAACCATATCGGAGCATCAGCATATTCGGTCCGTAGATTCGCTGGAAATTGTTTCCCCATATCCTGATAAAGTTCAACAACAGCAGCAATTGCATCTTGAACACATGAATTCAGATCATTGAGATCATCAATCTCTGTCACCAGTTCGGGAAGTAAAGGACTAATTATTGTCCACCCGCCTTCCTTTTGTGGTTCAAGAACCAAAGGAATTTTCATCATTGTTTTCATGAGGTCATCCTCTATTATTTAAAGACAAATGAGAACGCCGGTCCGCCTGTACGAAGCCATCTTATTTTGTTTTGACGACATTATCGACATGGAATTCGCCGCCGGAAGTCGCCACGGCTTCGGCGCTGTCTGAAGAAACAGAGGTGATTCTTATTTCTCCGATCTTTTTTCCGGGAAGCAGAAATGTCTGCCCTTCAGTACCCTGAATTCTTTTACCCGGTTCGTAAACTTTCAGCACGCGCCCAGCGGCCAGACCAGATTGGCTGCCGGATGAGAGGGTAAGGGTTTCTTCCGACGCGCTTGTGCCCGCTACCTTGGCGATGTATCCTTTCCAGGGTTTTCGAATAATGGCATCGCATACGGTGTCCGCCATCTCCTGAATGATTTCGAAAACCGCCTTTTCGACCGCCGGAACCGAACTGATCTCACCCTTTCGAATACTCTCAGCCGCTTCATCATTCAATTTCAGTTCGCGGGTAAATGTTTCATCCAGGTATTTGGCACCGGTTTCCGTATCATAGACTTCAATGGTGGCGCTAACCCATGCAAACGGAAGTTTTTTGCGAAGCCACAGAAATCCCGAATCGTGCTGACGAACTGCTACAGCGGAAAAGCGGCTTTTCATAACGGCCGATATGCCGAGTTGTTTTCCGATTCTGATCAGGTCAAGACTGTCTGCTGGGCCGACGGGTTTCTGAAAAAGCAGATTCAGCATCCGTGAAGCCTCTGAGTTCTCTGATCCAATGATAAAAAGATTAGGACAGGATTTGGGAAGGGCCTCAAGATAGCGGCTTTCAATCACTGCGCCCATATCCTGCTGGGCGGTTGCAACCTGGTTGTTCAACACGGCCATGAAAACCATTTTCTTCAGATCATCGTCCGGAGCCCTGAAATCCCGAACCATATTCCCCGTGGATTTTTTCAAATTCGAATAGGTACCGCATCCACACAATAGAGCCACTGATAGCAGCAGAATCAAAATCGGAATTTTTCTATGTCGAAGGCTCATGTCGCCCCCTCATAAACCGCGGTAACACTCGTGGTGATACCGCCTCTGGCCGTAAAATCCCCGGATACTTCCATGCGTTTGGGCTTTAGAGCCTGCACCAAGTCATCCAGTATCCGGTTGACGATGTGTTCATAAAAAATACCTACATTTCGGAATTGCATCAAGTAGTATTTCAAAGACTTCAGCTCGATGATCAGGACATCAGGACGGTAGCGGATTGTAATGCAACCGAGATCCGGAAGGCCGGTCATGGGGCACAGAGACGTATATTCAGGCTGAGAAATGGTGATATCGATATCCCTTCGATTCCGGTACTGATACTCGATGGGGTCCAGAACATCAGCCTGGATGCGGTCCGGGGATTCACATTGGGGAAAAAATGCCTGCGTGGTTGGTTGTGTTTTTTCAGAAAGATTGGACATGGTGATTCTCCGTGTTTTGACTTTTTACGAGTTCATAAACAAAGCTGATAACTCTCATGTTGGCGTTCATTTGGTCTATACGCATTCCTTTACTCAAAATCAATATTTAAAAGAAGTGACCTTGCCTCCCGTGGACGTCCGTGGACTTCCGTGACGGGTTCTCATTGACAGTGCGGTGACAGGGTGGTATAAAATCGCATAAATCAACTATAAAATGCAACACAGGATAACGAAACAGCAATGGCGGAAATCTTCTCTCTGAACACCAAGCTTCAGATGTCTCAGGATAGGCGGGATGCTCTCGTTCGGAAACGAAAGATTCTGGCGGTTCAAAAAGTCTTTCAGTGTTCCCGCTGTGTTCAGAAGTGCGAAAAATGCGGCGTACACAACGAACTCAGCCCAGAAACGCGCAATGATCACGACCATTCCGTCGGATGTCCCTACCGGTTCTGCGAGAGTTGCCAGGATGAATACAGGGATTTCGTCAATCGATTGAAGGGTGGAGGGGATCCTGCCTGCTACTGGCATAACGATGCCTGGTTCGAAAGTTGGAGAAGCTGGATTGATTACCAGGCGGCGACGGATAGATATCTGAAAACCCCCGAATTTTTTCAGTTGATACAGGAGTTAAAGCAGAATCGTCTTGATGAATAGGAGGCTTATATGTTTGGTCTGGGAATGTCGGAACTTGTCGTAATTCTGGTTATCATACTGATTATTTTCGGCGCCGGAAAGCTTCCGGAAATCGGCGGCGGCATCGGTAAAGCCATAAAAAATTTCAAAGAAGCAACAAAGGACCAATCGAAAGAACCGGGCAAGATCGAAGACGATAAAAAACCCGGAGCATAGCAGCCAAAACACATCAGGCAAAGTATACTGCGAACGGGTATAATCTTGCGTTTTTGAACCCTCCCCCCACTGGAGGAGGGAGTTTAGGGAAAAGTTATCATTTTTCAGCGTCCATCTGGTCCCGGATGTTTTTGATCTGT
>JBAXVB010000529.1:0-3101 GCA_037129415.1 Deltaproteobacteria bacterium
GGAATATCGTTTGCGCCTGCCAAAACCCAGGATGGAAACAAAAGGAATAATGCCAGCATCAGAAAAAATCCATTTACCAGATATATCTTATAGTGATTTTGATAAGTTACGGGCAACATCGCTTTCGTCCTCCCTTCGCAATTAATACACCATGATGATCGCAGTCCAATAGTCTCAGCATGCACCAGAAACAGATTTTGAAAATATTGTTCTGCATCCACTCAAAATAGCAGCGGTTTTCAAATCTCTCCGTAAAAAAGTTATCATCGTAACAGACCACCGGCATTGCTCATTGTTCCCAGATTGCCGGCTGATATCGCCCCCACATCGGCTGCATTATAATTTTTGCCGGCGCCTCCCCCGGCCTGTGCTGTATAGGTACCCACGGTGGATGTTCCATTGAGGCCGCCGTTTAGCGTAACTTCAACAGCAACAGGGAATCTGAGGGGACCAGTGAAGGGTCCCGCGGGAGGGTCTCCGGCAGGGCGGCGGCCGGCAATTACACCCACAATAATAAGGCCGTCCGTATCGTTTTGCGCAGACGTTGCCGCAGATGGCTGCACATCCGTGTTGTTCCAAGCCCTGGCATCAAAGGAATAGCCATTTGCCAGGGTTCCAGTTGCAATGGGCACACCTGCGCTATATCGCAGAAACCACTGCGGCGTAGGCGTGGGTGGCGGTGTAGGCTGAGGACTTGCAGCCGAAAAACCGCCTGTACCGTCCAATGCAAAATTCCAGTTAGGTATTGTACCAGGTACCATGAGGCAAGGGACTTGCCACCTGTCTCTGATTAGCTGATAAAGCTGCGCGGTTGTTTGTTCGATAGCGGAATCTGCAGCATAAAATGTCGTGCGTTTATCTTCATTGGCCGAAGTGATCATGGTTTCAGTCGTCGAGGTGTTGATAGATGTAACGCCAATGATTGTTAAGAGCATCAGCAGTATTAGCGCAAGGACCAGTGTAAATCCGTTTTCGTTATTCACAGGTGTTATCATGGAACTACATGTTTTTTTAATCATTAATCTCTCCCTGAACCTGAGCAGGTAACGAATCTGTTCAACGGTATCTAACTTAAGTTTCGCAAAGCGACATCAAACTGAAGCAATTGACGCAGGTGGCGATCCTGCACCGTTCCTGCACCGTTATCCTCAATAGCAGGACGGGCGTTCAATGTATGGCCGTTAATCGGGTTAGTACTTCTTCCCAGGATACTGACTCGAACCTGTCGAATCTGGGCTTGTTGGGCTGGAACCAGAACGGCGTTATTAATCCATAAATCCACGCTACCGTTGGCATCCGTATCCAGCCCAAAAGCAAACTGAAGGTTTTCAATATCCTCTGCAAGCACTGCGATCACGTTGGCTGGTTGCTGGTTTCGTCTCAGTGTGCGATTTACACTGTCAAAACTATATGTTATGGTAACAAGCTGTGTTGCGCTGAAAAAATTAATAATGCTGTTTACCGGAGGTTGTCGCGTTTCAATTGTGTTGCTCAAATTTGAACACTGCAAATCAAACGTGTTCGGCGCCAGGCCAGCAACAATCCCTGTTATTGCAAATACATCGGACCTCAAAGTTGTTGAAAATGCAGATACAGACCTGGTGTAAACAGCTAAAAACTGACCCGCCCCAGTACACGGAGAAGCAGGAATTGTCTTCCATGAGGAATACGCTGGAAACGGAGGGTTACCAGTACTATTCAGATTATTATTTACAGTAATAGTTGCCGTTGTTCCGGGAAATGTTATGGTTCCAACATCATTGGAAGGTGTCAACTGGGGTAAGACTCCGATGCAGGGATCACTATAATTCACATAACTAATAGTCAGGCTATCGGAATTTGCGTTTAGGGGGTCGGCATTGATGTTGGTAAGGGGATAAATGGGGTTTGGATTCGGATTGCCCAGATAACCACTCAAATAATTAAAGGTGTTTCCAAATCCGCATCCGGCCATTCGAATATCGCGCTCCATATTCATTTTGGCGACGCGTAGATTCTGCTGCATGGTAGCGGTTTCATCCTGGCGCGTGTAGGCCCTGTTGGCGGTTGCGAACACAGATACCAGTCCGGCCAGAACAATCCCTGAAACTGCTATGGCAATCAACATTTCAATAAGCGTATATCCAGAATCAAATTGTGTTTTGGGAAATCGTTTCATGTTGAATTCCATGTTTCAATTTTGTTGGCTCTGCATAAAGTCAATATTCGATGCAAATGTTTTTTACACTGCCACTACTTTTGAGAGATAGCGGTTCGAATATCTACGGGGCTGGCGACTCGACCAGGCCAGCTAACTCTAACCCTGACGGTTGCAATACCGCAACACCACGGGTTGCCGGGACACTGCGTAGTGTCGGGACATGTATTTAATTGGATGTCTGTAGTTCGTGTAAAAATACCCCAAGGGGACAGAGCAGTACCTGTTTCAATTTCAGGACTGGGGTAATTCGGAGGCGGAGTATTATTCCACACGTTATTCTTACAAGCTTCAATTTTATTTTCCGCCAGTAAAATCGCCATGGATTGTTTTTGGGCTTTGGTACTTCCTGTTATAGCGTTTGTCTGAAGCGCCGCCAGACCCAACAAACCGATGGATACGATCGCCATCGCCATCAAGGTTTCAATTAAAGTGAACCCTTCATTATCATGAAAATATTTCATTTGATTCATCTCGTTTCCATTCACTTGAATCAATTACATGGACAATCAGGAGGGTTAACTGCAGACGGATTACCTTGTATCAATTTAATTCCTCCTGCCAAGGATAGAATCGCACAAACTTGATCTTTATTACATTCAAAGGGAGTTTTAATTTTTTTCACAGAAACAGTTCCTGAATTGCAAGTACCTTCGGAGTTAAATTCCACCCGGTTGCCGGCAAAGTTTTGGCTCATTGATACACCAGCGTACTGCTGTGATATATTAGTAGATATCCTTATGCTGGCTCCACTGTTATCGTCATCACCATTGCCACAAATATTATCTATCCCGCAATCTATAACTCGATAGTTTGTAGGCGTAGGGGCATCAAACTGAACCGCCCAACGGGTATTCTGCCGGACAGCCTTCATCCGGGTACTCTGAAGAGTGGAATACAAATC
>JBAXVB010000053.1:0-18343 GCA_037129415.1 Deltaproteobacteria bacterium
CGCGGGAAGGTCGTGCCGGATTAGGGCTTTCCATTTCTCGAAAGATGCTCAGTCAGATGGAATGTCGTCTTGAGCTGATCAATCGACTGCCTTCAGGGACCAAAGCCAGCGTGTGGTTAAAAATTCTTGGATAAATCAGGCAGTGGCTGTCTCATGATCTGCATTATGCGCAATGGTGATCTGAATTCTGTATGAGGACATCCAGAATTTGGGGAATGTATTCATCCGCCTTGGAGATGTGAAAACGACATGCACCTGCGGCTTTATGTCCGCCGCCTTCATATATAGCAAGCAACTGGCCAACATTGACATTGCAGGTATGGTTAAAAATGCTGTGGCCTACGCTGACCAGCACCATATCGGGTCGATTGGAATCAATACGGATCTTTACCTGGACCGAGCATTCCGGAAACAGGGAATAGACCATAAAACGGTTTCCGGCAGGAGGCGGATTTAAGGTGCGAAAGTCTGTTACTGCAACATGACCAAGGCATTGGGTGTGTTTTTTTAGATGGGTTTGATATGTGATATTTTCATTGATAACCGCCTCACAGTGTACCCTCACAGCGTTATCTTCCATGACCTTGTGGATTGGCAGGATTCTTAGAAGATCAACGAGATGGTTCCAGTAAGGTTCATCAGGGTTGCTTTGACTGCCTATGGTCATGGAAAGAAGGAGATATGGATGACGTTCCGGGTATAACACCTCTTCCTGGGTCAGATCTGCTGAATCGATTTTATCAGCGGCCTGAACAAGTTCAGTATAATCCCGTTGAAACTTGTCGCGGTAATGGTCAAAAATGATTCCTGCAGCAGAAGGCGCTATTCGAAATACGCCTGTGAAGGATTGCTCTCCCTGATTGGAAAAATGGTGATCGAACCACAGGGAACAGCCTGGAGCGAATGGAAGATTGGCGATAATATCGCCTTCACGAATCTCTACAAGGCCTTTTTGAACGTCACTGGGCTCAACCCACTTGACCGGCTCATGAATATTCAAAGCTTCATAGAGAAGGACAGCGCATACCACGCTGTCGAAATCAGATCGGGTTACAATTCTCATAATATCCTTGGTTATTTAAAATTTTTTTGTATGGATGGCCAAAATAAAAGCCGTTGACCGTTGACCGTTCACTGTCAACGGTCAACGGCGTTGCTTAGTTAGCCTTCTGAGGATCATTTGGCTGGGATATTGACAACCAATTCAAGAATGTTTTTTTTATTTTTACGATGGTACAGGACCTTGTCCATCAATTTTCGGATCAGAAAAACACCAAGGCCACCCACTTCCCGATCAGAGATGCCAGTTGAAATATCGGGAGCTTTTAAAGACATGATATCAAAGGCTATACCAGTGTCTTCGATTTTAATGACAAATGCTTTGTGAGAATCTTTGTCTGGATCTTTGTAAGAATCATTGGACGGGTCCTGAGAGCAGGTAACTTTAATATTGCCAGAATGATCAGGATAGGCATAATTGATGATGTTTACAAGAGCCTCTTCAGTGGCCAACTCAATTTCCTTGACGCGTTTGCCGGAAAAGCCAAGTTTTCTGGCAATGTCAGAAATAAACTGAACCAGCAGCTCCATATTTTCTATTTTGGCTGGTAGTTGAATACTGGACATGGAAGACCCCGAAAATTCCAGTTGGATGTTATGAGTTATAGACTTGGTCCGTTACAAAGACTGAGGAAAATTTAGCCGACGCTCTTGTGGCGGCTACAAGAGCGTTAAAACTGACGGACCGCAGCCTGCACCGTGTCATGAATTGGAATAATGGAATTAAACCCTGAAATCTCGAAAACCTCGTTCACAGACTCCTCCATGGCTGCCAGAAGAATCTTTCCGTTAAGGGCTTTCAGTTTTTTTGCAATAATCAGAATACTCCTTAGACCGGCGCTGCTGATGTACTCCAGAGAACTTAGGTCCACAACAAAGTATTTTTCACTCTCATCAATCCATGCGCTTAATGCTTTTTCAAATTCGGGAGCTGTTACGGCATCCATTCTCCCGCTGATCTTGACAATTACTGCATTGTTTTCTTTTCCGGTTTTAACGATTTCCATGAAATTCTCCTAATTGCTTGCTATAAGGTTATTACTTTTATAAACATATCGTTAAATGACTCCTATAATAACCCTTAATGATAAAATCAATAAGATTATTATCAAATCGTCTTTGATGTTTTATGAGGCCATGATTTATGACAAACTGTAATCTTTCAACGCGGTCGGTTTCCAGGCATAAACCCATGCACTTAGTTGCTGACCAGGATGCGCTGATGCGAATCTTTATCCGGCCGGAAAGCGATGCCGCCAGGCTTACGCTGCTGAAGTATATGGAACAGATTCTGTTCGGACTTCATGAATTTTTAACCCGACATGTCGGTGTTACCCAGGCCAAAATTTCTCTTGACAGTTTGAAGGAACTGTCGGAACGATTCACCAGTTCAACAATCGGCAAGCACCCTGAAAAAATGCTGGCGGATGTGATTACCGACCTTATTGAAGATATCGCCCCCCATGCGGTGAATGTAGCTTCTCCATATTTTGTGGGTCACATGACTTCAGCCCTTCCATTTTTTATGATTCACCTCAAAACGATTGTCGCTGCACTAAATCAGAATGTCATCAAGCTGGAAACTTCAAAAGTGGTCTCCGTTATTGAAAAACAGGTACTGGCCAAGATTCACCGCCTGATATTCCAGGAAAACGAAGCGTTCTATCAGGAGCATGTACAGAATCCTCAAACCTCGCTGGGGTGTTTTATCGAAGACGGGACTTTGGCCAATATCACGGCGCTCTGGGTTGCCCGCAATTCATTGTTGACTGTTAGAGATCGTTTTGAGGGAATTGAGAAAGAAGGTCTTTCGGCAGCCTACCAAGCGCATGGAATTGAACGACTGGTTGTACTGGTATCCAGATTGGGTCATTATTCCCTTAAAAAAGCCGGCGGAGTTCTTGGTATTGGTAATCAAAATGTGATTGCGGTTGATATCGATGAAAAAAACAGGATAGATATGAATTGCCTGAGACAAAAGATTGTCGAGCTCCGTGATGGCAGTGAAAAAACCAGAATTATGGCCATCGTGGGAATTGCCGGAACCACAGAAACCGGATCTGTTGACCCTCTGGGTCAACTGGCGGCAATCTGCGCCGAATACCGCATTCACTTTCATGTGGATGCCGCCTGGGGAGGCCCAACTCTGATGTCTGAAAAATACCGGCATTTACTTGCCGGAATCGAACAGGCGGATAGTGTGACCATAGACGGCCACAAGCAGTTTTACATGCCCATGACGTGTGGAATGGTGTATTTCAAAGATCCCAGGATACTGGATGCCATCGAATATCATGCCGGATATGTCAACCGACCGGGATCTGTGGATCTGGGAAGAAAATCCCTGTCCGGCTCGCGTGAAGCAAGTTCGCTGATTCTCGACAGCACCCTGAAGATCATGGGCACTCAAGGGTATGCCTTGCTTATTGAGCATGGCATTGAAATCGCCCGTCAGTTCGCGGCGGAAATTCAGGGCAGGCCGCTTTTTGAAATGATTACGCAGCCCGAACTAAACATCCTCACCTATAGATTTTTTCCACCGGCCAATATATCTCTTGGTGGATTCCAGTTTGAACAGGTAACTCCCGAAGAATCGCTTAATACCAACTGTCAGCTTAACACAATTACGCGTAAAGTTCAACAATTGCAGCGTGAAGCAGGTAAAAGCTTTGTATCCCGAACCACCCTGAGAGTTCATCAATACCCAGGACAGGACATAGTTGTTTTTCGTTGTGTAATCATGAATCCCATGACAACCATTGATGTGCTTCGCGAAATTCTGGATGAACAGGAAGAGATATACAGTCAAATCATCAATGGTCAGGTTGACTTATAAACGTGCATGGAGGCGGCATATCAACAGCACCATAACTGATTACGAAGCAATCATTTTTATTGTGACAAATGCCGGATATGTGATAATGATCTGAAAATCAATGCAAAACCTGTTTGCAAACCATGTTTGACGAATGTTATTCAATAGTTAATTCCATCCCAATAAGGAGAAAACATGCCAATCAGAAAGATTGAACGAACCCCGTCCGCCTATGCCTATCCCCTGCTGATCAAAAACATACTTCGCATGCCCCTGGCGTATGCGCCCAAGCAGGAAATCATCTATCGGGATAAGATGCGCTATAATTACGAAGCCCTGAACAGCAGGATATCTCAACTGGCCAATATGCTGGAAAAGTTGGGAGTTACGTCCGGAAATACAGTTGCGGTCATGGATTGGGACAGCAACCGGTATCTGGAATGTTTCTTCGCCGTTCCCATGATGGGGGCGGTTCTTCACACCATTAACATCCGGTTGTCACCTGAACAGCTTGCATACACCATCAATCATGCAGAAGACGATATCATTCTGGTCAATTCCGATTTTCTTCCCATGCTGGAGGCCATCAAGGATCAGATCAAGACCGTCAAGAAATTTGTTCTTCTTACAGATGCAGATCAGGTGCCGCCAACATCCATTGATCTTTCGGGCGAATATGAAGCCCTGCTTTCTGCGTGTAGTGCGAATTATGATTTCCCGGATTTTGACGAAGATGCCATGGCCACCACCTTTTATACCACCGGCACAACCGGAATGCCAAAAGGGGTGTATTACAGCCATCGTCAGATCGTCCTTCATACTTACGGGCTTATGTCCGGTCTTTGCAGTTACAGATCCCAACTCACACTGGATTCCGCTGACGTATATATGCCCATAACGCCTATGTTCCATGTCCACGCGTGGGGGATTCCCTATCTGTGTACGCTTTTGGGAACCAAGCAGGTCTATCCGGGCAAATACGAACCGGCTGTGCTGCTCAACCTGATTGCAACAGAAAAAGTTACTTTTTCACACTGCGTTCCGACCATCCTTCACATGCTTGTCACCAGCCCGGTCGTACAGCAGTTTGATCTTTCCAAATGGAAGGTCATCATCGGCGGATCGGCGCTTCCCAAGGGTCTTTGCAAGTCTGCATTGTCTATGGGAATTAACCTGACAACTGCTTACGGCATGTCCGAGACCTGTCCGCTTTTAACTCTCGCCAACATGAAGCCATTTATGTTGGACTGGGACGTTGATAAACAGATTGAAATGCGGTGCAAAACCGGAATGCCGCTTCCTATGGTAAATCTTGAAATTGTGAATACCGAGGGAAACCCTGTTCCCCATGACGGAAAAGCTACGGGTGAAGTGGTGGTCCGGTCTCCATGGCTGACACAGGGATATGTAAAGGACCCGGAACGCAGCGAGCAGTTATGGGAAAATGGCTACCTCCATACCGGAGATATAGGCAATATCGATTCTGAAGGATACCTGCAGATCACAGATCGGGTAAAGGATGTGATTAAAACCGGCGGTGAGTGGATTTCATCTCTTGAGCTGGAAGACATTATCAGCCAGCACCCGGCGGTAAGCGAGGCTGCTGTGATTGGTGTCGCCGATGAAAAATGGGGAGAAAGACCCATGGCCCTGGTGGTACTGAAAGCCGAATACAAGGGCAAGGTCACGGAAGATGAGCTGAAAGATTTCTACATGAAGTTTGTGGAAAAAGGGACCATTCCCAAATACGGCATTCCCAGCAAAGTGGTTCTTGTTGATACCATTGCCAAAACCAGCGTTGGAAAGATCAGCAAAAAAGACCTGAGGATTCAGTATAAATAGGCCGAAAGCTTAAGGTTTCAGATAGGGGAAACCGGCCGGTTTCCCCTATCTGACCATTTTTTCCAGATATTAAAAAGATAAACTGCGACAATGGCGGTAATCACCCGTGGTATCCAGAGCCAGAATGCGCTGAGACCAAGGGACGCAAAAAGTGTTGGGTCTTCAACCATCGAATGGTTGATGCCGATGGATATGTGCAGCCTCTCCAGTTCTTCGGCGCTGAAATTCCCTTCTTTGGCTTCTTCCACGATGACCGCAGCACCATAAGCAATCCCGAACACAACCGCAGTCAACCACAGCAGCCCAACCCGTTCATCCAGCCCCATGATTTTCAGGAAAGGTTTTAATATCTTTACCAGAAAAGGAATAATGTCAAAGGCCTTCATCAGGCATAAGGCGATCATCAGCGCCATCACAATCAGAAAGATTTTAATGATGAGAAAAAAAGTGAAAATTCCCCATTTCTGGATTACTTCCCATAGAGTTTTCTGAACCTGCGGATAAAAAGCAACGGCAGTGGATACGTCTGGCTGCAAGTCCATAAACTGGGCCACTGCGATCACTGTGACGATAGAGGCTACAAGCCGGATCACTGTGGCTTTAAGAGGCTTTAATCCGGATCTGCCCTGCACCATTCCCTCCTGAATCAGGTTGTGGGATATAAGCAGAAAAATGGCGATCAGCGTCATCTGGTTTATTGAAAAAGGCAGCACGATCATGGCTGCAATTCCCCCATAGATTCCAGTTAACATGCCAACCACCAGAGGAATTGCTGCTGCCGTCGGCATGTTGATCAGTTTCATGACTGGAGCGAGTAAAAAATCCATCTGCTGAATCAGACCGCTGTAATCCAGAAGGACCGTAAGAAATGAAATGGGGATTAAAATCTTGAGCAGCCAGACATAACCGCTCCAGCCCTTTTCAATACCTGCCCAAATACCGGCCTTAGCCGTATCACGAAAAATTGTCATGGATGTTTTAGCAACTGGCATAAGAGCGTAGCCCATTGGTAGGATCTCCTTCTTCAACCATCTGCCTGAGAACCTGGATTTCGGCCTTTCCCGGTACGCGGCCGGTCAATTGGGCGGTCAGTACCACCTCTCCATCCTGGTTGACGAGAACTGCGTCTGCTCGGGCGCGGCATTTTTCATCAACTTCCGTGATCGTTAGGGTGCAGGTGATGGTCTCGCCCATATAGACGGGACGTTTGAACCGAAAATTCATGCCAGAAGCCAGCCATCCAATTTGTCCCCCAACTTCCGTGACCATGCCGCCGATCAGAAGTCCGTGGCAGATTCTGGCCTTTAATCCCTTTATCGCAACAAACCGCGGGTCAAAATGAATTGGGTTGTAATCGCGTGTCATATCAGCAAATTGTTCGACCTGCGACTCTGAAAATGTTCTGGTGACAGTAAATGTGGCGCCTGGAGTTAATCCCTCAATCGTGTGCTGCCGAATGATTGACATCAAACTTTCCTTTCAATTTCTTATCTGTGTTTCATTTAACACTTAACAATAATCCAATTTGATATTTTATCAAGCTTAAAAAGATGACTCAGTGGCATTCACAAAACCTGAACTGTCATGATTAAGAGAGTGTACACTTCCGGGCATGAAAATTAATGTTCGCATGAAATTACAGGGGCCGGTGAACTTTTGCAATAACGATATGCGCAAGACACTCGCAAAGCAGGAGCAGCTATTTCGAATCTAATACCTTAAAAATAGGGCATCCTTCAACCAGTTATAGTCAGGCTGTATGGTTACCGGGGTATGTCGGCGACGACTCTTCCGGTAATGGCTTTTGCTACTATCTGTGCTACTTCGCATGGGCAGCCGGCATGCAAATCGCCTTTCTCTGCGTGTTCCCCGAACATCTGGCCATGACTGATCGACGGGGCGACCGTATTGCCTTCCTGGCTGCGATTCTCCCGTGGAACCGGAAATATCCTGCCTTCAAAGACCGTCCCCCAGATGGGGATATCCTTTAGTTTCATCGGCTCAACAGTGAGTGGATCCTGATCAAGTATCGTAAAATTAGCGACCTTTCCGGGAGCTATACTGCCAAGCTCGTTCTCCTTTTGCCACGAATAAGCAGCCTCGATGGTAACGGCGCGCAGTGCGTCCTCAACGCCGATGCGTTGTTCAGGTCCTGCTACACGGCCGGAAGGCGTTACGCGATTGACGGCGCACCACACGAAATTAAGCGGTGAACTCGGCCCCATCGGCAGGTCGGAGTGAAAGGAAAGGGGAATGTGGCGCTTCAGCACCGTTCTGGCAAACCCGACCTTGCAGAGTGGGTTATTTGGTGGTACGATGGCTTTCCGTGGCTTCATCCCGACTTACTGACCGACTTGCAGATTGATCGAAAGGAATAGACGATGATGAAAATCAACTGGCACAGATTATTCGGGCTAATGCTGATGGACTACTTTTCGGACCGGGGTTTTCGGGTGGAGCTGGAGAAGGACCTTTCCCAGAAGCGGCAGTATCTGGACGTTGTGATCGTCGAGCGGAAAGACGAGGAGGCTAATCTTTCTGGGATATGTGATGGATTTGACAATCTGTCGAGTCATAACTTGCTAAAGTGTATTAGTGCTATTTTCGTTTTTTTTAGTTGTTTAGTTTTGTTATATATTCATTGTGTTTACAGTATGTTAAACCATGTTTCATTGTGCCTTGTTTTTGCTTGTTTTTGCCTTGTATTTTAAATCGTAGGCGCAAAAGTAGGCACAAATCGTTATTTTCCTAATACAGCGTTTTCAAGTTCTTGTGCCGATGTAGGATTGCTTTCCTCCAGCAGGTGTGAGTAAATATCCAATGTTGTTGTCGCCTTCTTGTGTCCCATCTGTTTTTGGATATATTTGATATTGGCTCCCTGGTCAATCTTCAATGATGCGTAAGTGTGTCGCAAATCATGAAAACGCAATCTATCTATGCCGGCCTGCTTTAATGCAGGGATAAAATGCCGCAGCATCATATTGCTGGTTTGTATCGGGTTTCCCTCAGCGTTCGGAAAAACAAGATCAAGATTGTTCGGTGGACATGCAATCCGCCACTTTTTCAACTCCAGCAGCATCTCCGCCCCCAAGTCAATTCTCCGAACACTCGCCGCAGTCTTGGTGTCGTAGAATGCTCCATTGTTAAACGACCGGGATATACTGATCTGATTCGTTTCCCATAGGATATCTGACCATTTCAGCCCCAGAAGTTCTCCTTGTCTGGCGCCTGAAAATATGGCCAGCATAAACAGCGCATGATACTTCGGTTTCGCGGTAACTGTTGCCAGAAGCGCCCTGATCTGCTCATGGTTCAACACTTTCATCTCTGGTGTTACGTCACTATCACCTTGCGCGCGCAGCCTCTCCAGTGACAGCATGGGATTGACTTCAATGTATTTATGCCTGGATGCGTAAAAGAATATTTGTCCCAGATTCATCAGAATTTTACGCAGTGTCAAAATGTGTGTTCCGGCACTTCTTTTCTCAGCTATCCACTTCTCAATGCGTTTGGTCGTAATTCTGGATATGGCCATGCCGGTAAATTCTGACAGATGATTCCGGACATATCCATTCAGCACCGTCCATGAAGAAGCCCGGACGTTTGGTTTTTTGTACTCCAGCCAATCCGCCGCCACCTGTTCAAAGAGTTTGTTACTGGATTCTGGGATGAAGACCTTCTTGCACAATTGCTCTTCATAATCCCGTAGTTTTCGCTTTGCCGCTTTCTGGGTGGTTCCTTCGGGTAGTGTTTCCCTGTGACGGATCCCGAGTTGGTCGTAAAAATCAAGGATATACCTAAATTCACCATTTTTATATACACGTTTTCTGACTGACATTATGATATCCTCCCTGGCAATTATTATCATCAGCTCGACTGGGGATCAATCCCTGATTCAGTGAATGTCAATTCTTTCGCCGCCACCTTTTCCGCAGCACCCGTCAAATCTTTCCCCAGATAAACTGACCGTAATTTTCCGCCAATCCTTTTGAAGCCTCGATGATAGCCTCTGAAAATAGTAACATTCCATCCAGCTATTTTTATGCTATTGTTTTCCTTGACTTCCAATTGACTAACGTTAGCTATAGCTGCATTAGCTATCTCTAATTCCTTTCTAAGGTTACTATTTTCTATGGTTAGCCTTTCTACTTTGTTAACTATAGCTACATGATAGGCTTCAAGCACCCGTCTATATTGGGTGAAGGTTTCGAGTTTGATAACTGGCATTCCTGGGATTTCATTCTTCAGGGTTTCGATAGTCGCTTTTGTGGTTTGTCCTTGCTCTTTCAGTTCTAAGATTCGGTCTAAGTTTTCAATCATGAAATTTATCATTGCTAATTCCTTTCGCTGTTTGTGTAACATTAGCTATAACTAACATTAGCTACATCATATATTGTTAGTCAATTGGTTAGCTATCTTGTATAACATTAGTCACATTGTATAATATAGCTATAGCTAAAAATGTGTAACAAGTCAAGGTTTATCTATTCATGGCCTAAATAATGGCAATGTGTCACTAAAACAGCGTAGAACGCTCTCTATTGAATTTTAAAGGAAAAGGCATAGGATTGTATTGGCTATGGGATAAAATGCTGATGTGGATAGCTGTGGAGAGGGTGTTTTGTCTGATAATTGAAACAAAAAAAACCGAATCAAGATATTATGAGAGGATATCTTGATTCGGTTTTTATACGTTTCCCTGGGGGGATTTTCCCATGATTCGCTGATGCGGTTTTTCCTGCCAAGGAGGCACTCACACCTAAGCCTGGCTACTCGTTCGGGTGAAGAAAATCAAAAAGCCCCTGGGTTGCCAGCCCGTGATAGTTTGGGATATCAGCCCGTGTTTTCTATGCTCTTGCTGCTAACGTCACAAATGACGACAAACTGGCCGATCCTTTAAATGGAATAGTCGGCGCATTAGCAAGCGGACTGCCATCAAAACGGTAAGTCCATCGAAAAATTCTCTCGTCAAAAAGAAAACGCAGATGCGTTGATACATCGGACTTTATGCCGCCTTTTTCCGCAAGAATATAGCTGGACAAATCCGCAAGAATGATATCGCCTTTGCTATTCAGAGCGCCACACTGTTCGCAGGGAATGACAGGCAATCCCATCAGGGAGGCATAAGGTTGACCTGCCGCGCCGGTTGCCGGTAAATAGACTGCCGAGCCGCCAGTTCCAACAGATAGTGACATCGAAAAGAGCGCAGGTTCTATGCTCTGATTAATCAACCAAACCGCACTCTTTCTGCTTCTGGGTAACATTCTTGAGTACATCTTGATAATGTTCTCATAGAGGATTCCGCTGGTTTGTCCTGTCTCTACCGCTTGCGTTACTAAGCATGGACTATTCAAAATCCCCAGAGGCATTCCGGCACCTGAACCGTTCAAAATAGCATCGTCAACTTTAAAGCCTATTTCGTCAACGAACGACTGTTGCAGAATGCGCCCCAGAGCGGGAGCATCGGCCATCAGCTCTTCCGTAGCGTAGCAAATAGCAAACAATTTCCTAAGCTCCAAAGTCAAGAGCCTAAACTTCGGTTTAGTTGCTGTAACAGTGTCCGCTTCCGCCGCGTAATAGCTTTGAACGCCACCAAAACGTGAGCCGTTGATTCTGCTCGTTTCATCAAGAATAGGAATCTTGATACTATTACTACCTGCCGATATAGGCAATCGGAAGCACAGTTTAGCAAGTTGCCCCGTTTCATATACCTTAGTTAGAAGCGGATCCATCAAATCAGAGCCGACTAAAAAACCACCTTCACTGGGTGTCCCCTCATTCGTACCGCTTGCAGCCGCTTGGATTTTCAAGAGCCTATCGTCAATCCGGCCCCCCGGTTGAAATGCTGCCGCTACCGATAGCGCAAATTCGCCCAGATTATTAAAGCCGCTTCGCTTGTGGTTCATTGGTTCCCCTCCCCCTGGTGATAGTGACACCGCTACGCATTTTGATAGTGCTTCTACATCTGCTTTGACTTCTCCCATTTCGCTTGTGAATCTCTTATGGAAAGTTTCCAGCCCATAGTTGACATCGGCCAATATTTTAACGACTTCTCGTTCATTCATTATTTTTTCCTTAGTTTGAGTGTTTGAATTAAAAAGACAACCTCACAGCAAGCTAACGTTTTAAACATCGGCATCTCACCAGTTTAAAAACGTTTGTCACTTTTCGGACATCCGCCACTAATTAGCATCCCGCCAATGTAGTTTATAGGACATCATCAAAGCTATATTCCGGCATCTCACCGAGATATTGTAGCTATTCTTCAAAACCTTTTTCTTCGATATAGTTTACGATGTAAGGCTTGCCTGGCCTTCTTTTTTTCTTCCAATCCGCTAAAATCTCGCTACGTTTTTCTTTCCAGATTGAAAGTAGTTTCTCTTCTGCCATAACAATAAACTCGCATTGGTTATCGAATGAAAATTCTGCACCAGTTTCAAACCATCGCCTTAGCTCTGATGGAAAGTCAGTTGCTAAAATGCTCTGTGTAGTTCGTTTGTGGAGTGTCATTTTACGGGAGCGCCTATATCAAAATTTAGTTGTTTCATCGCAAGTAAAAATTGTGCTCTTGCTTTTCGTTCGGTGTTCAATGCCGGGTGTTCCCGCAGTTCATCGAATCGGTTTTTTACGGTTAAGCCGTCGCGGTTAATAATTTTGGAAGCTGCCTGCATCCGGTCAAAACTCTCAAGCGCCCTGGCCAAAATCTCAAGACCTGCCTGGTCGGTGATTTTGTATTCAGTCAAAATCTTTTTTTTCATCTTCATTGCTTCAGCGGACAATGGCATTTTTCGCCTTTTTCATCAAAAAGTCAGGATTTCAGAATTCTTTAGCCGAGGAAGGATGTCTAACCCGCCGGTTTAGATCTGAAAGGCCGGAAAGAATATATGCCACGGCGTGTAGTCAATCAGGTTCAACGTTCTCCCTGTCAAGGCTATGGTTGGCTTGAAAACCTAAAACTCAACCTTGCGCCTCTCATGCCGCTTAAATTACAGACATGCTAGCCTGTTCTCGTTCTTAACCAATTCACCTGTTTTGCCTCGATTGATTCGAGCCGCTCGCTTACTTCACGAGAGTGACGACGGCCGGTTAGCCTGGCGGACATCTGCTTGACGTCTTGGAATGCAGACATAAAACAATCTTCAGTCAACGGACATTCCGATATCATTTCAACCTCTTGGATTTTGGCCATCAACTCAGGAAGTAACATTCTGTTTCTCCAAACTCTCAAGCCGCAGGTTCATGGCTTCAAGTCTTGAATTGGTTAGCATCTCGATCATCCCGACTCTCATCCTGTTCAGATTCAACAGCGTTTCAATTTTCATTATTTCATCGCTGATGGTCTCCATCTGGTCTCCAAGAGCCACGACCTGTGTCAATATTTTCGTCTCGTTCATTTGTGAAATCCTCATATTTGATTTTTCATCAGGATAGCTGTGGAGGAGGGAATTGTCGAGCCGATCTGTCAAGCTGTGGCAAATTTGGCACACAAAATCTTGCGCAAAGTTTTCAAGAGAAAGTTTGCACGGTATCACCCTCGCGCGTGTGGATGAAGCGAAGTGGGGATCAAAATGAACCCAACTTGAGAAGTATCACCCTCGCGCGTGTGGATGAAGCTGCCCACAACAAAATTATTGTCGGCAAACTCCCGTATCACCCTCGCGCGTGTGGATGAAGCTATAGGTGTTTAACTTTGTATCATTTTGAGCTAAGGTGGTACACTGTCCCAGCTATCAGGAACTAATAAATATCAACCAGTTACACCAAACTTGAATAATCTTGAATACAACCATAATCCTCAGCGAATTGTTGCTTTTGTCTGGTGATGTAACTTTGCAAGTCCGACGGGTCCACTCGCCACGACCCCCGGATTTGCAATGCCATCAGGGAAGCATCTGTGACCATTCTGTAAACTGTTCTGATATGAACATTCAGCACTAAAGCAACTTCAGACAATCGCATTAATCGTTTCATAACCAACTCCTTCAAAAATGAAAACCATAGTCCACTTCTTTTTCACCGAACAGCTCACCCAGAAGCCGCAAACATGCACCCACTTCGTATTTCAAATGGGGATCATCAGAACGCAAAGCACCGCCGGTGTCCATGTTGCGTGAACACTGGCTACACGGCATTTCATCAGCATCAGACTTTGCCGCAGTCATGAGACAATCCTCATAACTGATGCAGTTGATAGCGCGCACCTCTTCTGCCTTCTGTACCTGCCTTGCTCGCCGCCTGGATAAGATACGCCGACCTGTCGAGACATCTGTTTTAAACATGTGCAGCCTTTCCGGTTATGCCGCTTCGAGTGATTGCAAGATATAATGCTCAGCATCGTTCTTCAGGTTCTTTAAAAACTCTCGGTCTTTCGTTTGTATGTTGAGATTACAACTCACACTATCCATATCAGTAAAACGCTGAATGCTTTCCTCAACCAAATTTTCAAGCTCGGCCGGATGCAGCGCGTCCAACTCGAAGCAGGTTTCGCCATGCCTTTTGATGAAATTTTCTGTTCTGGCATCTGTTGGCTTTATTGGCACAGGGTCACAATGTAAATTATCGAAGTGACATGGATTAATTCCACACCTCTCGAATTGAACCTTTGATAAATCCATGCCAAAATCTTCTTCAAACGTTTGCATCATCGAATGCACCATATTTTCGCCGCTCGGATCCCAATCCATAAAACATAAAATGACCGGATTAAGCCCATTCGTCAGTGCTTTATTGATTCTATTATTTGCTTCGTTTATGAATGTGATGCTGGAATATCCACGAGCGCAAAGAACACGCCGACAATACTTATCCGCAATGGGTTTAATAATGTGGAGCAAAGTCTGTTTTTCAATCCATACTTCGATATAGTTTTGTTGATCTTGCGCCACACATCTTGAGTATCCTGAAAATAAACCATCAATTTCCTGTCTGATGAACTGCTTAGAATTTTCAAAACCAACTCTTGGAGTCAATATTCTGGTCTCATCCGATATAGCGTTCCACTCCAGGTGTTCATGGATGCGTAACCATTTAAGCAATTCTCCAACAGTTCCATATAAATCCACAACTCTCGGCTCATCTGCTTTACCAAACTTATTCCAATGGTTTCCTTTAACGCAATTATCGGACAATAAACGATAATATCCATGCCTTTCCGTAAGCGGCCAATATTGCTTTAAGGCTGTTATAATCCTCAAAACATCATTCCCCCTGGCGGAGTTGGTCTTTGACCATTTCCACTTTTTACGCTTCGACCTGGTGTCCTCATTCAAAGCAAGAGTTATAATTCTCGAAAGTTCCGGCATGGTGGAACTTTTTTTATTCTCAAGAGCCAGCCGGTCGTGCATATCTGAAAAATATTGTTGTGCATCGTTTTTTAGCATAATTTCCCCTGCTTATTGATTTTCGGTTTCTTCCTGGTGTTCTCCGGTCGGCAAATTACAAAGTGTAGCTTGTGACCATTGCGAATCGCCTCTTCCCTTGCCTCCCGAAGTGGAATATCCCACGGAGCGCCCGGTTGACTTGAATCGTAATAACAAACGTAAGAGTTGGGTAAGTCACCAGAGGGGGAGCCTTTATATTTTCCAAAGTTGATTACCATTTTTCTTTTCCTTAAAAACACCGTAAGAGCGTAAGAGTTGCCTCTAAAAGTCCATCTGTATTGGGTTTATATCGTAAGACTTCCCGTAAGACTTCATGTATAACCGTAAGACTTAATATAACTTACTAATATAACACCAATTATCTATAACTCTTACACTCTTACACTCTATATATTCCCATCGTAAGACTTTTTCCTTAATAAAATAAATGCTTTATAATACACTCTTACACTCTTACGATGGTTTGATCTTGTAGAATCCATATTTAACCTTTTCAATCTGTCCGTTTTTCAGATAATCAAACAAAATCCGACTGACTGTACCGAGTTTGACACCAGTCAATTGCGATATGGTGTTACCTTTCATGGGTTCAGGTGATTGCTTAATGGCATCATACACAGCCTGTCGGTCTCCGGTTGACTGGATATCTCCGGCATCCCCCAACAACTCCCACATAAAGTTTTCAGGATGAAATTTTAACGCCAATTCCTGGCCCTCGAAGTCTCGGCCCTGGGTATATAAAACGGCATCCGCAGCACCGGTCTTTCGTTTCAGCACCCATGTTCCGTCCGCAGCACCGGTCAATCCAAGTGATCCACTGATACATGAATGGGGATCGTCATCATCTGATTTTCGCAAGTGATGAATGATCAAAATCGCAATATTCTTTTGTGCTGCCAGAGTTTGCAGTGGAGCAATGGACTTATAATCATATTGGTATAAGTCCTGTTTTCCGGCATTCCGGTCGTCACGGGTACGCTGGAGGGTGTCTATGATAATCAGTTTGGTGTCATCTGCTATGACGGATTCAACAAACTGAATACCTCCCCATTCCTGATAAATTATCAACTTTTCAGGCCATTCCTTACTACACATATAATCAAGACGTTGTTTGAGCCGTCTCAGGTTATCCTCCATCGAAAAATATATGACGGATCCTGGGCATCTGACCGGGATTGAACCCAAAGCTAAACCAGCAGTGCTGATTGATACGGCAAGATTCAACGCCATCATGGATTTACCCATTTTCGGTTTTGCAGCAAAGATATAAAGACCTGGTAATAATATCCCTGGGATAATCCATTCTGGTTGTTTGAATGCCATGCCACGAAGCGTAGCAGCCGTAACAGGGAGAGGATGTTTAACTTTTGGTATTTCCTGTTGTTGGGGTTGTTCCTGCCGCTGTTTTTGCCGGTGGGGAGCTTTCGCTCTGTCGGTTGTCATCAGCCTTGCCTTGTCAATCTGGAGCTGTAACCATTTTGGTTTACTTTTATATTCTCTAAATTTTTCGCCGATAAGATATGTGTGGAAAACTTCAGTAATCTGGGCATCGGTCAATCCAGAGAATACAAGCCCGTTCAAAACAGTCATCATGGCTTCTGATCGTTGTCCTTTGGGGGCACCGTTGATAATCAGGTTCTTTGTAGCTTCCTTCAGGGGCAGAGACACTATACCACCATCCCATTGAAAAGGTTCATTGATAGATGTTCCTGGTGGAGGCTCAGCGTCAATCTTTTTCCGGGACTTCATGAAAGTATAGACGGTCTGAAGTTCTTCATTCCGTTCACGAATTGTGTCAAATCCATCCAGCGTTTTGCAGGTAAATGTGAGATATCCTTTGTTGTATAACTCCATTTTCGGTACATCGCCTTGGACTCCATCCGTACCAGATGCAGGGATAGTTCCCATCGCCCAGACATGAAGACCATCACCAGAAGGGGAGTATTCTGTATATGATCCTATCTGCTCAATGATATCCGCAGCCCATGTCACGGTAGTCTTTCCGGTATCAAGATCGACAACATGATCAAGATCAACTCCAACTATCCCTATTTCCGGTGTTATCATGAACCCAATGCCGGAAAAACCACCTTGATTGAATGCCTCAATCACCAGAGGGAGGGGGCTCCATGTAGAAGGGTCGTTTCCTTTTGCCCTCCTTCCGGTGATTGTAAATGGCGGTTTCGTCATCCTGTCACTCCCCGGACTTCTGGGTTCGGACTTCCACAAAACCCAATTTGGGTGTTTCGCCAATGCCTGGGGGATTTTTGATACATCAAATAATATTGACATGGTAAATTCCTGATGTTACATTCGGGTTATCTTTTATGTGTTGCCCGCTTCATGGTTCGCCGCCACGAAGCGAGCTTGTCTTTTATGCAAATGCCGCTTTCAAAATTTTATCCGCCTGCCTGGTAAGCTCTGCCGCAGCCTGTACAGATGCCATGAGCTTATCAAACTCCATTTTTGCAATATTCGTGAAGTCAGATACCAGTTTCTCAAAATTGGCATCATAATCACCCTCGATAGGTGTCAACTCCAGTACAGCATCAGTGTCCACAAAATCATAATCGCTGAATATGTGATTGTTGGCATCAAAAATGCCGTGAAATTCAATCCTGTTCTTGATTGCTGTCTTCACTCTCTGGATTGTATTGGCCATTTCATTTCGCATTGGACATATCTCCTCTAATTTTTTGTCGGTAGTCTTAATGGCCGCTTCGATGCGTTCAGAAACTTTTTCAAGTATCCATCCCGCGCCAAAATAAAAATCAGGTATTTCGGTTTCGATATCCAATGGAGCGTTCTGAATTGCAGACTGTACAAGGCGCAGTACCGCCGTCATCGGACTGACTTGATCAATCAACTCCTCATCCACCTTGCCTCTTTTTCGTTGAATTGCGTACATTACAGGGTCTCTCATTGTGATCTCCTTTATTTTTCGAGTTGCATGACGGATCTGTTCAAAAGTTGCATTGCTATCAGGTTTAACTCCCTCGCATCCAACCGCTCGAATCTGGTCAGGATGTCGTGAAGAGTCAGAACGTCAATCCCCATCTTTTTTGAAATGCTCACATCGTCTCTTGCTGTCATAACTGCCTCCTTAATTTTCATTAATTTTCATTCCGTTTCAAAATCCATTTCTCAACAGCTTCCATATCGAAGCGCAAATGTTTGCCAATTTTCAGCCGTGGGATAGCGCCCGGCCCTTTTTTGAACGTTTGGCCATAAATCCAGCCCTTTTTTA
>JBAXVB010000530.1:0-3098 GCA_037129415.1 Deltaproteobacteria bacterium
ATATCCCAAAAATGGTGAAACGTTCAACAAAGTTATCAAATTTTCCGACGTAGCGCTATACAAGGCGAAAGATCAGGGACGTAATCGTGTTGTATTGTTTAAGCCTGAAATGTGGACAAAAGAAGAGTATTAAAATTCAAAAACCAGCAGTTGGCTATTTTGTTTTCGTTGCTATGGTCGCTGTGCTGGTCACTAAAAAGAGAAACACCGTGCTGAACGAACTGCCGCCGGAAGGAAGAACCACACATGAACGATGAAAAAAATACTGAGAAACCTTTGCGGATTCTACATGTCGAAGATTCACCCATGGATGCCGAGATCATCCGGGAGCGACTGATCGACGCAGGTTTTTCCCTGCAGATGGACTGGGCTGCCAACAAGCGGGAATTCACCACGTTTCTGCAGCGTGGTGGATACGATCTCATTCTTGCCGACTACCGGCTTCCTGCTTTCGATGGTACTGTGGCGCTCCGGATGACAAAATCGTTTTGTCCCGGCGTACCTTTCATCTGTGTTTCCGGTGCCATCGGCGAAGAAAAAGCCGTGGAACTCCTCAAGCAGGGCGCCACGGACTATGTGCTGAAGGACCGACTTTACAGGCTTCCCCTGGCGGTGCAGCGGGCGCTTGATGAGGTCAGAGACCAAAAAGCGCGCCAGTTGGCGGAGGCGGACAAGGAAAAACTCGAAGCTCAGAACTGGCAGCTTCAGAAGACCGAAAGTCTGGGCCGCATGGCCAAGGCCATTGCTCACCATTTCAACAATCAACTCCAGGCAGTTATGGGGAACCTTGAAATGGCCATAGACGACTTGCCACAGGGTGTAAATCCGATCGAGAACCTGGTCTCAGCCATGCAGGCGACTCGCAAAGCAGCGGAGGTCAGCGGCTTGATGTTGACGTATCTGGGGCAAACGTTCAGCAAGCATGAACCCATAGACTTGTCCGGAGCCTGCCGCAAAAGCATTATCCTGCTTCAAGCCGCAGCTCCGAAAGACATGATCCTAAAGGCCGATTTTCCCTCTTTCGGTCCGGTCATCCGTGCGGACGATGGCCAAATACAGCAGGTTCTCACCAACCTGGTCACCAATGCCTGGGAGGCTGCCGGCGAGAATAAAGGAGCTATTAGTCTGAGCATCAAGACGTTTTCAATGACGGATATTCCCGTCTTGAATCGTTTTCCCATCGACTGGCAAGCGCGTGAAAGTATCTATGCCTGTCTGGAAGTTGTGGACACGGGTTGCGGGATTACGAACAAGGATATCGAGAAGATATTTGATCCGTTTTTCACCACAAAATTCACCGGCCGGGGCCTGGGGTTGTCCGTGGTGATAGGAATTGTCCAGGCGCACAGCGGGGGAATCACGGTGGAGAGCGAACCGGACCGGGGTAGTGTCTTTCGGGTCTTTTTGCCGGTGTCGAATGAAGAAGTCTCTTGCCGGTCCGACCTGCCATCCATGCCTAAAGCACTACAGACTGGCGGAGCAGAAAAATTCTCCAGGATTGAAAGCGGTGGCGCGGTGCTGCTGGTCGAAGACGAGGAGCCAGTGCGCAACGTAGCCAGAATCATGCTCACTCGCCTCGGATATGCGGTGCTTGAAGCAAAAGATGGTGCTGAGGCAGTGGAGATATTCAAGCATTATCAGGATGGTATCCGCTGCGTCCTCTCCGATTTGACGATGCCGATTATGGACGGTTGGGAGACACTAACAGCTCTGCGCAAGCTTTCTCCGAATATCCCGGTGATCCTGTCCAGCGGCTATGATGAGGCTCAGGTCATAGCGGGTGATCATCCCGAACGTCCCAATGCCTTCCTGGGTAAGCCTTATCAACTGAAGGGACTTGGCGAGGCGATCCGCCGCGCATCCTATGGTTCGGACTGGCATGACTGAAAAGAAAATTATGAACTATGAATGAAAAGCAAAAGCTAATTGTGAAGGCTGGATGTTTTTATTCCTAATTCCTAATTCATAAAGGGTGCCGGCGTGAACTTCGTTTTCAATCAAGGGAACCGCAAATGACAACCACAACATGCACATATAAACCGACATCAAGCGCAATCTTTCAGTGGCGCTCACTCAAGACAAGGGTGACTATCTTCACGTTGACTATTTTTATAGTTGGCTTCTGGTCGCTGGCGTTCTACTCAAGCTACTCCCTGCAGCACGACATGGAACATGCGTTAGGCGAACAACAATTTTCAACAGTTTCCATTATAGCATCGGGTATCAATACCGAGCTGAATGACCGGATGATAGCGCTGGAAAAAGTTGCAGCAAAAATTACTCCGGCCATATTGGACAATGCAGCGTCCATACAGACATTCCTCGAAGATCGACCAGCTCTTTCAACGATGTTTACCGGCAATTTGATCTGCAATATTGATGGCGCGGCTATTGCCGATGTTCCAACTATGGTACGAATTGGCATCAATTACGCTGATAGAGATTTCATGATCGAAGCATTAAAGGGGAAATCGACAATCGGAAAACCGGTCATGGGCAAGACGATGGCGACTCCGGTTTTCGTCATGGCTACGCCCATTCGAGACATGGAAGGCAAAGTGATTGGTGTCCTGGCTGGAGTTACCAACCTGGGCGTACCCAATTTTCTTGGCAAGATTACAGATAATAGTTATGGCAAGACAGGAGGCTATCTACTGGTTTCGCCGCAAATTAGAACGATTGTTTATGCAACGGACAAGACGCGCATTATGGAAGTGCTGCCCGGAACTGGTGTTAACGCTCTGATTGACCGTTTTATTCAGGGCTACGAGGGTTCCGGTGTTGTGGTCAACCCGCACGGAATAGAGGTACTGGCCTCCGCCAAAGGTATTCCTGTGTCGGGTTGGTACATTGCAGCCCTGATACCTACTAAAGAAGCCTTTGCTCCGGTCCGCGCCATGCAGAAACGTATGCTGCTGACAACGATCTTCCTGACCCTGCTGGCGGGTGGTCTGACTTGGTGGATGTTGAAACGCCAACTTGCGCCTGTATTCGCCACCATTAAAAAACTGGCCATTCTGTCGGATACAGACCAGCATCCGCAGCCCTTGCCCATCACCAGTCAAGACGAAATCGGCGAACTGATCGGCGGCTTCAAT
>JBAXVB010000531.1:0-3093 GCA_037129415.1 Deltaproteobacteria bacterium
GCTGGGTCCCTGCGAGGGTGGAGAGTCTGACCACAAAATCCGGTAGAACCAGAAAGGATGCAGACCAACGAAGCATCCGGATTTTTTTCCAAGCCGTCAACAAGATCATGGTCACAACGTAAATAAATATCCAGGGAGGTGGGCCGTGTCAAACGACTATAACCTGCAATTGCGGAGTCAAGTCTCAGGAATCAAACAGTTGTGTGAAAAGATGGATGCCTTTGGCAAGCTTCATGGATTGAGCAACAGCTTAATTTATGGAGCGAATCTCGCCATTGAAGAACTCTTCGTCAACATCGTTTCCCATGCCTACGAAGACGGCCGGGAACACATCATCGGGATCGGATTATCCCTGACTGGCAAGAAGCTGACCATCACCATAGAGGACGACGGAAAGGAATTCGACCCCACGTCCATCCCCAACAGGCCGACCGAAAGAATATCCCTGGATGACATTGAAGACATGGAACTAGGGCTTCGGATGGTCCGGAAACTGGCGGATGTCATCACATATAAACGAGAGGACGGCCAAAACCGGGTTACCCTGGTGATGGACGACACTCCCAACAAAAAATCCATCACTTCGGTCTTAAGTGAAAACCGGGTTTTCCCTCCTTCGGGAGCGTTCCGGGAAAAAGCCAGGCTCAAGAGCATTGATGCATATCATAAGATATATCAAATATCGATCGATGATCCCGAGGCGTTCTGGTCTCAACTGGCCAACGAACTGGACTGGTTCAGAAAATGGGACACGGTGCTGGAGGAAGATTTCCGTGAGGGCGTTCATAAATGGTTTGTGGGGGGAAAGCTGAACCTTACGGTGAATTGCCTGGATCGTCATCTGGTAACCGGACGACGGAACAAAGCCGCCCTCATCTGGGAAGGAGACAAACCCGGCCAGGAGAAAACCCTCACCTTTCAGCAGCTCCACCGACAGGTCTGCCGTTTTGCCAACGTGCTGAAGAAGCACGGCGTTAAAAAGGGAGACCGGATGATCATTTATTTACCCATGATCGCTGAACTGCCGATTGCCATGTTGGCATGCGCCCGAATCGGCGCTGTTCATTCCGTTGTTTTCGGAGGCATTGGCCCCGATGAACTCAAAAACAGGATACTGGATTCCGATTCCCGTCTGTTGATATGCGCAAGCGGCTGTTCTCCCGGAGGCAAACTCTTCAGGAGCAAGGAACAGGCAGATATCGCGCTGCTGTCATGTCCCGGTATCACCGATGTGATTGTGGTTCGCAGACCCGGCATGGAATCAACCCTGTATGAGGGGCGGGATTTCTGTTGGGACAAGGAAATCGGCGCCCCGGACATTTCCAATGAATGCCCTCCAGTGATGATGGATGCAGAAGCTCCTCTTTTTATCCACTACACCGGCGCTACTACCGGTAAGCCCATGGGGGTACTGCACACCACGGCCGGTTATCTGGTTTATGTCATGCAGACATTCAAATGGATTTTTGATATCCGGGAGCAAGATATATTCTGGTGTACGGCGGATATCGGCTGGGACGCAGGGCACGGCTATACTGTTTATGGCCCGCTGGTTAACGGCGTTACAAGTCTCTTGTATGAAGGCGGACCGAACCATCCTTACCCGGATCGTTTCTGGGAGATTGTCGAGAAATATGGGGTGACCATTTTCTATACCGCAGCCAAAATCCTGCGCACCCTGATGAAATCCGGAAATCACCAGCCCGAACGACACGATTTGAGTACACTCAGACTGCTGGGATCGGCCGGCTCCCCCATGGACCCCAAACTCTGGATGTGGTACCGTGAAACAATCGGCCAGGGGAAATGCCCGATCGTGGAGACATGGTGGCAGGCCGAAACCGGAGGCATTGTGATCAGCCCGTTTCCTGGGGCCACACCCTGCAAGCCCGGATCAGCCGCCCTGCCTTTTTTTGGAATCAAACCGGAAATCATCCGGGACAATCCCGATCAAACGGCTCTTGATGAAGACGGATGGCTGATCATAAGCAGACCGTGGCCTGGATTGATGAGAAGGTTTTACGGCGCCCCCGACCGTTTTAAAAGCATCCATTTTTCGAAGTTCCCCGGAACCTACGCCACCGGAGATCGTGCAATAACCGATGTTGACGGCTATTTCTGGATGATGGACCGAAACGATGAGGGCATCGCCAAGCGCAGTCCGGATACCGCTGAAGCCGAGATTATGCCGATATCGCAGCCATTTTTCGCGGAGGCTTCCGGTGCGGCGTGCCTGAAAACCGTTGACTGTTTACCGTTTACCGTTTGCCGTATTAACGGAGAACAGAGAACGGAGAACGTAACCTTTATGACATTAAAAATGGATGCCATGAGACGCGATGATCTGATCTCCGCCCACAGAAATCAGCGGCGCATCCAGACCGCTTATCGTGAAACGCCTCCCCGTAACCCGACGGTTACAGCCCGGGCTTGAAGGGAACATAAAAAACCGACTTTTCGTCCTTAAGCAACCTCCAAAAAGACACCAACCTCGTTTCATGATATGCCAACCATGAACCGGACATTTATTGCCGCCTACGAGGAGATGATGAACCGCAGTGTGCATTATCCGCCGCTGAATAAGTCCATCAAGTATCAATGGTTGATCTATCAGCAGGTTAAGAGTTTCGGGCAGTTTCTGGAAAATCCGGAACTTGCCTATCAGCCATTTACCTGGGAAATGTAAACAGATAGCAGCTATAGGTAAAAACCAAAAATACACAATTCGTAATTCATGAGACATGTTCTATCTTGTATGTTTTGACATTGTGGACAACCGGAAGCGATATCGGGTCGTCAAGATTCTAAAAAATACGGTACGAGGGTTCAAAAATCCGTATTTGAATGCCCGAATCTTACCGAAAAGCAATTCCTTAAATTGAAGCATCGAATTGAAGATTCCATTGCCCCGACTTTCAGATACAGCTTGAACATTCTCAATCGTGAATGGGGTCGAACCATAGCAACCGAATGAAATGTAACGAAAAATAGTGAAAATCGATATTTAGAATGGTCTCAAACCAGCAAGATTATTATCTTCACAGCCGGACAGTAGATACGGACGATTGAATAGCAGTGGCCTTCTTCCGATAT
>JBAXVB010000532.1:0-3092 GCA_037129415.1 Deltaproteobacteria bacterium
CACGCCGGGAAGGACCGCCTCAGATCAGGTCCCTTCAGGAATATCATGCGGCAATCCGGTAAAAAGTGAGCGGCCTTGGCAGACTAAAACCAGAATGCAGCATCTTGCAAATGCTGCATTCTGTCGCAACCTTCAGAGTGGTCAATTTTTGTTATCAAAACCAGCCTGATCATTAGTGAGCTCGTTGCAATATCCTATTTTGAGCGGATATCGTAATCCATCACCTTAAATAAGATATCTTTTGTGCTTGTCGGCGTATAGACCATGTCACACCATAGTGACAGATTATTAATGTTAATACATGGTACACTCAGTTTTCCTTCAGCGGTGAGGGTGGCACAGTTAGAAACATCATTCGCGTATATACCGCATGAGGCTGGATTATCTTTACATGCCTTTTTGGCAGCGATGACGCCATCATTATAGCCTTCCAGATGCGCAGCGTCGAGTTCGGTTTGAGAACAAGTTCCTCCACCACCGCCTGATAGAGGATATTTCTGTATAATTCCTTGATATGAGTACGACCCGGTACAACTAAAATCCGTCCAATACGCAGCCGTTGTTGTAACCGCGAAACCGCCTGTACATGAGATTGCTTTTACAAGAGTGGTTACAGTCCCGCCATTTTTGCCGACCATATATAAACCGCCACCAACCCAATAAACATTCGCGGAATCAAGGGCAATAATGCCATGATATCCGTCAGCTCCCGAGGAAACAAGAGTGGTGACAGCGCCACCGTTTAACCCCACTTTCTTTATCGAATTGCCGTTACCTGATATCCAGTACAAGTTCGATGCATCGACTGCAACCGAAGTCCCTTGTGGAAAGGATTCGCCTGTGACCAGGGTGGTCACTGCGCCATTACTTTTTAATGCTTTATTTATTGTCCCTTTTGGATAATCTGCAATGTATAAATATGTTCCATCTTGGGTCATAATGACTGGATTAGTCACGACTGATACGAGGTTGGTAAATGCACCACCGTTAATTCCCACTTTCTTGATGACATAGCCTCCATCATAATTCCCGAAGTAAACGTATGTCCCATCAACTGCGATACCAGTATAGGAATAAGCAGCATTGGTGGCTAAGGTAGTTACAGCACCTCCATTTATTCCAACCTTCTTTATATTACCGGTGTGACATTCCGCCCAGTATATGCTGTTTGAATCATAAGCAATAGTAAAGGGACAGTCCATATCTGTAGCAAGATTAGTGATGGTGCCGCCATTGAGTCCGACTTTCCTGATATTTTGATTACTATTTCCTTTGCCGGGTGTCTGGTCGGACCAGTATGCATTCGTCGAATCGACGACGAGTCCCCATGGATAATTCAGGTCGGAGGCAATGGTCGTAGGTGTGGTCACATCTGCCCATACAGTACATACCCGTAACAAAAACAAGAGAAATATTATAATAATCAAACTGCCAACATTTCGCTCTTTATTCATAATGATCTCCTCTCGTTTAAAAAACATTCTGGGAAGTTTATTGTCTAAAGTTTTAAGTATTTCCTTACAAAAATAGAGCTTATAAAAGAAACTGAAGAGCCATGTTCGATACTTATGTGATAAAACAGTTACAAAAATAATTTAATGCAAATCCTAAGAAAATCACCCCCTTCCTATGCTTAGAGCAACGGTTGCATCAGTTGCCTCACCAACTCAAAGGTGCGATGATAAAACCACGAATTCCCAAGGCCAATTATTTTACCACAAAACAACGTCACAATCAACTTTCATGATTAAAACCAGCTTCAGCCTATAATGAGAAGTTGATGCTGAAGCAAAAACTCGCTCATATGAGAAATATGGTTCCTTGAAGTGATTTACCTCGAATTAGCGAGTAATTAATTTGGAAAGTCAAGTATACAACAAACAAATCATCACTTTGGGCCACAATATCTTTTATCGCCCATCTCTCAGGTTTCTTTGGCTTAAGCGGACGATCTGGGAAAACCTCACAAGACATTCAAGAAAATTGTAATCATTGCACGAAACCATTGTATATTTTGTCGATATACGGTACGGGCAGAGAGGGAAAAGTTCATCCTGGTAAATGCAGATATCGTTTGGATACACCAGAACTATATGTGGGAGTACATGGAAAGATTCCAGAAATGTTAGAATGAATCCGTGTCCTTCGTGGTTTACAGTAAATGCACAAAAAAGGAGAAATAATGTCATACGCGCAGTTCCACATGCAATTTCCCAAGATAGCCAAGTGTGAGACCAGAGCCATTACGGTGCTGGATCCTGTCGCATTTAACTTACCCATCGCAACTTATTCTTTTCACGAGATGTTCTGTGATGAGCCAGGATGCGACTGCCGCCGTGTTTTTTTCTGTGTAACGTCATCTCTTGACGAGCAGATTAAAGCGGTTATTGCCTGGGGATGGGAGAACAGGGATTTTTATGCAAAGTGGATAGGATACAGTAATTCCCATGATATTGATGCGCTAAAGGGTCCAGTACTTAATCTGGCAAGTCCGCAATCGAAGATAGCTCCGGCCATATTGAAGCTGTTTCAAAATATGCTGATTCAGGACAAAGTTTATGTGGAGAGAGTCAAGCGTCACTATGTTATGTTTCGAGAAAAGATTGAAGGCAAATCCAAGGCAGAAATCTCAATATCCAAAAAATCAAAGAAAAAGAGCAAATGATCAATTCCCGATGTCAATAAACGCCCCCTGCTTATAGCTCAAGCTGCAACTGCCCGCGCGCTTACAACAGCACGGGCAGTGACTGCACCAACCACGAACATTCCGCCGATCAGAGCCAGTTTTCCGGGGGTTTCCCCAATGACCAGAAACACCCAGAGCGGATTCAAAATGGGTTCAAGGGTTAATATGAGGGTGGCTTCAAGGGCCTGTACCTGCTTGATTGCAATCGAATACAGAACAAACGAGAGTCCGATCTGAAAGATACCAAGGTAAGCAATAATGCTAAGGTTTGGCAACGAATAGCTTTCCTGAAACAGAAACGGTAGGCCGATCACAGCGCCAATAATGTTTCCAAGCAAAATGGTGTTGGCGGGCGTTCCATCTTTTTGTTTTCGCATGCAGAGCATCAGAAGAGCCATGGCCATGC
>JBAXVB010000533.1:0-3089 GCA_037129415.1 Deltaproteobacteria bacterium
TGGGTAAGGTGGCTGGTTGAGGCGCTGATATGCTTCAGTAGCCGGATACGAATATTATCTTCATCAAAATACTTGTTCATGGATGAAACTTGTAATGCAAAAACGCACCACCGTCAAGAATAAAGGTGATCTCGCCAGATGGAATCTTGAAGATGTTCAACCCCAGACGAACCAACAGATCAATGCTGTCCAGATCAAACGGTGTGGCCAAAATTTGCGCATAGGTCTATAAGTTTTGGCATCTTGAGTTCGAATATGTCTAACCATTTGAAAACATATGATAATTTCAATTTTCTCTGATTTTTAAATAAAAGTCTCAAATTCAATAGGTTACGACAGCCAACAGTTGTGGACCTATGCGGATTTACACAATTATTTTGTTCTTATTTTCCTGAAAGTTCAAAATAGCGCTCCCTGGACATGCCTGCGGTTGTCATATTCGTTCTGATATGAGCAACAGGAACAAGTCGGGGACTTGTCTTGATCACAAGTGGTCTTTTGACACCATCTTTGGTCAAGACCACATGATCACCCTTTATCCGCTGAACTGTAAATCCATCATTCTCAAACACTTTGATCAGTTCTTTGTAATGAATTGGGATAATTTTATCTGCCATATAATTCACATGGCAATGGCGAGTCGCTCTTCGGCAACTGGATATCTTGATACCCACACATCCATATTCCTTTTAAAACCGGCCTCTTCCAAAACATCACCCAAAGTGCCCATCTTTTCGCATTCTTCCATAAATGCTTCGATAGCTTCTTTAATTGCAAGTTTTGCTTCTTCAATCGTCTCACCGAAGCTCGAAACGTTTAATTCTGGTGAGAACGCAACATATTCTTCCCCTTCTTTGAATATCTCGATTCTTATTGAAAAATTACTCATACTATGGTTACCCCCGAAAACTGGACAGTCTGCCAAGCTATAAGGTATATACTGCGAACGGGCATAATCTTGCGTTTTTGAACCCTCACCCCAACTCTGTGTAACAGCAATTCCCGGAAGAACTGATGCTTTTTGAGTCTCAGTAGATAAATGGACTGACGATACTCTTCATTCCAGAAGTTTTTTCTTCTTTGCCGCCGCCAGGCATTCCAACTGGGGAATCTGGTCGTAACAGAGAACCACTGATTTCGCCAACAAAGGCCTGCACAAATAAATCGGTGCGAATATGGAGGCGCAGCGACAAGGTATGGTCAGTCTCTTGTCCAATCTGTATAGATTGGATAAACCAATATTGCCGAAAAGCTTTTTGAGCATCAGCGTGTAACTCGCTACAGGAATACAAATCACGCCTCGCGCAATACTGATAGTCTACGTTCTATTGTTTGAATTCCACTAATAGCTGTCTCCCAATCCATGGCATCGGTTTCGACTTCCCAACAATAATGTTTTTTTTCTACGACCCGTTGCACCATGAACTGGCGGAAATCCAACCCATACTTGCATGAAAGTACCATATCTGCGCGGTGAAATTGCCCAAGCTTGCGCAAATACTCCGATTGCAAGAGCTGGCGAACTTTATCATCCAGAGTTTGCCCGCTGATGGGAGCTTCCTCCAGCCATTGCACAGTTTGGTCCAACAAAGCGATTTCACTCATCTTGACCTTCCTTGGAACGAAAACATGTTGGAAACACTTCTTTCCTCCGTGCGTTTCCCATCCATCTGACGATATCCTGAACATGTTCACTGGGAGCCAGGTCCGCGCGATTGCAAAAAAACACTCCCGGCACCAACACCCCACCCCAACCAGGAGCTTATCTCCTGTCTTGGCATCTTTAACCAGCAAGTTCAGGCGACCCATAATCGCGGATTTCGTGGCCATGGCATCCACCAGTACCCGGATGTCTTTGGTGGTAAAGCCATTCGCCTAATATATAAAAACACTGCCGTCAAGAATAAAATGAAGCGTACGAAGGGTCAGCATGTACGAACGGTCAAATCACATTTTTTTGCGCTGAGATGGGTGAGTTTTATGGTCATGGGGTCAGGCTTAGCTCATTGGCGCTGCTTGATGAACAAGAAATTTGTATTAGGCCCTCAAGGGCGCGTTTTTCTGATGATTGCAGGTTTTGCAGTTGCTCCTTAAGCGGCTCAATCATTTTTTCCATCTGCTCTTTTGATAAGAAACTGAATCGATATAACTCTTCCAGGTTTTCGATTTTTCCCTTGATTTTTCCCTTGATTTCTCCCTCGATTTCCCCCTCGATTTTTCCCTCGATTTTTCCCTTGTTCCATCCCACATTCACGTAATGTTCTGTTATGGTAGTTGCGGAAAAGCTCATATTGACCTCCTGTTTTATTTTCTCAACATATTTCTTAGGTACTTTTTTATAGGCTTGAACCCACTGTTCCGCCAACAATTTCTTCTCATTGGTCAATTCATTTTTCATGTCTTCAATGTATTTATAAATCTCATAAATTAAAGCTTCGGAACTATGGAATCACCCTCCCAGGAAGGCTTGCGCTTGACTGAGGTGTCCTTCTGAAAAACGCAAATCGCCTGGAAAAGAACGCTTGCTTCAAATTTTTTCAACGCAGCACGCAAAACCGTTATTAGACCCTTGATAGCAGGTCTTGCAGTTGCTCCTTAAGCGGCTCAATTATTTTTTCCATCTGCTCTTTTGATAAGACACTGAATCGGTATAGCTCTTCCATCATTTCGATTTTTCCCATGATTATTCCCCTGAATTCCCCCCTGAATTCCCCCATGGTTTCCCCTTCGATCCTTCCCTCATTCACATAGTGTTCTGATATAGTAGTTGCGGAAAAGCTCATATTGACCTCCTGTTTTATTTTCTCAAAAGATTTATTTAACTCTCCTGTTTCTGTATCCTCAACCGCTGTTTGATGGCATATTCCGTCGGCAGGCAAGCCAGGGCGGCAGCTTCGCGAGTTCCTGTCCCGGAATGGCAGGAATCCAGCAACACTTCCAGGTGAACGCCGACAGGCAGCGTTGAGAAAACGACGTTGAGATCATCGTCCACGATAAAGTTGGCCTTCACCCTGAAAATTCAGATATTGTTTGTACGCGTCTTTCCTATGCCGAGCCCAAGATAACCGGCAATCTCATACTTGCCTCGC
>JBAXVB010000534.1:0-3082 GCA_037129415.1 Deltaproteobacteria bacterium
CCGCCTTTTCCCCTGCCTCCGGCATGAATCTGGGCCTTGACCACAACCGGATATCCGCCGAGTTTTTCAGCGATGCCTTGGGCTTCCGCCACACTGAACGCCACACTACCCTCGGGTATGGGAATGTTGTATTTTTTAAAAAGCTCCTTGGCCTGATACTCATGAATCTTCATCAGCTCTGCCTCCTCTCAAAAAAACAGGGCCGGAATAAAACCAGCCCTTGTTTAGAAAAGGTAACAGGGGTAGGGGCGGGTTCAAAACCCGCCCTCCCGGGTGCGTGGGCGGGTTACGAACCCGCCCCTACATGAAACCCTGTTACCTGCACCTATTTTCTATCCGATTACACAAAGGACTGCGCCTTTGGGAACAGAATCGCTGCTTTTGAAATTGATAGCTTTTATGATGCCATCCACAGGAGACGCAAGAGCGTTTTCCATTTTCATGGCTTCGAGAATCACCACCGTTTCACCTTTACTGACCGCATCGCCAACATTTTTATCATATCTTACGATCATTCCCGGCATGGGCGCGTTGATAGCTGTGCCATCAACCGGGGCTACGACAGGCGCGGCTGCGGGTGCTGCAGGCTTAGCGGCGGCGGCAGCGGGTGCCGATGCAGGCGCTGCTGCAGCGACCGGCCTTGCAGGCTGAATGTAGCTGACAACCGGAGCGCCGCCAATCTCTTCAACCCCAACCTCAAAATATGTGTCTTCCACAAATACATTGAATTTGCGCAAACCGTCGCCCTTGGCAGGCGCTTCTTTCTCGATTTTTTCAACCAGCTTCCCGGCGATCGCCTTCTGGATAAGCTCCTGCCTGGCCTTGGCTTGCTCAAGCGTAACGGGCTTGACATCAGCAGGAACTTCTTCCTTGCCATATTTCCATTGCAGGAATCGTTTGCCGGTTACCGGATACAGGGCGTAAATCAGCTCATCGTCCAGATCCATTGCCAAGCCCTTGACATCCTCCTGTGCTTTTGCCAGTTCCGGTTCAATTACTTCAGCCGGCCTGCAGGTAATGGGTTCTTCGCCTCTGGCATATCCTTTCAGCGCTTTTTTCTGAACCTCCTCATTAATGGGAACAGCGGTTTTTCCGTACAACCCGTAACAAAGATCCTTGACCTGGCCAGTGATCATTTTATAGCGCTCATTTTCATCGTCGAAAAGCACGTTGTTCACTGTCTGAATTCCCACGATCTGGCTGGTAGGCGTTACCAGCGGAATCTGACCCAGATCTTTTCGGACCCTGGGCAGCTCGGCATAGACCTGGTCAATTTTATCCAGCGCATCCATTTCCCGAAGTTGATTTACCAGGTTGGAGAGCATACCGCCCGGGGTCTGATGGAGCAGCACGTTGATGTCAATGATCGACAGTTTGGTGTCATCCAATAATTGCCGATATTTGGGGCAGATTTCCTTTTCCAGAATTTCATTTATGGCGGCAAGTGATTTGATGTCAAATCCCGTGTCCCTGTTGGTGCCAATAAGCGTCATGACCAGCGGCTCAATGGCCGGGTGGGATGTCCGATAGGCATAGGGTGACATACAGGTGTCAATGATGTCCGCGCCGGCTTCAATGGCCTTTAAATGAGACATGGATGACATGCCGGAGGTGAAATGGCTGTGAAGGTTAATCGGGATTTTCACAGTATTTTTCAGGGCTTTGATAATTGAGTATGCATCGTAAGGTGCAATCAGTCCGGCCATGTCTTTCAGACAGATGCTGTCTGCGCCCATGTCTTCCAGGGCTTTTCCCTTGTTGACATAATAGTCCAGGTTATAGACTTCGCCGCCGAGTCTGGGTTCGGTCATGGTGTAGCAGATACAACCCTGAAAATGCTTGCCGCAGGACTTGATTACCGGAACAACTGTTTCAAAATTCCTGTAATCATTCAACGCGTCAAATGTTCGGAAAACATCCATGCCATTGGCTGCTGCGCGTTCCACAAAGGCACGGGCCACATCGTCAGCATAATTGCGGTATCCAACCAGATTCTGTGCTCTTAACAGCATGGAAAACGGGGTTTTCTTGATGTAACGCTTCAATGTTCGGAGGCGTTCCCAGGGGTCTTCATTCAAAAACCGGTGCATAGTATCAAAAGTCGCGCCGCCCCAGGTTTCAAGGGCCCAGAAGCCGATTTCATCCATCATCTCAGCTACTGGAATCATGTCCTCTGTTCTGCCACGCGTGGCAAACAGCGACTGGTGGCCATCCCGCAATGTCAGGTCCATTATTTTGACGGGATTTTGGGCACTGGGTCTGTCCTTGCTGTAATTCATATCAGTCAGTTTAACTTGATCATGGTCACTCATGTTAAGGATCTCCTCATCATCAATATATCATTAAAGTCGGTTCAAGAATTTCATGGTCGGGCCGAAGCCTTTTTTACCGCAGTTTCGATCCCTGAAACGTTCGAAGCTGCATCAAATTCCGCATACTCATCATCTCCTGCCTGCCGCTGACACCCCACAATTTTACCGGCGAAGTGGGTCTGGACGGCTCAACCACGGGTACGGCAGCCGGTTCATCCATAGACATCGCCAGCGCGGCGGCATCTTCCTGCGAGCGGATATAGCCGAAAACCGCCGAAATAGCCGCAGCCATCTTTTGGGACTGTTGGGTACTCGATTTCATCGCTCCCCCCTTATACCGGTATATTGCCGTGTTTTTTCGGCGGCCGGGTTTCCCGCTTGCTGCACATGACTTCTAACGCATCAATCAGCCGGGGCCGGGTTTCGCTGGGGACAATGACCGCGTCAATAAAACCCCTGGCGGCGGCGCAGTAGGGATTTGAAAACAGATCGTCATATTCCTGGATTTTCTCCAGGCGCTTGGCTTTCGGATCCGCCGCCGTGGTGATTTCCTTGCGATGAATGATATTGGCGGCACCAGCAGCGCCCATAACCGCAATCTGAGCAGTCGGCCATGCGAAAGCCATATCCGCCCCCAGATCCTTGGAACACATGGCCAGATAGGATCCGCCGTAGTCCTTGCGGGTAACCAGAAGAAGTTTGGGCACAGTAGCTTCTGAATAGCACCAGAGCAGCTTTGCGCCGTGACGGATAATTCCGCCCCATTCCTG
>JBAXVB010000535.1:0-3081 GCA_037129415.1 Deltaproteobacteria bacterium
TCGGCGGCTTTTTTCCATATTTTCGTTGGAAATTCGTGTTTTTTCTCCAGTTCAAGAGCAATATCTTTGTCAAATTCGCCTTTGGCAAAATTTCTTGCTGCTTTCTGAATCTCAATCTGTGATTTGGTGAGTTCAAAATCCATTTTTTCCTCCAATTTTTACGGTTTGATGAATCATTGTAATGGCCTGAAAAAAATTCAAGAAATAACAAACTTTCTGAAAATTTCGAAGCAAAAAAACATATCACCACAATCTGAGTGACCGTTCAGAATTTAGCATAGACAAAATTGCATTGCAAGGAATTTGCTTGGGTGCAGCTTGAACCCGCATCAAGTTTCTGGCCGCCGACCTTCAATATGGACATCCCGGAAAAAAGTTACTTGACTGTTGGCGTTAAGTGCCTTAATAAATAACGTCATTTATTTCACAATCAAACACACATTCGGAAAGGAATTTTTATCATATGCCTTATTCAATTGCACTGGCCGGAAAAGGAGGAACCGGAAAAACAACCATAGCCGGAATGCTTATCAAATACCTGGTGGCCAAGGGCAAATCACCGGTTTTGGCTGTGGATGCCGACAGCAACGCCAATTTGAACGAAGTGCTTGGGCTTCAATTGTGCGATACCCTGAGCAATGCCCGCGAGGAAATGAAAAAAGGAGTTGTCCCTGGCGGCATGACCAAAGATGTGTTCATGTCCATGAAGCTTCAGCAGGCTGTTGTTGAAGCCAACGGTTACGACCTGATTGTCATGGGGCAGCCGGAAGGCTCTGGATGTTATTGCGCAGCCAACTCGCTGTTAATCGCCTTTCTTGATAAACTCATTCACAATTATCCTTATATCGTCATGGATAATGAAGCTGGTATGGAGCATATCAGCAGGCTTACGACACGAAATGTGGATGTGCTGCTGATGGTGTCGGATACTTCCCGGCGCAGCATCCTTTCCGCGCTTCGCATTGATAAACTGGCCAGAGATCTTCGGATCGGCGTTTCAAAAAGCTATCTGATCATCAATAAGGTCAAGGATGCACTTTCACCGGAAATCACCCGGATAGTTCAGGATGCTGGAATAGCGCTTGCGGGAACTATTCCGGAAGATGCGGATATCTATGCTTACGATTTAAACGGACAGCCGACTGTAGCCATTCCTGCGGGCAATGCCGCGATTGAGGCAGCCTATGGAATATTTGACACCATTATCAACTGATCAATTTGTAAAAAGCCCAAAAATGTTGAAAACGGAGATTTCAGGCTTTTTACAAGTCCATCATCAAATTCGGTCGTTATAGGGATTAATATGAAAAAGACAGGTTTTTTATATGACGACAGGTATCTTTTGCACGACACGGGACCCTATCATCCAGAAGCCCCGGATCGCCTCTCCGTCATATATACCGGGTTAGAGAAATCCGGACTGCTTGCCCAACTGGTTCGCCTTGAAGGCAGCGTGGCGGAAATGAAATGGATAGAATCGGTGCATGACAAAGCTTACATCGAACGATTCCAATCCGTCTGTCAGTCCGGCAAAAGTTCTTTTGAATGCGAGGATAACCAATTATGTTATCAGACGTACGACATCGCCAGACTGGCGGTCGGCGGCATCCTGGAGGCATCAAAGCTGGTTATGGAAGGCGCTCTGGATAATGCGTTCTGCGCGGTCAGGCCCCCCGGACACCACGCAGAGATTAACCAGGCCATGGGATTTTGCTATTTCAACAATATTGCGATCGCCGCCCGCTACATTCAGAGTGAATGGGGAATCAAACGGGTAGGCATCATGGATTTTGATGTTCATCACGGAAACGGAACCCAGAACATTTTTGAAACTGATTCATCTGTTTTCTATTACTCCGTCCATGAGCATCCTTCTTTCGCCTTTCCGGGAACCGGACGGGCTTTTGAAAAAGGATCTGGCGAGGGTACAGGCTTTACCCGAAACTATCCCATGTTACCGGGCCAAGGGGACGAGGAATACAGATCCGTCATTGACAATGATTTTATTCCGTTGTTTGATCAGTTTGCTCCGGAAGTCCTGCTGATCTCAGCAGGTTTTGATGCCCATGCGGATGATGATATGTCTGGAATCAATCTTTCAACAGAAGGGTTTACCTATATCATGGAACGGCTTGTTGAAACAGCCAACAAACATTCAGGCGGAAGAATTATTTCCATTCTGGAAGGCGGGTACTCCCTTAAACGGCTTCCAGAGCTGATTAATAACCATGTTAAGATATTGTTGAAAGGCTAATCTTTACCCTGGAATCGTGATCTTATAGCATATCGTTTTCAAAGCGTTTAGGTTGTTTCATTCATCGGCGCTGAGCCTTTTGCGTTTAATTTTTGCGTTTAATATTTGGACGTCAATTATTTCGTTTTTTACATTGTGGAGGCCATTATGTTTGTCAGTAGATCAATGACCCAGAAAGTTGTTACCATCGATAAGAATGCCGATATTATTGAGGCAAAAGAGTTAATGGAGCAGTATCAGATTCGCCACTTGCCAGTTGTTGAACCCGACGGCCTGCTGGTTGGCATGATAACCGATCGTGACCTTCGCAGCGCGCTTCCTTCAACTTTTTACAAAAAAGATAAAGAGCCTGCAGAAATAGCCGCAACCTCATCCATAAAAGTCAAAGAAATCATGTCACAGAATCTGGTGACGCTTTCACCTATGGATACCCTTCAGGACGCGCTGCTACTGATGCAAAAAACGCTTGTGGGCGCATTGCCGGTGGTGGATGAAAAAGACAAGTTGAAGGGGATTATCTCGGTTCGGGATTTATTAAGGGCATTTATCAATGTGCTGGGAATCGGACAGCCCGGAACTTTGCTCTGTATTCTGGTTGAAGAAAAACTTGGCCAGTTGAAAAAGATTGTGGATATAATCACAGAAGAGAAGATATCCTTTGGAAGTGTTCTTGTAGCCAGATATTGGGAAGAGGGCAAACGCGCAGTATTTCCGTATCTGCTGACCAATAACGTCGTCAATGTCAAAAAGAAACTGAAAGAAAAGGGATATACCCTGCTGGAGCCAATGGAATGGTATATGGATCAGCTTCCCAAGGCGGAAATCAA
>JBAXVB010000536.1:0-3075 GCA_037129415.1 Deltaproteobacteria bacterium
TTTACGAGCTGTGCAGCCGCCACCTGTCCCCGTGGTTCACCTGGAATCTGGAACGCTCCTATCCCAAAGGCCGCACGGATCTGGAGTTTGTAGGCAAATACAGCGAATGCTTTGCCGGGGTTCGGATGGTGATCGAGTTCAAATACTACAGCAACACAGCCTTCGAGAAACTCAAAACGACCATTGATGATTTTGAGTTGCAAGAGGCGGACACCGAACAGATCGCCGGTTATGTGGAGGGATTGAAACAGGAATATCCCGAAGCGAAAATATCCCGGCATGTGATCTACTGCTTCGGTAATCAGGGGTTTCGGGTGTTTGATGTGTCGTGAAGGAATCTTCCATTGACCGATGAATCCAAACCGGAAGGAATCCGTTAGCCGGCTGGTCAATACCTCGCAGTTCACTTTAACGATTATTAAAACTGCCCCTGCTTTGCCAAAGAAAACTGATCCACCCGATTTTGCCTTGTTGTGAATCTTGGCAATTTGGGTCTGCTAAAAAACAGCTTTAGTTTTAATCCTTCCTTATAAATCATACCATTCGCAAACTCCTGTCGAATCGTTTAACAGCCAATGACCACGCACTCACGAAAACGAAATGGATACCCTCCCCTTCCACCTGCAGTAAATATAGATCCAGTTCTGGACATCATTCTTCCACGCTGGCGTCAAGAAATTGACAATTCACTTCTGCAATTGCTGTTTCCATTTATAATATCCCGATATATATAAAAATTCATAATAGGCACATTCTTTGCTTATTGCGTTTCTGAAGATCATTTTTTCTGAACCTTCCAGGTGCAATGCGCCTGTAGTGAACAATATATGGGAGAACTATATGCATCATCAGAAAAAGCAGCAATCCAGCCGTAAGGGACATCCAAAGAATAGAAAGCCGCAGGAAACAAAAAGCCTCTTCCAGGAAGCCTTGGAGCAGTATCGCGCCGGAATGCTTCAGGAAGCAGAAAATAAACTTCAGCCCTACCTTAATAATCATCCTGAAGATGCGCATGCTGTAAACCTTGCAGGTCTGATAGCCTATCAGCGTGAACAGTATGACTCAGCCATTTGCTCGTTTCGATCCGCTGTGTTGTTGAATGAAAGAGAGTACAGCTACCACAACAGTCTGGGGGCGGCCCTGAAAGACAGCGGCGATCTGACAGGGGCCATTGCTTGTTTTCAGAAAGCAATTGATCTGAATCCGAATTGTTCCGAGGCATCTTATAATCTTGGCGGTTCCAATCAGCTTCTGGGGGAACTTGATCTGGCAGTGGACTGGTATGAATATACGATAGCCCGTAATCCGAAATTTTATCTGGCTCATATCAATCTGGCATGTGTCCATAAGGATCAGGGCAAGATTGAAAAAGCGATCGAAGGTTTTCGGCATGTTATTCAATCTACTCCGAACGATGCATTGGCCAATTCCAATCTTTTGTTTTGTTTAAGCTATCTTCAGGACATTGACCCTGAAACCGTTTTCAGACAGCACCAGGAGTGGGCGAAACGACATGCGCCGGAAGATTCTGGCGCCACAAGGGAGTTTGCCAATGATCCGACGGTTAATCGCAGAATCCGTGTTGGATATGTATCGCCGGATTTTCGTACTCATTCGGTTGTGTTTTTCATCCATTCGCTCATTCAGGGTCATGATCGTGGACAGATCGAAGTTTACTGCTACTCTGACGTTACAAAGCCGGATGACGTCACCCAGAGTATGATGGCCAATGCAGATCACTGGCGAAATATTCACAAAATGCCAGATGATAAAGTATTTGAAAGTATCCAGAAAGATCAGATTGATATTCTTGTGGATCTCACCGGACACACCGGGAATAACCGCATGAAATTGTTTGCCAGCAAACCCGCCCCTGTGCAGGTCTCATATCTTGGGTATCCCAACACTACGGGACTGCCATCAATGGATTATCGAATTACCGATGCCACAGCAGATCCGCCAGGTATGACCGATTCGTATTATACGGAAGAGCTGATACGTCTTCCCGGAGGGTTTTTGTGTTATCAACCTTCGCTCGGTAGCCCGGGTGTATCGGATGCTCCCTGTTTGAAAAACGGTTACATTACCTTTGGGTCTTTTAACAACAGAGCTAAAATCAATGAAAAAGTAGTTGCGATATGGTCAGACCTGCTAAAGCAAGTCGATAATTCACGACTGATTTTAAAATCGAGCATATCATCAGATCAGAGAGCCAAGCAGCAGTTGCTATCCCTGTTTGTCCAAAACGGTGTTGATGCCTCTCGAATCGAGATACTGCCATATCTTCCTTTCAATGAACATTTAACACAGTATCACCGGGTGGATATTGCACTGGATACCTTTCCCTATAACGGCACAACCACAACCTGCGAAGCCCTGTGGATGGGGGTTCCAGTTATTGCTCTGACAGGAAATACACATGCTTCGAGAGTCGGAGCCAGCATACTTGGTCAGATTGCATTTCATGAAGGTATTGCTGCATCGGAGAGTGATTACATTCAAAAAGCGGTGAGGCTTGCCGGTGATACTGACTTTCTACAATCCTGGAAATCAATTTGTCGCGATAAAATGCAGGCATCTTCCCTTATGGATCAACAAGGATTCGTCATAAAGCTTGAGGCTGCCTATCGCCGCATCTGGCAAAACCGATGCGCGCGTCTGATTGCCGAAGGCCGTGATCCTGCGGATGTGAAGACTGTTACTATGGCAGGAGGTATCGCCGTTTGTGTTTCCGGTTCTGTTCAGGGCATACCATCTGATATTCTGCAGGAAAGTCCGGACTGGTTCGAGCAGGAACTCGCTTTTTTAAGGACTTTTTTAAAGCCAGGCATGAACGTGATGGATATCGGGGCGAATTACGGTGCATACACTCTGACAGCCGCCAAAACGGTTGGGCCATCAGGAAAGGTGTTGTCGATTGAAACGGATCGGCTAATGGCGGCCTGTCTTGTCCGGAGCATTAGTATCAACCGTCTGGAACACGTTAATCTGATTCTGACATGTATTCCTAATGATGAACAGAAGTCATTGGATTGGAACCCTGATTTTCTTAGAATAAATAGCCAAGGCCAGGAA
>JBAXVB010000537.1:0-3074 GCA_037129415.1 Deltaproteobacteria bacterium
ATCAACATGCCGCCCATGAACGGATTCTTTATGAGAAACTGGCGGACAAGTCCACGGAACGACGGATTCCAGTTCAACGACTGCTGATTCCGGAAACCCTGGACCTGGGTTACCGACAATCTCTGGTTCTGGAAAAACTCATTCCTGATCTTTGCCAGTATGGTATTGAGATCGAGCTTTTCGGGAAACAGTCTTATGTGATCAAATCCGTGCCAACGATCCTTTCCGGAAAGGAAATGAAGCCACTGGTGATCGAAATGGTGGATTGCATCATGGAAACCGGTTTGACGGCGAACATTGAGAAATCCCTGGACGCCTGCCTGAAGCTTATGGCCTGTCACGGCGCCATTCGAGCCAATCAGTCACTGACCATCGCGGAGATGGCAACCGTAATCAAAGGGCTTGAAGCCTGTAGAATTCCCGCACACTGCCCCCATGGCCGGCCCACCTGGATTCAGTGGCCAAAACAGGAGATTGAGCGGTTATTCAAACGGACATGAGCAGGGGCGGCCCATAGGACGGATGTTAAATGCTGAATATACTGTTCACCACAAAGGCGTTAGGACGACCGGCCGGTCGCCCCTACTTGTTTCGTGGTTTAAAAGTATTTTCATGGTAAAGACAACATATTACTGTCAGTATTTGCTTTTCATTCAGCATTCAGTTGAAGGAAATGACCATGCAATTTCAAATGCCTGCCTTTCACGCTCCTGATTTTAGCCTTCCTGAGCTGCAAAATGCTCCCTATGTGCGTTTTAAGCCGGCTCCGGCAAAGGGCATCGCTCCGGATGGCTATCACGCTACATCGGTATATCCTGAATACCTTCATATCGAAAAAGGCGACTGGGTACTGCTTCGCAAATCCCGAATGGATTGTGCGGTAGTGCTTGAATCCAGCAACCACCTTGCGGTTACAGAGCTTCGCCGGTTAAATGCCGGCGACCTGGTCGCCTGCGGTAGAAGCGAAAATGGTGAGGACGGCATTCTGGTTCACACCAAAGCCTTTGATTTCCCTGATTACATGGCCGAAAAATTCACCTTTCGGTCTCATCTGACCCGCGAAACCTCTTTTTCCATTGACTATGACGAGCTGTACCAGTTGATTCATCACGAAAAAGAGTTTGGGTTCATATTGTGGGTTCTGGGGCCTGCCGTCGTCTTTGACTGGGATGCCCGAAACGCCTTTGTCTCACTGATCGAAAACGGCTACGTCCATGCGCTTCTGGCCGGAAATGCTCTGGCCGCTCATGATGTGGAAGGCGCCATATTTGGAACCGCGCTGGGTCAGGAAATTTACTCCAAGCGAACGCTTCCACTTGGCCATTACAAACACTTGGATGCCATCAACCGTATTCGCGCTGCTGGCTCCATCGGAAAAGCCATTGAAATGGGATTGGTTCAAAACGGCATCATGCATGCAGTCACCTTAAATCACATTCCATATGTTCTGGCAGGCTCCATCCGGGATGATGGGCCTCTTCCCGAAGTCACCGGGAATGTTTATGAGGCCCAGAACCAGATGCGGGAGCTGTCCCAGAAAGCCACAACGGTTATCGCCATGGCCACTCAGCTTCACACCATTGCTACTGGCAATATGACACCATCCTACCAGGTCATGGCGGATCAACGGGTAAGGCCCGTCTATTTTTATTCGGTGGATATGTCGGAATTTGCCGCCAGTAAGCTGGCGGACAGGGGGTCACTTACCGCCAGATCCATTTTAACCAATGTTCAGGACTTTGTAGTTACGGTGGAAAGAGGACTACGACGATAAAACCGGTCAGTCACTGCTATGAATAACGATTCTCACCCCCCTTTGAAAAGGGGGGCCAGGGGGGATTTAGTGGTTGTTGGTAGCTTATAAATCCCCCTTAATCCCCCTTTTCTAAAGGGGGAAATCAGTCATAATGATCTGGATGGAACGACGATCAAGGCCGCCAAAATATATAAAACTGGTGGCCCAGAAATGAAGGATACACTCAGAAAGTGTCAACAAGAAAATGAAGGATGCCGTCCCGGCTTATTTGGATAGGCAGAAACACAATAACTCATAAAATAACGCATTGAATAAATGGTACTCCGAATGGTGAATATTGATAAACATATTTTGTATTGGCGAAATGGTGCAGAAGAGGATTTTGAAGCAGCGAAACAGTTGATCGGGTCGAATAAAATCCGTCACGGGCTTTTCTTTCTTCATCTGACTTTGGAAAAGATTCTTAAATCTCATGTCTGCCGTAATACCGGAGATATTGCTCCAAGACTGCACAACCTTGTGAGGCTCGCAGAATTATCAGGAATCATGTTTCAGCAGGAGCGTATTGAATTATTGGCGGAAATGAACCCGTTTAACCTCGAAGGACGCTATCCTGAAATATGGGGAGCAGTTCCGTCTCGCGAAGAGGCGGATATACTGATACAAAAAACGAAGGAGCTTTTTGAATGGCTGAAGAATCAGTTATCGCATCAGCAAGGAAATACCTTAACGAACTTTTAGAGATTGGCATCCCGGTTCGGTTCGGTATCTTGTTCGGTTCGCAGGCACGAAAAGACACGCATCTGTGGAGCGACATAGATTTGCTGATTATATCGCCCAGGTACGATGAATCATGCACTCGGGAAGATAAAAATCTGCTGTGGCGAACCGCCGCCATTATGGATAATCGGATAGAGCCTGTTCCAGTAGGCCTGAAACGCTGGGAAACGGATGATGAGAGTACTATTATTGAAATCGCCCGACGGGAGGGGATACAGATAAATATATAGACTTTAACCCATGGCTGTCAGGTTTTCCCAAAATCGGCAATACCTGCTCAACCCCGGATGCCACAATTGTAAATTTTGTAGTTACGGTAGAAAGAGGGCTTCGACGATAAACCCGGCGTTGAGCGCACAAACATAAAATCCGAGATAAGACAATTCATAAAGTTACACTGTCTAATAATTTATGAACCTGAAAAAGTCAAAATTGAAATGGTAAAATAACACGAAGGCATCAAGTTTACCCATTTTGGATAGGTGATTATGGAAATATATCGCATCCATCCCATTGTTATGGGAACCAAGGTTTTTGA
>JBAXVB010000538.1:0-3071 GCA_037129415.1 Deltaproteobacteria bacterium
GTCTCCCTGGACTGAAGGAATATGTGTTGATTGACTCGGAAAAACAATGGATCGAAGTGTATGGTCGCCAGAATGGCGCAAACTGGACGGTTGATCTGTTCACGCCGATATCTCCCCTTATCCTGAAGTCACTGGACATTAAAATCAGCCTGAATGAGATTTACCGGGATAGCGGGGTAATCACCGAGAACTCGGAAAGGGTTTAAGCTGCGGGTTGATCGTTTTCTCTCTTAAACTCGACTAATTATTGACTTGACAGAGGGGTACACTTTATAACGGCTGTAAAACAATAGTTGAAGATGGAATAATTGCAATTTTAATGGAGGACATTTCAAATGAAGGTTTGGCCCATCCGTATGGCCTTTTGTTCGATGATTCTGATGCTTATAGGGCCTGTTATCTCAGCAGCCTCTGCGGAGGAGAATATTTTAACGCTGGATCAGCTTGTTGAAACAGCCATTCGCAAAAATCCTGGGATTACCATAAGTCAGCAGGAAGTCGAAGCCTCCCAAGCAAGACTTACCCAGACGAAATCAGCTTATCTTCCCCAGCTATCGGCCATAACAGGCTATACCCGTTTGAGCCAATGGAACACCAATGTATTTACCGGAAAAGACTTTAGCGGCCAATACGATGACTATCAAGCTGGTCTTTCCGTGTCTCAGTATCTCTATGATTTCGGGCAGACCAGCGGCAGAGTGGATCAGAGTCGGTACAGCCTTTCGGCAAGTGAAAAAGGAGTGGCCAAAACCATCGCCGATACGGTTCGGGATATTAAAAAGGTCTATTTTGAAGTCCTGAAAATACAAAACTTAGTCAAAGTCAACAAGGAATCTATTCGAATCCAGGAAGAGCATCTCAATCAGGCCAAGGCTTTTTATCAGGCCGGTATTAGACCCAAAATTGATGTAACCAAGAGCGAAACTGAATATGCCAACAGCCGCTTAACCCTGATCCGCGCTGAATACGCATTTCAATCATCCAGGTTTGATCTCGAAAACATTCTGGGCGGACCTCCAGTAGAGGGCCCATATACGCTTGCCGATGTTCCAACCCTTATGCAGATGGAGCAAAAGGATGTTGAAACACTGGTGCGGGAAGCAAGCGACCGCAGGCCGGAAATCGCCGGACTTAAAGATCAGATTAAGGCTGCTCAGGCCATGCTTAAATCCTCACAGGCCGCCTACTGGCCTTCGATTACCGCAAATGCGGGGGGCGGATGGGAAAACAATGAGTATCCCCTTCAGGAGTTTTGGCAGATGGGAGTGAATCTCTCCTGGCCTCTTTTTACAGGTTTCAGAACCCAGGGGAAAATCGCTGAATCCCGCGCTGAAATCAATAAACTGATAGCCAGGCTAAGACAGTCCGAGCTTCAGATATTCAATGAGGTTTCAGTTGCTTATCTTGGGCTGAACACCACAATTGAAGCTATTGGAACCTCGGAGTTCGCTGTCAAACAGGCTCAGGAAAACATGGATCTGGCTGATGGCAGGTACCGGAACGGGGTTGGAAACGCCATAGAATATAGTGATGCGGAACTGGCTCTGACGCAGGCCAAGAGTAACCTGGTTCTGGCTTCCTACCAATACCATCAGCAACTGGCTGAGCTGGATCATGCCGTCGGACGCTAATAAAAGAAGGAAGTTTGGGAAAAACAAGATCATGATCAATTGCTACGATGCTTAAATCTGGCATTGTAAACTGCTGATGACCTTGTTCCGGCCTTCTTTTTTTGCATGATAGAGATTTTTGTCAGCAATTTTGAGTAGTTGTTCGAATGAAGGTGGAATTGATTGTGTGACGGGATCAATTCCAGCCACACCAAAACTGGACGTTATGCTTATTGGGACATCTTCACTACAAATCGGTTCAAGCGATACCATCCTTCGGAGTTTTTCTGCAACGATTTCAGCATTGGATACGGTTGTTTCTGGCAGTATAATCAAAAATTCTTCCCCTCCAAACCGCGCAATCCAATCTAAATCGCTTCTGATAACACTTTTGATGATTTCTACAAAACGAATCAGAACCGCATCTCCGGCCTGGTGACCGAATGAGTCATTGACCTTTTTAAAATGATCAATGTCCGAAAGAATAATGGAGAGTGGTTTGCCATATCGGATAGATCGTTTGATTTCAATTTCAATCTGTTTGCTCAGATACTCGCGGTTATAGCATCCGGTCAAGGGATCAAGGATAGACATTTTTTCGACTTTCTCGTTGGCTTCTTTCAATAGTTTGATCGTCTCCCTAAGCTCCCGATTCACCTTGTTTCTTTCAATGTGTACGTTGATTCGGGCCAGGAGTTCCTCTTTGGCAAAAGGTTTGACAAGATAATCCGAGGCTCCGACCTTGAAGACTTCCAGTATCTCGGAAAGGTCCGACGTGGCTGTTAAAACAATAATCGGAATGTTTTTTCTGCCAAGATCCTGCCGAATATGCCTGCACAACTGCATTCCATCCATGTTCGGCATGACAAGGTCGGTGATGACGATATCCATCTTGGCCCCAGCTTTATGCATGATCTCGCATGCCTGCATGCCATCCTCCGCCTCATGGACTTCAATTCCTTCCCGGCTCAGACATAATGATGCAATTTTTCTGGCGACAATGTTATCATCGGCGACGAGGGCATGGATTCCCATAAAAATCAGGGGTGGATTCAGGATTTTATTTGCTACGGAAAGGATTTCCCCTTTTTGAAACGGCTTGGCGATAAAATCGACAGCACCCATCTCAAAGCCTTTTTTTCGATCCTCAATCGTGTCGTTACCAGTAATGAAAATAATGGGCACACGATGATCTTCACCGTCAATAAAACGGGCATAACGCGCATCTCTCAGCTTTCGACAAGTTTCAAAACCGTTCATCTTCGGCATTTCGATATCAAGCGTAATCAGATCCGGAGGAGATGGAGAAGCGGCATGAATGATAGCCTCAAGTCCATTTTTTGCTTCGATGACCTCGTATCCACCTTCCTCAAGGTCCTCTCGAATCTGCATTCTTATCATCTGGCTGTCATCCACCACAAGTATTCGTCTGGGTAAATTGGGCATATAAACCATTCCTTC
>JBAXVB010000539.1:0-3062 GCA_037129415.1 Deltaproteobacteria bacterium
GGGCTTACAGTCCCTATCGGATGAAAGACCTCATGCAAGGTATCTTGACAGGACGTGATTCGGAAGCAGGAAAACGGATTCGCTTGCAGATTTTCGATAACGTGCAATTGTCTGCCGATTCATTGCTTTACGACAGTAAGTCGAAGGCGGAGATGGAAACGGTAAACGAATCGCGATTGACCCTGGAAATTTCTACTACTTTCAACGACCATACTTGGTACATGCGTTTCATCAGGGCTGATGAACAGTTGAGTTACGGCCGTGCATATAGCGTTCTTTCTGGTGGCGCAGTCATCAGCCTTCTGTTGTTTGGGCTGATTATTTCCCTTTTGAACACACGATTCAGGGCGCAGCAGTTGGCGGAACGGTTGACCATTGATATCAGAAAAAGTGAGAAATTGTTACGACAGGTTACAGACCGTTTGACGTTAGCTGTGGTGGCTGGTGATGTGGGCATCTGGGACTATGATATTGTCAACAAAAGGCTGGTCTGGGACGAGCAGATGCATCGCCTTTACGGAATCACGCCGGATCAGTTCTCTGGCGCTTACGAGGCATGGCAGTCGGGAATTCACCCGGAAGACCGGCTGAGAGGAGACGAAGAGATGCAGCTTGCGTTGCGGGGCGAAAAGAAATTCGACACCGAGTTTCGCGTATTAAGGCCGGACGGAACTACACACAACATCCGCTGCATCGGACTCGTGCAACGTGATGCATCCGGCCAACCCCTGCACATGATTGGCACCAATTGGGATATCACCGCCCAGAAGCTGGCGGAAGCGGAAATCCAGGATGCCCTCGAATATGCGGAGAACATTGTAGAAACCGTACGCGAGCCACTTTTGGTGCTTAATCATGACCTGAAGATTCTCACAGCCAACCACAGTTTCTACGATACATTCAAAGTAACGCAAGAGGAAACAGTCGGGAATTTCCTCTTCGACCTTGGGAACCGGCAATGGGACATTCCAGGACTACGAACACTCCTGGAGGAAATTCTCCCCCATGAAACCGTTTTCAATGACTATGAAGTAGATCATGATTTTCCCGATATTGGCCGCAAGGTTGTTCTGCTCAACGCCAGGCAGATTTTCCGCAAAAAAATAGGCTCACACATTATCCTCCTTGCCATGGAAGACATCACAAAACGCAAGCTGGCGGAAGTGGAACTACATGAGACCAACCATAAACTTGAGGCGGCAATTGTGCTGGCCGATGCGGCTAATGTGGCCAAGAGCGAGTTTCTGGCCAACATGAGTCATGAGATTAGAACTCCGATGAACGGGGTTATCGGTATGACCGGACTGCTGCTGGATACCGAACTTGACGACGAGCAGCGGCGCTACGCCGAGATAGTGTGCTCCAGCGGGAATTCGCTGATTTGCGTGATCAACGACATACTCGACTTCTCCAAGATCGAAGCGAAAAAGCTTGATCTGGAGGTGCTGGATTTTGATCTGTCGAGCTTGCTGGACGACTTCGCGGGTACGTTGGCGTTGCGGGCTCACGAGAAGGGGTTGGAGCTGCTGTGTGCCGCCGATCTAAATGTGCCGACGTTGCTTAGCGGCGACCCTTGGCGTTTGCGCCAGATACTCACCAATCTGACGGGCAACGCAATCAAGTTCACCCATGCTGGTGAGGTGTCGGTCCGCGTGTCATTAGTGGAAGATGAATCGGAAAGTAGTGGGCAGGGCGCAGAAAGCACTGAAAGCGGGATAGAAGGCCCGGTACACAGCGATGTAACTGAGGGGGGGGCAATATGAAGAGCGAAACAGTCATGTTGCGCTTCTCAGTGCGCGACACAGGCATAGGCATCCCGGCAGAGAAGATGGACCGACTCTTCAAAGAGTTCAGCCAGGTAGATGGCTCGACTACGCGGCAATATGGCGGCAGTGGACTGGGGCTGTCGATCTCCAAACAACTTGCGGAGTTGATGGGAGGTGAGGCCGGCGTAAGCAGCGAAGAAGGTAAAGGTTCGGAGTTCTGGTTCACGGCGCGCTTTAACAAACAGGCTGTGGAAGCGCATAAAGAAAGCATCCCGCCAGCCGATTTGCACGACGTTCGCGTGCTGATCGTGGATGACAGCGCAACCAGTCGAGAAATCCTGACCACCAGCATGGTCTCGTGGGGCATGCGTCCGACGGAGGTGAAAGATGGTCCAGGAGCCATCCAGGCTCTCCACTTGGCATTGGACGAGAATGACCCTTTTTGCATAGCCGTGATCGATATGCGGATGCCGGGCATGGACGGCGAGACCCTGGGCAGGGTCATCCGTGCGGACAAACGATTAACTGATACCCGGATGATGCTGCTGACTTCCATTGGGACGCGGGGCGATGCCCAGCGCTTCCGGCAGATCGGTTTCTCCGCCTACGCAACCAAGCCGATACAGCACCGGGAACTGAAGGCAGTGCTGTCTCTGGCGCTGGCAGGGCAAGACGAAATCGAGCCTAAGCCTATCATCACACGCCACTCGGCCCGCGAGAAGATGAACTTGTTCATAGATCGCAAGGCGCGAATTCTACTGGCCGAGGACGACATTACCAATCGGCTGGTGGCGCTGGGCATCCTGAATAAAATGGGCTTGCACGCTGACGCAGTATTCAACGGCGCAGAAGCTCTCATCGCCCTGCAGTCCAAGTCCTACGATCTGGTGCTGATGGACGTTAATATGCCCGTGATGGACGGAATTGAGGCCACGAAAAGAATCAGGAATTACGAAAAGATGATGATGGCGAAGGAAGAAAATAAAATGATGAATTATCTCCCATCATCTTCTTCCATCATTCCAATCATCGCCATGACCGCCCACGCCATGCAGGGCGACCGTGAGCTTTGCCTGGAGGCTGGCATGAATGATTACATAACCAAACCGGTGTCGCCCCAGGCGCTGGCGGAGGTGCTGGAAAAATGGCTTCCAAAAAAAGATAATAAATCATGCGGAGATTCTCAAAAATGTGAAACCGAGATGAAATGGAGTACGACATGAACAAGATGAGTTTTCCCAGGAAAATGCCGCCTCTGTCGCCGGAAAACATAGAAGCCCTGTCGTTTGAAGAAAT
>JBAXVB010000054.1:0-18235 GCA_037129415.1 Deltaproteobacteria bacterium
TTCCACTGTCCGAGTTGCAAGTTTTAATCAACTGCAGAAGAATATGAGGAAGTGTAGGGAAATCCTTTACGCTGGTCAGTTTGTCCAATAAGCTTTTGTTGAATTGCATAAGGCGAAAAACCCTTCATTTTTTTAAAGCAAGTTTCAAAAACATGGCTGTATCCTATGTAGAGAAGAGATAGCGGCTTTTGCTGTCATCTGTCTCATCGTAACCGTTCACTCCCCCCTCCTTTTCAGAGTCACCATGAATAAACTCAGACAGTTATATATCATGGGGGGGACGGTTACCTTGTGCCGGAAAAGTATTGCAACTGAAACATACTATATGTCGATGAAGATGTACAGAGGGTTACCAAACAGTCCCAGTAGCAGATGATCGAGATTTGTAGAACATTGCGGTGAAAGATCGAACATGCGCTTAATATACTTGGGACTGGATAGATTTATAAATTACCTCACACATGAAGGAGTTTTCATAAATTCATACGACCCACAGTATAGCTCATTATGGGCTGAATAAACCAGATTAAGCGGGAACAAGTTGGCATCCTGAATATCGAAGCCGTTACCTGGGATGTAGTGCGACTTTTGTTATTGTTTTGTTGGAGAATTTTATGGCTGAAAGTAAATCAAAAGTTCACTATATGCACACCAAAAGTCAAAAGGGGCTACCCATTAGGATAACCCCTTGTTATATTTGGCGCGCCCGGAGGGATTCGAACCCCCGACCTACGGATTCGAAGTCCGGCGCTCTATCCAGCTGAGCTACGGGCGCGTGATGCAGGCAAGATGGGGTGAGTGAAGGGGCTTGAACCCTCGACAACCGGGGCCACAACCCGGTGCTCTGCCAACTGAGCTACACCCACCATATTTTTAACCTTATACTAAAAAGTCACATCTATTGCAAGGGTTTTTCTGTGAAAGTCAACAACCGGAAAACAGTGCATAAATCGTTAAGGTTCACCAGTCTGATGTTTCATATATCGTGGACGTTTCGGTCATACCCAAGAAAAATGACATTGACAAGACAGGGATCAATGATGATATAGAGCGCTACGAACAACAAAGCATCACAGGAAAAAGGCAAAAGCCGAAAAGTCGGCCCCGTGAAGGTGGAATAGACGTGGCTGGCAGTTATGAAACGACAAGAGCATTTTTATGGAGCATTCTGCAATGAATCGAAAAATATTTGAAATGGGCCTTTCAACCGAAACCGTCTCACTCTACCTGCTCTGCTGCGGCATTGCTGATTCAGGAGCGACCCTTTCCACAAAAAATCTTCTGGAGATATGGAATGCCTCGCCCGAAGCAATGAATACAAGCTTTCTTGAGCTGGAAAATCTTGGAATTGTTTTGAAAATCATTTCTGATGGAAAAACCCATCATATCTACAAGCTCACCAATGATGACGACTGGAATGAATAAATATATCACTTTGATGCCTATGGCGCCGGCCACACCATGATCGGCACTGTGCTGATGCTGTTCTTCGGGCTGCCCGCAATAATTCGATCACTGTACGCCACGTAAACCAGCACATTGCGCTCTCGGTCGAAGAAACGTACGACCTGAAGCTTCTTGAACACGAAGCTGCGATGCTCGTCAAAGACCCGCTCGCCGTCCTTGAGTTCTCCGACAATCTTGATCGGACCAACCTGACGACAGGCGATGCTGGCATCACTGGTGTCCTCCGCCACGCCCAACTCGCCCTTCATCCCACCAGTTTGGGCACGGGAGATATGACAGGCGACTCCCTGGACTTTGGGATCGTCAAAACCGTCGATCACAATTTTGTCGTTGGGCCCGAGCCAGCGAAACTGTGTGCTGACCGACCCGGTCGCGCCGCGTTCGGGACGACTGAAGAGCCACCATCCGAAGAGAACAATGACCAAAAGTACCCCTCCGCCAAGAATAATTCCAACCTTCTTCATGATGATTTACCTTTCTTGATTGAGTTTGAACCCAACTTTGGAGCCAATAGAGGAATGAAATGAAGCGATAGGCAAAGTTAATAACAAACGATTTAATGCAAGATCAGATACCCTGTAATACATCGATCATGGAATAAACCTTGCCCTGAACTCCCTGGCTGATTTTTTCATGCAGATATACGACTGCATCCAGAGTTCCCAGGGCATAGACATCCCGACCATTGACATTGTGTGTAAATTCAAAGGTAACGGTCTGATCTTCGGAAGTCAGAGTATAGGTATGCCATCCGTGTCCGCTGATATAGGCTTCGGGGACACCCCATGCTTTTTGCTGAACATCCGGATTGCGCTCCTTGCAAATATCTTTTTCCGTAAATGGAATCCCCATTCGGTTAAAGTAACTGATGATGGCTTTTGCTGTCCCGCTGGTATCAGCCTTGCCGTTTTGATGGCTCTCCCGAACCTTCAGGCTGTACCCTTTATACAGATCCGGAAAATTGGCCGCACCACATTCCAGCATGGCCTGAAGCCCAACAATCTGTTTGGCCATATTGGGCGCAATGACCGCCGTGGTCGCAGAAGATGCAACTGTATCCTCGAGGTTTTTTCGGTTGCCTCCGGTTGTTCCCATGACAAATGGCAAATTATGTTGGGCATAAAACACCGCATTGGCATTTACCGCAGAAGGATGGGTATAATCCACCAGAACGAACCCAGGATATTTTTTAACGATATCCTCTATTGCCGCATCCCGGTTGTCCGGATGGATCAACTGGATCAAAACATTTCCCAATTTATATTCTGAAAATGGAATATCAGCACCGGTCAAGGAAAACGGAATCAAATCAAACCGGCTGTCGTTATCAACATGGCCTGCCACCTTAGCCGCCATATTCCCGGGCAAGCCATTGACCATAACACGAATTGGATTCATTGGAGTACCTCCGTAAAAAGTCAAAATTGTGATTGCAAAGTAAAAAGTTCAAGATCAAGATGCGCAAACCCTGAGGACCAGCGTTCCGCCTGCTGTACTTTTCGTACACCACCATGATGAAGGATGAATCGCAACGCAGATATTGGACTTTTTATGCCAAAAGATATTCTGGCATAATTCTTAACCCGTTCAACACTTGCATCATGTCTTCCGGAATCGGCGACTCCAGATCAATTTTTTCGCCAGTTGCCGGATGGGTAAAGGCCATACGCCAGGCGTGTAGCATCTGCCGTGTTACAGTTTTCAGAACATCCGGAAGATGGTCGGAATTCCGATACCCATAAACGACGTCGCCTACGACCGGGTGCTGCATCGACGCGCAATGTACGCGAATCTGATGCGTTCTGCCAGTCTTGATCTCAATTTCAAGAAAGGATGCTGCGTCAAATAATTCTCTAACACGCCAGAGGGTTCTGGCATCCCTGTTTCTTTTGCTCCGAACAGACATTTTTTTTCGATCCACCGGATGTCTGCCTATTGGTAGATCAATAACGCCGCTTGAGGTTTTCATTCTTCCCAACACCAAAGCAAGATAGGTTTTCTGAAGGGTTCTGTCCTTGAACTGTGCGCTGAGGTGCGCTTGCGCCGCCGCGGTTTTGGCGACCACAAGAATCCCTGACGTATCCTTATCCAGCCTGTGAACAATGCCAGGACGGATTTTACCGCCGATGCCCTCCAATTTCGGACAATGATACAGAATCGCATTCACCAGGGTTCCCGAGAAATGACCAGGAGCAGGATGTACCACCATTCCTGCCGGTTTGCTGACTACCACAATGTCGTCATCTTCATGAAGGATATTCAGGCTAATGGCTTCGGGTTCACAGGCAATAGGTTCTGGGGCGGGAATACAACCGGAAATGACATCGCCGGCCTTAACACGGTAGCCGGATTTTTTGATCTCATTCTGGACCCGGATATGTCCATCCCGAATGAAATTGGCAGACATGGAGCGGGAACAACCGATAACCTGCAGTACAATCACATTATCCAGGCGCTCTCCTGCATGTTCATTCAAGATGGAAAATGAAAACGGACCGAGCAAAGACATTATGAAGGATTCATTGAACCCCGGCAGTCTCCTGAGTAAACAGAGATTCAATTTCCAGAAGAATCGTATCCTCAGTTGTCTGCCTGGATGTGGAAAGCTCTTTAATGAGCAGGGTCTGCGCTGTATCATACAGTTTTCGTTCGCCAAAGGACAAATCTTTGGTCAGCTTCAGCAGGTAAAGATCCCGGAACACTTCCGCAACATCAAACAGTGAACCGGTCTTGATTTTTTCCATGTAATCCCGGTATCTGCGATTCCAGGTCTGGGATTCAGCCGCGATATCTCTTGGATTTCTCATCAGATCATAGATTTTGGGGATTTCATCTTCCTGAATGAGATCCCTAAGGCCAACAGAATGCACATTCCATGTGGGAATCATGATAACCATACCATTTTCGAGAATTTTCATGATATAAAAATCATGTGTTTCTCCATTCACCACTTTACATTCAATGGCATCAATGCGACCAACACCATGAGCAGGATATACGGCCAGATCACCAACCCGGAATTGCTTGACGCAGGTTGTGGAAGGTCGAACCTTGTCTCTACTCTTCTTATCATATAGTTTCATAGTGTACCATGTATAACCAGTATCGGGGCGTGGAATTCGGGACATGAGATGAGGAAACAGCGCATGAAGCAAGATAACTAAAGACTCCTACTTGAGTTGATTATTACCACACATCAACTGAATAAGCAATAAAAAAGGATTGGCGCCTTGCAGCACCAATCCTTTTTAAACAACTCAACGAGAAAACAACTCAACAAGATTTGAAGTGTGTGACTACATCAGGAACGGAACCATCAGAAGCGCCACAACATTCAGAATCTTGATCATCGGGTTAATAGCAGGACCAGCGGTGTCTTTGTAGGGATCGCCGACAGTGTCGCCAGTAACCGCGGCTTTATGAGCATCGCTGCCCTTTCCGCCAAGATGACCGTCTTCAATGTATTTTTTGGCATTGTCCCATGCAGCCCCACCGGTTGTCATGGAGATGGCTACAAAAAGACCGGTGACGATGCTACCGATCAAAAGACCGCCCAGAGCCACTTTACCCATGAGAAGGCCAACGATGATCGGTGCAACTACCGGCAGGATGGCCGGAATAATCATTTCCTTTAATGCGAACTTGGTAACGATATCCACACATGCACCGTAATCAGGTTTTGCAGTTCCTTCCATGATCCCGGGAATGGTGCGGAATTGTCTGCGGACTTCTTCAACAACAGCACCGCCTGCAGCTCCCACTGCTTTCATTGCAATGGAGGCGAACAAATACGGCAGAAGACCACCGATAAAAAGACCAATGATAACTCTCACGTCAGCAAGGTCAAACTTGATGGTCTCAGCACCCTTTGCACCAAGAAATGAAAATTCCTGAACATAGGCTGCAAACAGAACCAGAGCAGCAAGACCGGCGGAACCAATGGCATATCCCTTGGTAACGGCCTTGGTGGTGTTTCCAACGGCATCCAGCGGATCGGTGACTGCGCGAACGCTTTCATCCATTCCAGCCATTTCGGCAATGCCGCCAGCGTTGTCGGTAATGGGGCCATAAGCATCAATGGCGATAACCATACCAGTCATGGAGAGCATGGACATGGCGGCCATGGCGATACCATAAAGTCCCGCAAAATAATGAGCAGCATAAATGGCTATACAGATTGCGATAACCGGAGCAGCAGTCGCCTGCATACTGACGGCAAGACCGGCAATGATGTTGGTTCCGTGTCCGGTGGAGGAAGCTTCTGCAATGGCTTTGACCGGTGCATATTTTCCGGTGTAGAATTCTGTGATGATAACAATCACAACCGTCAGAATAAGGCCGATCAGGGTACAATTATAAATAGCCTGGGCGGAAATTGTGCCAAGGCCGCCCATATATCTCATGGTGACAAAATAAAAGGCGACAGCCGCAATAATGGCTGCGCCAAACATGCCTTTATACAGAGCGCCCATGATGTATTCGCCCTTGCCAAGTCTGACAAAGAAAATGGCGATCATGGAAGCCACAATGGAAATGGCGCCAAGGATCAGCGGGAACTCAGTGGCAATCAGAATCTTGGGGAAAAGAAGATGACCGATCAGCATGGCGGCGACAGCAGTAACCGCATAGGTTTCAAACAAGTCAGCAGCCATACCCGCGCAGTCACCAACATTGTCACCCACGTTATCCGCAATAACAGCCGGGTTTCTCGGATCGTCTTCCGGAATTCCGGCTTCAAGTTTACCCACCAGGTCAGCACCAACATCCGCACCCTTGGTGAAGATACCGCCGCCCAACCGGGCGAAAATAGAGATCAAGCTGCCGCCAAATCCAAGGGCGACCAGAGCCATGATGTCATGGGTAAAATAATAATAGCCGGCAACGGAAGTCAGCGCAAGGCCGGCAACCATCATACCAGTAACCGCACCGCCTTTGAATGCAAGCGCCAAGCCTGCAGCCAGGCCGTTTCTTGAAGCTTCAGCAGTTCTGACATTGGCAATAACCGACACTCTCATGCCTACATAACCGGCAATAAAGGAGGCCACTGCACCGATCAGAAAACCAATTGCTGATTTCTGCCCCAAAAATGAAAAAATGGCGACAAAAATGATTGCGCCGACAATGGACATACTTTTTAACTGACGATTCAGATATGCAATAGCACCTTCTTGAATGGCTGCTGCAATTTCCTGCATCTTTTCATTACCCGCAGGGGCGGCTTTAACAACCGTAGCAAGCCCAATTGCGAAAATGACCCCAACTATACCCACCAGCGTACACAGCAATGGAATATTTTGCAGTACGAAATCCATTATTTCCCTCCATCTGTTGTTTGACTTGAATTTGTGATTATCGACCGATTAAAACGATTCATTCCTTCCTTTGCACCATTGCAAAGGACAGTAACTGCTGCATCCCTGGCCCGGGAAATGATGTGTCTCAGTATGCTTTTTTCCTCCGGATTGAAGGATGATAAAACATGATCCACAGCATTCATTCCTGCTTCGGGACGCCCGATGCCCATGCGAAGGCGGGCAAAGTTTCCTCCGCCAAAAGCATCCATCAACGACTGAATACCCTTATGTCCCCCGCTCCCTCCTTTCTCTTTAATTTTAATTCTTCCAAATGCAAGGTCCATGTCATCATGGACAATTAAAATATCTTCACAGGATAGACCAAAACTTTGAGCAAGTTGGTAAACTGGATTTCCGCTCAGATTCATATAGGCCATCGGCTGAATCATGACAACTTCCTTCCCCAGTATCCTTCCACTGCCGACCCTGGCATTGGCCGAATGCATCTTCAGGGAAAGGACAAATTCACGGGAAATGGCCTCAATGACTTCAAAGCCTATGTTGTGACGGGTTACTGAATACACGGGCCCTGGGTTTCCGAGCCCAACAATCATAAAGTGTTTCTGGCATCCACATAGTGTTTCGGTTGCCTCAGATTCGTTTTCAACCATCCAATGATCATCCGACTATTACATTGGTTAGTTCAAATCATTTCCCAGGAGTACTTGCTGCGCCTGATTCTTCGCCGGGAGCTTTTTCATCTGACTTGGTGCTGAGAATGGTTAAAATCGTGTAATTATTATCTGCCGGGATTTCAACATTCTCAGCGACCTTCAGATCCTTGACGTGGATGGAATCCCCGATTCCCAGATCAGTAATATCAATCTGGATGGACTCCGGAACTTCAAAAGGCAGACACAGCACTTCAATCTCCCGCTCAATGATCTGAAGCATACCGCCTTCCTCAATCCCTTTTGCCTTGCCTTTGACAACGACAGGAACATTGACAGTGATTTTGCGGTCTTTTGAAATTTCGTAAAAATCCACATGAAGAAATTTTCTGGACATCGGGTGAATCTGCATTTCTTTAATCATGGCGGTGCGGCTACCGGTTTGAGCGTTTTGGACCGCCAGGTTGAAGATGATCTGGCTGACAGCACTCTTCTTCAGGGCATGCTCTAAATCCAGGGATGAAATTGAGAGTAAAACAGATTCTGACCCAGGTCCATAAAGTACGGCAGGAATATTTCCCTCCCGCCTCAGCGCTCGTGAAGGACTGTTTCCAGCCGATGTTCTCATTGTGGCGGTAAGCTCAAGTATCTCCAAAAAAACCTCCTTATCTATTCTTCAATCCATAATGGATGATGGCTTCGTAAAAAACCCAATATCTTCGTTGAGCTTAATCCTTCGTCATTACAGCGTACCCAAAAGTACGCCTAACTCCTCAGGACTCGCTCGCCTTGATCTTGAACTTTTTACTTTGCCATCCCAATTTTGACTTTAATGAGTTCATGATGACGGCGACATGTTTACACAAATAATGATGTTACGGAATCCCCTCTGTGACTCCGGATTATGGCCTCCCCTACCAAACGGGAAATACTGAGAACCTTGATTTTTCCACAGGCAGCCGCATCATTCTTCAAGGGGATGGTATCGGTGACAATAAAACTTTTTAATGAAGATGTCATAATCCGCTCGACGGCAGGGCCGGAGAGAACGGGATGCGAGCAGCAGGCATGGACTTCTCTGGCACCTTTATCCATAATCACCGCTGCGGCCTGGGTAACGGTTCCGGCGGTATCGACCATGTCATCCAGAATGATGGCCACCTTCCCGGAGACATCTCCGATAAGAGCCATTGCTTTGGCTTTGTTGGGTGCCTCCCTGCGTTTGTCCACAATGGCAAGACCTGCATTCAATCGTTTAGCGAAAGCCCTGGCTCTTTCAACCCCGCCTGCATCGGGCGAAACCACCACGACATCGCCCTCAAATTTATCCTTGATGTAATCCAGTATCACCGGGGCTGCAAACAGGTTGTCCACGGGAATACTGAAAAAACCCTGAATCTGGCCCGCGTGAAGATCCATGGTAATCACCCGGTTGGCGCCGGACACAGTAATGATGTCGGCAACCAGCTTGGCGCTGATTGGAACCCTTGGGGCCACTTTTTTATCCTGCCTGGCATAGCCGAAATAGGGCATCACAGCCGTAATTCTTCGGGCGGACGACCGTTTAAAAGCATCGATCATAAGCAGGAGTTCCACAAGGTGATCATTCACCGGAAAACTCGTGGATTGAATCACAAAAATATCCTTTGACCGGACATTTTCATCAATCTCAATCTGAAGTTCACCATCGCTGAATGTTTTGACCTTGGCGCCGCCCAATGGCAAATCCAGATATTGACATATCTTCTGAGCCAGATCAGGGTTTGAATTTCCTGAAAAAATCGCCAGCCCGGTTGTTGCAGACCCACTCATTTATAATCTTCCCTACTGCTCTTCAAATATTGATAACCCATCAGGTGCAAGATATCTATATTCAGTCGCGGATGTCAAAAAAAATCTCGGTCCAGCCTGAAATAAATGGCTGGGGCGGGAGGATTCGAACCTCCGAATGCAGGAACCAAAATCCTGTGTCTTACCGCTTGACGACGCCCCAGCATGAAAATCAGACAGACTAAACCAGCAGTTGTGCCATAAAACACGACCATCTCTGGTTTGTGGACAGGGTTTCGTATGCCTTCCTCGCCCGATCTGAATCCGAATAAATCCCAAACACAGTCGGACCGCTTCCCGACATCAGCGATCCCAAAGCCCCTTGATCCAGCAGCGCCTTTTTAATATCCGAAATCTCCGGATACCATGAAACGGTAACAGTTTCAAGATCGTTACACAGATGGTGAAGCGGATTAAAACCCCTATTTAAAGGAAAACTTTTAAGCTTTTGTTCACAGTTTGTCAATCCCAAATTCAGATTATTATATACATCGGCTGTGCTTACCTGAATCTCAGGACGTATCAATACAATAGGATAGGGCTGAATTCCTTTAAAAAACTCAAGTTTCTCCCCTACCCCAGTCGCCAGGGCGGGCCTTTGATGGATAAAAAACGGCACATCAGCCCCAAGGGTCAACGCCAAGGATGTCAGGTCCCGATTTGAAAAGGGATGACCATAATGGGTGTTCAGCCCCGAAAGGACGCTTGCAGCATTGCTGCTGCCGCCACCCAAGCCGGCAGCCACGGGAATGCGTTTTTCGATGTCTATGCAGACACCGCCCGAATTGCCCAAGGCATCAAAAAAGCATTCGGCTGCACGATATGCGATGTTGGTTTCATCTTCCGGAACTGCAGGATGTGTGCAGACGACAGTTGTCTTCGATGCTTGAAAGTCCAGCGTCAGGGTGTCGTACAGGGTTAATCCGCACATCAGCGAATGAATATCATGGTAGCCGTTCGGTCGTTTTCCGATGACGTGAAGGAAAAGATTGATCTTAGCGGGTGAGTCGATTTTCATGGTAAAGGCATCCAAATAAATGTTGACAAAATTGGTGGATTATAGATAGAGATGTTCTGAAAATAAAGGAAGAAATCGTTAACATAAATGAAATTATATCCGTTTCCAACTCATATTGATATTTATAAAGGATGGTGGCGCTGGCAGGCTAAATACCAGGCGCCAACGAATTGCTGATTAGCAGTTAATAATCTTTAAAAAAAAGATCGTGGGCAGCCCAAAGCCCATGATCTTTTTTTATTACTGAGGGGTCGTGGAAAATGTATCCACGACCCTTTTTTTTCGAGAGGAGTTTTTATGATTCTTCAACAGTTTCCATCAGAAGACGAATTCAACCGAATGGCAAAAGAATTCAATGTTATTCCCGTGTGCGTTGAAATACTTGCAGATACACAAACTCCGGTTTCCCTGCTGCAAAAATGCCTCAATCAACAGGGCCCTGTATTTCTTTTTGAAAGCGTTGAAGGCGGAGAACGATGGGGACGATACAGTTTTCTGGGATTTTCAGCCCGTTCTCACATTGCGGTTTTTCGGGATCGGGTGGATATTCATGATTCCCAGTGTTTCAAATCCATTTCGCACGAAGGGGATCCGCTGAATATCCTGAAGCAGATCATGAGCGCGTACCATCCTGCAAATTTTCCCGGACTTCCCAGATTCTGGGGAGGCTTGGTGGGATATTTTTCCTATGAACTGGTATCGTTTTTTGAAAAAATCCCCAACCGCCTGCCTGAAGACATTCCCATAGCGCAGTTGATGATTCCGGATCAACTGATGGTGTTTGACAACATCCGGCATACCATCCTGGCGATTGCAATATCCTTTCTTGACCCTTCTTCGAAACCTGCTGAACATTACCGAAAAGCAGTTGAAGCACTTCAGGGCATTATTCGACTGATCAAGTCCCGAATGCCAGATGCGCCGGAACTGGTTGCGCCGGAACTGGTTGCGCCGGAACTGCTTGCGCCGGAACTGCTTGCGCCGGAACCGGTTGCCCGGACAGCATCCTTTTTGAAGGCATCCTGCCCGGATGAAACCTATCGTCGGCAGGTTCAGCAGGTCAGAACCCACATTCAGGCCGGAGATATCATTCAGGCCGTGCTTTCACAGAAATTTATCTGCGATTCTCTACCGGATATCTGGATGCTGTATCGGGCGCAGCGATTTATCAACCCTTCACCGTATCTATTTTTTCTCCGCATGAATCACCAGGCGCTGATCGGATCTTCTCCAGAAACCATGGTGCGCCTTGAAAGCGGCATCGCCACCCTTCGACCCATTGCCGGAACCCGTCCCAGAGGGAAAACCGAGCAGGAAGACCGCGCTCTGGCCAATGAGCTTCTAAAAGATGAAAAAGAGCGGGCGGAACACCTCATGCTGGTGGATCTGGGCCGCAATGACCTGGGACGCGTCGCGGAAACTGGATCTGTTCAAGTGACGGATCTGATGGTAGTTGAACGCTATTCCCATGTCATGCATCTGGTCTCCAACATCACCTGCGATCTGAAGTCCGGACTGGATGCATGGGATTTGCTAAGAGCCACGTTTCCGGCGGGAACTCTCAGTGGCGCTCCCAAGGTCAGGGCCATGGAGATCATTGACGATCTTGAGCAGGAGCCACGCGGGCCTTATGGAGGCGCTGTCGGGTATATTTCCTTCAGCGGAAACATGGATCTGGCCATTACCATTCGAACCGCCTGCATCGAGAATGGCAAGCTCACTGTTCGCGCTGGCGCAGGCATTGTGGCGGATTCGGATCCCGAACGCGAACGTGTTGAAACTGTGAACAAGGCCAAGGCCATTGAAAAAGCGCTGCAACTGGTTTTCAATTCAATGCAAGGGTAGCCGTGAACCACAGATACACACAGATACACACAGATGAAAGCTGACAGGCAATTCATGACTGTTTATTTAAGTATGTTTTACATAAGATTAATTCTGGAGAAACGCCATGATCGTAATGATAGACAATTATGATTCCTTTACCTATAATCTGGTGCAGTATTTTGAACAACTCGGCGGCGCTGTCCGGGTCATTAGAAACGATGCCGCAACTGTGGAAGATATTGCATCCTGGAGTCCGGCAGGCATCGTGATTTCCCCTGGACCAGGCAGGCCGGATTCTGCAGGCATTTCTCTTGCTGTGATTCATCGGTTTTCCGGCCAGATTCCGATTTTAGGAGTTTGCCTTGGCCATCAGGCCATCGGCATGGCTTTTGGCGGCAAGGTTGTCTCTGCCAAAAAGTTGATGCACGGAAAGACATCCGCCATTCAGGCCGACGGTAAAACCCTGTATGAAGGAATAAAACAGCCGTTTCAGGCTATGCGCTACCACTCTCTGGCTGTCTCAAAAGAGGGGTTTCCTGACTGTCTGGAGATCAGCTCGGAATCCGAAGATGGCGAAATCATGGGGCTGCGCCACAAGATACATCCCACAGAAGGAATTCAGTTTCACCCGGAATCCATCATGACACCTGTTGGAAAACGGCTGCTGAAGAATTTTTTAAAAATCACCGGATCAATTTGCTAACCCTGAACCCCAAAAGGAGTGCTTACTATGTTTAAAGAATCTTTAAACAGGATTATCCATCGCATCGACTTGAGCGAATCCGAGATGGCCGAGATGATGACCGAGATTTTTTCTGGAAATATAACAGATGCGCAAATCGGCGCATTTATGGCAGCCCTTGCCACCAAAGGCGAAACTTTTGAAGAACTGGCTGGAGCCGCCAGAATCATGCGCCGAAAAGCTATTCGTGTTCAGACATCGGCTGAGACTGTTGCTGATGTCGTAGGCACGGGCGGAGATGGCGCGCATACGTTTAACATCTCCACCACAACCGCCTTTGTTGTGGCAGGCTGCGGCGTCACAGTCGCCAAACACGGGAACCGTTCGGTATCCAGCCTATGCGGCAGTGCGGACCTGCTGGAGGCGCTTGGCGTCAACCTGAACTGCGGGCCGGAACTGATTGAAGAAGCCATAAGGGAAATCGGCATCGGGTTCTTGTTTGCTCCCCTGTATCACAGCGCCCTGCGCCATGCAGCCAAGGCCAGAAAAGAAATCGGTCTTCGCAGCATTTTCAACATGCTGGGGCCGCTTACCAATCCAGCAGGGGCGAATTGTCAACTGCTCGGAGTCTATGCGCCAGAACTGACCGAGATGTTCGCCCAGGCTCTTCGGCTTCTTGGCACCAAATGCGCTTTTGTGGTTCATGGTCATGACGGCCTGGATGAAATATCCGTATGTGCGCCGACCCGGATCTCCGAACTTCGGGACGGAATGATCCGTACCTACGACATCAGCCCGGAGCAGTTTTTCGGACAGCTTGCCCCACCCGAGTCGCTTATTGGCGGCGACCCCACCGCCAATGCAGTCATCACCCGCAATATCCTGAACGGCGAAAAAGGCCCCTGCCGGGATGTAGTCCTGATCAATGCCGCAGCCGCCTTGGTAGTGACCGGAAAAGCTGAACAGTTAAATGAAGGAATTAAGTTGGCTGCCCAGGCCATTGACAGCGGCGCGGCAACCGCCAAGCTGGATAACCTGATCCGATTTACAACCGCTTAAAAGGCCGGGAAATTGCGTCCATGACAAACCATATTTTAGATGCCATAGTTGAGCAGAAAAACCGGGAAATTGCCGCACTGCTTCAAAAAACACCTGAAAAACAACTTCTGGAACTGGCGCTCCAATCAAGAGAGCGTCGGCCGTTTCTGGAAAGACTCAGACAGCCGGGACAGACAGGCATCAATATTATTGCAGAAATTAAGCGGGCATCGCCATCCAAGGGAATGCTTTGCCCCAATCTGGACCCGGCGGCGCTGGCCAGAAGCTATGAATCAGGAGGCGCGGCATGTCTGTCGGTGCTAACCGACCAGCAGTTTTTTCAGGGAAGTCAGGAGGACTTGCAGGCAGCGCGAGCAGCCACGCAGCTTCCCGTCCTTCGAAAGGACTTTCTCATCTCTTCCTGTCAGATATATGAATCCTGTATCCTTGGGGCGGATGCCGTGCTGTTGATCGCACGAATCCTTTCTGCAGATCAACTCAGTGAACTGCTGGATATCTGTAATACGCTTGGCATGGATGCTCTAATTGAGGTGCATTCGGAATCGGATGTGGCATCCGCAATCCGGTCCGGAGCAAAATTGATTGGTATCAACAACCGGAATTTACAGACGTTTCACACTGATATCGCCACATCCACGCGACTGGTTTCCATGCTTGCACCCGATCAGATTCCGGTTGCAGCCAGCGGCATTCAAAATCGGAAGGACATTGAGCACCTTTTAAAATCCGGAATATTTAATTTTCTGATCGGCGAAAGTCTGGTAGTATCTGAAGATCCGGCTGCTTTTCTGATATCTTTGATGGCAGAGCCACAAAGTGATGACACAGAAAAGAGGCAGGAATTTTGAATTAACATATCAATATCCGTCCCCCCCTTTACTGTGTGACATCACCCATGATCTGATCAACGGTGTATGGACATGCGCCAGGAAATGAGGATTCCTGCAACCGGGTTTCTTTCATGGCTTTGATTTTCGCCAATTCAAACGCATCGGAAATGTTTTCTGTCAGCGAAAATTTCAATGATGGATTGTCTTTTAAATGTTTTTTCAGTCGAAATCTTTGCTCAGAAATAGTCAATTCCCAACTCCGCCCACGTCGATCCGGCTGATAATCCCACTTCAGCAGATGCGCAATCAAAACAGCCAGCCGGTTAACAAGCTCCCTCTTTTCAGAACGCCCCATTGATTCGATTTCCTCAATCAGATTTGTAACGTCAAGCTGCAATAGCGCGCCGACCTTCAGTAATCCAGCCTGCTCTTGTGTCCACTGGTAAAAATCTTGATCGTATAAGTTCATGGCGCCTCACTATAATTAACCAAATGACTGCCTTTCTCCGCTCTTTCCAGAACCCCCACGACACAAGTTTAAGTTGTCTTAACTGCCTGAGTTCCAAGTCTCAGAAGGAGATCGACGAATTATGGGTGAAAGAGGCTGAAGAAAGAGTCGGAGAACCGGGAACCAGCGAAGTGAAAGCGATTCCCGGAGAAGATGTTTTCAGAGAAATTCGGGAGAAACTGTCGGAAAGAGCAGAAGTCAGGAAGTTAAGAAACTTCGGCTCTTCGGTTTTTCCTAACTTCAGCCTATACCCCTGAGTTTTTGGAAATGCTGTTTCTTAGCCGCATGGCCAAATCAAATCGTCGGGTCAAAAATGCGGCGCAGGCCATCAGACAGACCGCTTCAGGTGTCTTTCGAAGAGAGCATGAGCGCCTGGCATGACCCAGCATCAGCAGGAAGTCAGAGGCCCGCCAAGCTGCGACAGCTTCTTCCCGATAGGCATCTGCAGCTTCTTCGACATCGGCCAGCATCCCGATGTCGGCCTTGCACCGGTGACATTGACGGTTTCCGGAATATCGCGCATTACAGACAGGGCAGCGTTCCATAAAAAATCCTCAAAATATGGGTTTTAGGCTATAGCCTATGGATTCGGGCAATTTTATATAACACCGTTTCCCTATAGCCTATAGCCTATTTTTTTATCCGATATAGAAGAGAATTTCTTCAAGTTCTTTGGCAAGCGCCCTGGCATCATCCAATCGCTTTTCTTTGGCGGCATCCTGAATGTCTTCCATAAGATTAATCATTTCGTCTCGATCCTCGGGAGGCGCTTCATCCAGTTTGGCTTTGGCCTTGCTGAGTATCGTTTCGATATCTGACGGCAAAGGCTCCCCGGAAGCGCCTTTAGCCGAATCAGATTGAAACACATTCTCCGGTTCATGCCACATATTATCGACACGTTGTCTGAATTTAGTGATTTCGGTATCGCTGAACCGACCCATGGCATTTTCAATGACACCTTCAACCTTTTTACCTGTCGCCTTTTCAACAGCCTGCATCTTGAGGATACCATTCAAATCCAGGTCAAAATTTATGGTAACTATACTCCCTCTGGGCGCAGGAGTCAGCTCAAACTTGAACTTGCCCAACAGGATATTGTCAAGGGCATGGGGCTCCTCCCCCTGATATACTGTTACTTCGACCCCCATCTGATTATCGTAAACGGTGCAAAATGCTTCGCCGCGACTGGTGGGCAGTTTGGTATTGCGCCGAATCAGCGGCACATACAAAAAAGGAGTTGGAATACCGTTGATCTCTCCAAGTGCGGATGTCCCAAAAGAATAGGGAGTGATATCCAGCAGTACGCTGGATGAATCAAGCCCCATTTCGCGTCCAGCCTGAATGGCGGCGCCCAGCGCCACACAGAGATCCGGATCAATCTCTCCATGAGGCATCTGACCGAATTTTTCTTCAAGCATAAGGGAAATCTGAGGAATTCGGGTGGAGCCGCCAACCAGGATGATCTTGTCAATGGCTGACGGCAGCATTGCGGCATCATCCAGAGCTTTTGTGACTGAATCCATGGTCCGCGAAAGGTCATCCTCGATCATCTCTATAAAATCTGTGCGGGAAAGTTCGTGGGACAGGTGAATGTTCTTGAATAGTTTTTTGCCTATATGGTCTTCCTCGATCCGCACAAACGGTTCGAAAGAAAGCGCCATCTTGGCCTTTTCAGCAGCCCGTTTCAACCTGGCCATGACAACCGGGTTCTTGTTGACATCCAGAGACAGATCATTTTGGATATGCGCAGTCAGGCGGTTGACAATCAGTTGATCAAAGTCATCTCCCCCCAAGTGGTTATCGCCTGTACTGGAGAGAACCTCTACAATCCCGTTTTCAATCCGGACAATGGATACATCAAAAGTACCGCCGCCCAGGTCATAGACCAGAATAGTCTGGGCATTGGGGTTAATGCTTTCATACGCCAGTGATGCTGCAGTGGGCTCATTGATGATTCGAACCACATTCAGCCCTGCGATTTCACCGGCCTCACGGGTGGCCTGCCTCTGCGCATCTGTAAAATAGGCTGGAACCGTGATAACGGCTTTGGCAATGGGTTTTTGTATACATTTTTCAGCGCGCTCTTTCAGAGCCTTTAAAATACAGGCGGATATCTCCTGGGGAAGATAAGTGGCATCCCCCATCTGAATACGATCATCACTGCCCATGAGCCGTTTGACCGACTGAACGGTACGATCCGGCGCAATCACAGCCTGATTCAGGGCTTCACTGCCGACTATGATTTTGCCATTGGCGTCTATTCCCACAACCGAAGGAACAATACCGTTATCGTTGTCCATCAAAACAGTCGCCAGACCGTCCAAAATAAAAGCAACCTCCGAATTGGTGGTGCCTAAATCAATCCCAACAATGGGTTCCATAGATATTCTCCGCTTTAAAATTTAATACCAGTTTAAAACATTAGTAACCAAAAACTGAAGGGTGAAAGCTCAAAGACTATAGGTGATAGCTGAATGTTTTCATCTTTCATACTTGTTATAGTGTTTTCATTATTCACTGACAACCACCTCGGCCGTCCGCAGCACTTCCTGACCTCTAACAAATCCGGTCAGCAGATCCTCCACGACCATTCCTTTTTCCATTCCGGTCCCGATCCGTTTGTCAACAGCCTTCATGGTTTTGGGATCAAAGCGCTTTCCTACGGTTTCAACGGACAGTACATTTACGGATGTAAGCGACCTGTCCATTCGCCGAAGCGCCATTTCATATCCTTCCACCACGCCTTCAATTCCCTTGGGTGGCGGCCTAAAAAAACTTTTGTTTGCGGCTATGGATGTACTGGCCCCAAGACCCCTCACAAGCGCATCCCGTACTTCCAGAAACGGCATGATTGTTCGTTTTTCACTGGATTTGCGGATATTCTCCTCAAGCTCCGACAGCGCCTTTGTCCGATCTTTAAACAAGTTGGACGTCTCCTGGTAGGCTTCAATAAACCCGGTGAGCGTTGAAAGGGTTTTGCCTTGTTCACGGTTCTGTATCCGGATTTCCTGCCTTAATGCCGTAAATTCAGACAGAAGTGTAAATAAAT
>JBAXVB010000540.1:0-3051 GCA_037129415.1 Deltaproteobacteria bacterium
AGATCCGCGGGGCGTTCGGGCTGAAAAATACTCCGATCCGCATGATGTTCAGGGAGCGCAGCAGTAGAAATCCATAGCCAATGAAACCCGATATCGACCGTTCCAGGCTTCCGCTCAAGATATGGGGAGGGTGTCTGAACTGCGTCAAGTTTCCGGATTGCGATGAAATAGCATTGATGAAAGAGCTTTCCTACGGATCCCATTGATCGTTCTTCCTCAAGGCAGGTAGAACCATAAACCGGTATTGGACTTGTTTAATCAAATACCGGGTACCAAAATCACATTACTGTCGGCAATATATACTTTCAACGGCCATAATCTGCGTTTTTGAATCCCCACCCCGGTCCTATAACCCGCTGGGGAGGGAGCATAAGGAAAGCGCAGATTATGAACACTCACAGTATATGCCGGTATAACATTTGGATGGATCAACGTAATATCGGATGAAAAGGAATTTGATGTCAAAGAGGTCGATTGCTGGTGTTCAGATACCGTGTGAAAATCGTGATGATGGTCAACAGGTAAAACTGTTAATACAAAATCTTGCTTCCATTAAGGGTTCATATATCCTTCTCGTGGAGGATAATTTGTTCAACAAGGAGATTGCCATTAGACTGCTCACCAATGCCGGGTTCAAGGTTGATGTAGCTGAGAATGGTCTTAAATCAATCGAAATGCTTGATAAACGCGCCTATGATATTGTACTCATGGATATGCAGATGCCGGTTATGGACGGTGCTACCGCCACCCTTGAAATACGCAAGGATGTGCGATTTAAGGATCTGCCCATTGTAGCCATGACGGCGGATGTCATGGAAGAGGATATCGAAAAATGCCTGGAAGCGGGCATGTGGGATCATATCGGCAAGCCGATTGATATCGTCGAGCTGTTCGGCAAGTTGCTGAAGTGGGTTAAACCTCGTTATATTGATGAGATTCAAGAAACCACCAGAATGCCTTCAATAGAAGTGGAAAAGGAAGAACAAAAACCTGCAAAGCAGGAATATCTGCCCGACATTCCAGGGCTCGACACCAGGCTCGGATTAAAACGGGTCATGGGTAACAAGACCTTTTACCTTGACATGCTGAAAAAGCATATTTATAACCAAAAGCAGGTTTCGGCACAGATTCGCTTAAGTCTGGATTCTGGTGATTATGTGACGGCGGAACGACTTGCCCACACAGTAAAAGGGGTGAGCGGGAACATTGGCGCTTCCAAGTTGCAGGAATTGGCGGCTGCCTTGGAGAAAGCGATCCGGGATGGCTTGCCCCGCGAGGAAATTGGGGCAAGGTTTGAAATTTTCGCGGCAGTACACGGTAAGCTCATTGCAAGCCTGATGGAAGCTTTTCCTGCGGTTGTGGTCCGGAAAGAGATCGGTAAGGTAGATGAATTAAAGTCGGCGGCAGTTTGCGAAAAAATGATGGAATTCCTCGCTAACGGTGACAGCGAAGCGTTGGACTATATCGAAACGAAAAACGATATTCTGTGCTACATAATGGGTGAGGAGGACTTCGGAGCCTTCGAATATGCCGTCAAACAGTATGATTTTGAGAAAGCACTTGAATTGATGAACCCGCAGGCGAAAAGGTTCAACGAGCAAATGTAGTGGGCTTGGGGTGTCGGGTGATAGCAATTTGGACATATATTTAAACACCTGGAAATCAAAATTTTGAGGAGTCTGAAATGGCGGATACAAACTATATTGATAAGCCGGCGATTCTCATAGTCGATGATGCACCTGACAATCTTTCTTTGATTAGCGGACTGCTCAAGGACCACTACAAGGTAAAAATTGCAAACAACGGTGAACGGGCTCTTAAAATCACCCTGACCGGTACTCCTCCTGACATCATCTTGCTTGACATCATGATGCCAGTCATGGATGGTTATGAGACTTGTCGCCGTTTAAAAATAAATCCGAAGACCAGAGATATTCCGGTCATTTTTCTGACATCCAAAGCTGAAGTAGAGGATGAGATGAAGGGCTTCGAACTTGGCGCGGTTGATTACATTACCAAGCCGATCAGTCTGCCCGTGTTACTGGCGCGTGTGCAAACCCATCTGCATTTGAAGCGGATGCGCGACTACCTCAAGGATCAAAACGTTTTTTTGGAAGCTGAGGTGCAAAGGCGCACACAGGAGATTTTTGCGGCTCAGGAAGTTACCATTCTGATAATGGCATCGCTGGGGGAAACTCGGGACAACGATACGGGTAACCACATCCGCCGCACCCAGTTTTATGTCAAGGCTCTGGCTGAAAAGCTCCGTCACCATCCTCGGTTCAGCTATTTTCTCGACAATGACACAACCATTGACCTGCTTTACAAATCAGCGACGCTGCATGATATTGGCAAAATAGGCATCTTCGACAATATACTTCTTAAACCTGGACGTTTTACCAAGGAAGAATTTGAAATTATGAAGACCCACTGCACACTGGGTCGCGACTCAATCATCGCTGCGGAACAACGCCTTGGGGTGGAACAGCCTTACCTTTCATTCGCCAAGGAAATCGCTTATTCCCACCAGGAGAAATGGGACGGTACAGGCTATCCGGAAGGATTATCCGGTGATGACATCCCTATTTCCGGCCGTCTGATGGCTGTCGCTGATGTATATGATGCTCTCATCTGCCGACGCGTATATAAAGAGGCTATATCTCACGAAAAGGCGGTTAAGATCATTGTTGAGGGTAAAGGCTCTCACTTCGATCCTGATGTTGTGGATGCCTTTATGGAAATTGCTGATGATTTTGTACAGATAGCTAAACGTTTTGAAGATACGGGATATGACGTAATAACATCCGGTGAAAAGTGTGACGCTCCAATTATTCAGAAAGGATGGATTGAATGAAAAAACTGGCTGGGATGCTTTTGGATTGGTTCGAATTATGAAGCAAAAACTTAAATATTTCATTTGTATCTTTTTGTTGGGTATTGCCGCTAACATTTCAGCAGATGAGCCGGCAATGGAACAGAAATCTCTGATTGGGTTTCCTGTCATTAGCAGCGAAACGCTGGTGATCGCGTTAAGAAAAGATTTGCCACCGA
>JBAXVB010000541.1:0-3037 GCA_037129415.1 Deltaproteobacteria bacterium
GTAAAACGTTTGTCCATATCACTCTGCATGGCTGTAAAACGTTTGTCCATATCACTCTGCATGGCTGTAAAACGTTTGTCCATATCACCCTGCATAGCTGTAAAACGTTTGTCCATAACCTCAAGCAGGTTTTTCTGTCCCGCCTTCAACTCACCTACCTGATACTGTAGATGATCGAATCGGGACTCAAAATATTTTGTGGTCGGAATGATGTTGGCAACCAAAATATCCATGGTTTTCCGATCCAGAGACAACCCTTGTATCGTATCCACTTCATCGCTCATAATCCATACTCCTTTCATTCAATATTTTTGCAAAAAATGCTGCTGAAACCATCATTGAGGTTTTGGTCCGTCTTTTCGAATCATTTATCCACCATCAACCCTCCAAGAGATATTTTGGCCCCCCCTTTTCCAAGGGTGAGATTGTTATCCATTGCAGTGGCCGAAACGATGATCAAAGCCGAATAAATTCCATTGATTTTAAGATGATATTTTACAGGGTTGGAAAACAAAAGTCCATAAATAAAGGGCGAAGACTCTTGATGAAACTCGCGGAGGTGCAGATAATGGCAGATCAAAGCACAAAACAAAAAGTGGGGGTTAAACAGATTTCTCTTGTTTAACCCCCCACTCCAGTTACCATCCATAATATGTATCATTCTTAAATTTCATCGAACGCTCTTGTGCCCGCTAATCACAACTAAAATCGAAAGGATTCCCCCCTTTGATTATCGTTCAATCTCGGACTTCCGTTCACATCCCTGGCCACAATGATTATGCTGACCCCACCTGATGAAGTGCCGCCGGACACTATAAGCTACTAATTTAATATTGCCATCATCGCGGGATTAGACCCGGTGAGTTGGCTCCATGCAGAGCCATTCCAATAATAGAGGCCTAATGTTCCAAAGTCCACATAGAGCCCTGAACCCGAGGCCACCATGTTTTCAGGATTGGCCGATGTGAGTTGAGTCCATGCTGCGCCATCCCATCTCGAGAGGCCATAAGATACTCCGAAGTCCACATAAAGCGTTGAACCGGAGGCTACCATGTTTTCAGGATTAGCAGTTGTGAGTTGAGTCCATGCAGCGCCATCCCACTTATAGAGGCCATAAGATGCTCCAAAATCCACATAGAGCATTGAACCGGAAGAAATCATATTTTCAGGATTTACCGAGCTAAGTTGCATCCACGCTGCAGAACCTAAATTGTATATCCAAAGACCTAAACTGTCAAAACTCACAGCCAATGATCCTGCAAATGATCCTGCCTGCGAAACCGTTACATCCACCGGACTCCCGGTTGCACCAGTAGCCGTTACCCGGATGGTAGCAGTTCGGGCTAAGGCGCTGGTGTTCGCCGTGAAACTGCAATTGATCGTTCCGGTATCCGTCCCGCTGGCTCCCGATGTGATCGAAAGCCAGGTACCGCCTGATGTCACTGCGGCTGTCCACGGCATTGTTCCGGTTCCGGTGTTTGAAACGCTGAATGTGGTGGTGCCTGCGTCTTTAGCCACATTGCGGCTGGCTGGGGAAATAACCAAATTAGCAAATAATCCAGACTGTCCCCCACGAACAGCGCGGACGGAGTAACTGCTGCCCTTATAGCCGTAGTTGCCGGCGCCGCCGTAGAAGCCCACGCCCCACGCATAGCCCGTACTGCCCGCGTGGGTAGTAGAAGACCAATAAAAGGACGAAACCGTATCCGGAAAGTACGTGGTATTGATCGCCGGAGAATACCGGCTATAGTCCACCAGACTGCGTAATTCCTTGATGGTAGGCAGCCGCCAGTCCGTATTGGTACCGAGATTCAGCCCTTCACAATAAGCCAGCGCCTGTTCCCAGGTCTTGTCGGAAGAACTGGATTTCTGCCACATCAGCCCTGTGGATATGTCTGTTACTGTCCCATCGCCGTTATCCGTATAACTGCTGGAAGAAGCCGTAGCATCGTATATTGATCCGTTGTCCACAGCATCAAATGATCCAATTACCAAAGGATCAAATGATACAGACTGTCCCCCACGAACAGCGCGGACGTAGTAACTGTAGAACTTATCGTAGTAGCCGTCGCCGCCGTAGTCGAAGACCATGCCCCACGCACCGTCCGTATAGCGAGCGTAGGTAGTAGAAGACCAATAAAAGGACGAAACCGCATCCGTAAAATATCCGGTATCTATCGTTGGCCCTGGGTAGGGGATGCTGTATTTAACGATATTCCCCAGTTCCTTGGGAGTGGGAAGCCGCCAGTTGCTGTAGCCGCCATAGTTGGCATCATTCAGCGCCTTGACGAAGTCCTCGGTATCGGTACCGCTGCCCGGAGTTCCAGCATTACCACCGTTGGTAGCCGGGTTGCTGTCGTACCATGTATAAGTGTTATCCGCATCGTGCGGATCATTGTAGTTTTTGACCCCATCCTTGTTGGTCTTCGATTCCCAGACAAGGCCGGTGACATTGTCCCTTACCATAACCCATGACGTAGCGGAATCGGACAGCACATTGCCGCTGCCATCCAGCTTGGTGAACGACATCGGATTTATGGTGTATTGAGCGTCTTGGCCATAAAATGGTTGGCCAGACAAAGGACAGGGTATCTCAGCAGTGGCGTTATAACACTTCGTTACGCCGGTATCCGGCACCGGTGCTGCCCATACAATCGCGTTAAGTATCAAAATAATAAAACCGAAAGCGCTTACCAATGATCTCTTCATGGTGTTTTCCTTTTTTTGATGTATGCAATGTCAGGGATATCGAAAGCAGTTTTTCTTTCCCTGATCATATTGAGTGATATTGTCAAGTTTCTTTGCATGCACATTCCCGAAAGTATTGGCTCCAGGTAATTCCTCAACCAAGCTGATGTATTATTCTACATTTGATAATGAGATTCAATCCATCCCAGATACGCTCCGGTTTTGATCCGGGCTACCCAGTCCTGATGTTTCAGATACCATTGAATGGTTTTTCGAATGCCGGTTTCAAAGGATTCTTCTGGCAGCCACCCCAGTTCCTTTTCAATTTTTCCGCAGTCAATAGCGTAGC
>JBAXVB010000542.1:0-3019 GCA_037129415.1 Deltaproteobacteria bacterium
GGTTGGGGTGGGGGATCAAAAACGTAAAATTATGCCAGTTCGCAGTATATATTACGAACGTTCACAAACTCATCAGCCTAAAAATCTCGCTTTTTTTGTTTTTTTGCCTGCATTTTCGATGGCATATTTTATATCCAACAAGCCAAACCCAATTCAACTCGACTAGCCAATGCAAATTGAAATGGGAAAAAAGAATATTGACATTTCTTATCGGTTTAAGCATTTTGTTAGATATGCGATTGTCGATAAAAAGGAAGGCATTGAATTTGATATTGATGGCAATTTTGGCATCCCGTTTATAAGAGTAGTTAAACTGGATTGGATAAAGATTTATTCGGGCCAGTATTATGATCTGTATGAAAATCCTGGATTTCATGACTCAGTATAACGCATTGATAACGCCACCGTCATGATAAACGACAAGTGTTCGATATCCAGATTATCCGTGATATTGCTTGTGTCCAGGTTTTCTCCCTCCGGAATTTTCTCCATGCGTATATTTGAGTAGGGCGATCGTATCTGATGTGTCAGCATCGAAAAAAAAGCTTGACAAACTGGATAGCCATATTATAATTTAATATGGTTAAAAACTGAAAAGCCAAACCGATCCGTGAGGACGGGACGGAAAGCCACGGGTCTTCTTATATTATTACATTCAGGAGAAAGCCGAGCCGCCAGGAAGGACACGAAATGTTGTTCTTGGCGGCTTTTTTTGTTTTTGGGAGATGAACAATCGTTCATGAGACAGGCATCGTTAATTCGGACAAAAAAAATAATCTTTTTTTTGAACGATTGATCAATCAATTGGCGGGTTACCAATTTCAATTTGAACTGCTTTGCCGCCTGCTGTGTTGTTGAAGCGGATCAACGCCCAGGATGGCTTTATCTTTATTGCTTTTTATCCAGCCACAACCATGTCAGTTCCTGATGGCATAAAACAAGTCAACGTATTTGTTTTTGTTGTCGTGAGGCTCAGAAAGCCACTTGGCCATTTTATTGCGGGCATTCCAGCCGTTACTGGTTACAAAGTCAAACAAATACTTGCTTTCATCACTGATTCGTTGAGAAGATATACTGCGAACTGGCATAATTTTACGTTATTTTACGTTTTTGATCCCCCAACCCTCCCCCGCTGGGAGAGGGAGTTTATGAAAAGCGCAGGTTATGCCAGTTCTCAGTATATATATGGTCTTCAAATGATGAAGTATCTGTTTTTATGGGTATTCGTTTAACTTTTTGATTCATTTGCTCAATCTGAGATTATTCATCCCGAATCTTAACCTCAATGTAGGCATCAACTTCGCTAAATTTATCACGAATAGCGTGGTTTGCATTTTGAGTATTCAAAAATTGCAAACCCGAAAGGGGGATAGCTTGAGAAAAATTATGAAGAATACATTTGGTCTATCGGGAAAAGTTTGTCGCAACTTAAAGCAAGAAGGAGGAGAACCATGACTATCAAAACTATTGGCAAAAACCGTGGAAATGTCTTTATCTGGTTGGCATTGTTAGTTTTTTCTCTGATCATGCCGTGCGTTGCGCTGGCAGCAGATACACTAATAAAGGTGGAAGAACAGCCGCAAAACGCATCCCGCTGGCGCGGCACCTCCTCCGGCGCGGCTATTATCGCCGTCGTCACCGGCGGGACAGGCGGCGCGGTGTGGGGTGGTGACAAAAAAACTACTCCTTATTACACCGATGACTCCAGCATTTCAACTGCTGCGGTTCATGCAGGCGCACTTCAAAGCGGTGAAACCGGCTTGGTTGCGATCACAATTCTGCCTGGAATGCCAATTTACACTGGCTCGGAAGATCATGGAGTAAGCACCAAATCGTACGGCAGCTATGATGGCAGCTACTCGATCAAGGCGTATAGTTACGACATTGACACTACAGTTATTGCAGATCCCGGCAATTTTGCTCGTTGGGGCAATTTTGCTGATTGGAAAACCGTTGCTACCAAAACGTTCAAAGTTAGATTGATCGGAGTAAACAGCGGTAGTATTTGGGGCACTGATACTTATACTAGCGACTCCTTGCTGGCCTTGGCGGCTGTGCATGCCAAAGCACTATCGGCAGCGGGAATACATGGCGATGTATCGGTTACTTTGTCAGCAGGCAGGGATAGCTATATCGGGTCGACCCAGAATGGTGTCAGTAGTAGTTCCTGGGGCAGTTATGGCTCCAGTTATACCTTCGCTGCAGGGGCTGGTTGTACGGCAACTATAGATAAAAATTTATTGCTTCATATACCCTTTTGTACCTATGGAGACAAAGTTTTTGGGACCATGTCGCTTTGGATAGATTTAGTTTATGAGTTCCGACCGTTGGAAAATGTACCACCAGTTTTTAAATTGATAAATTATGGTAATAACGATGCTGGTGCGACATGTTCAGATCCAGCAGCAACACTATCAAGTGAATTGCAGATCGATATTCCAGAGGTTTTGTTTCCGGATGGAAACAAACATTACGATATGGTGTTAAAATATTCTTCATCCGGCGGTGGCGATGGCTATGTCTATTTTGACTACATTAGCTCTAGCGATACCCCTTGATTACGTTTTTAGGGTGATAATCGGGAACCTATGAGTTTCCCAATTATCAGAGCATATGATCAGGCACCAGCCTCTAAGGTTTAATCCCTATTGGTTGGTGCTTTTTATTTGGATTCATCTCGGATGGCTTTATCGTTTGATGATGGATGGGCATTGTTTTAAGGCTTGACTCCATATCTCGAAACAACTATTCTACCTGCGCGACTCCTTGTATCTTCAAAGAGCATGTAATCGAAAACTTTACCGGATCACAGAACTGCGGCACCCAGAGGTGTCGTTCGCAAGGTGCCAATCCCTTTTGAGATGTGTATGTGGAACCTGATTTTTTATCACCTCAGTCGATCCATAATCATTTGGCCAGAGAGTACGATCCCCATAACAGGTAAACACTGTAGATATGAATTCGGTTATATTAATCAATCCGCCTTTGACACTGGAAGATCGCTACGGCAAAGACATGA
>JBAXVB010000543.1:0-3017 GCA_037129415.1 Deltaproteobacteria bacterium
GTTCAGTATGCTTTTGGATAGACACATCACGATGTTATATGGGCAGGAAACCTGAGCTCCGCTTAAAACATAAGATCACCCACAATAAGATTATGATCACTGATCGGAATACACAGATCACCGTGTGTTTCAACTTCATCAAAGCGGCAGAGGAAACCTTACTGATCCTGAAAGACAATAAAACACGGCGGACAGATACATTCAGAATTTTGAAGCGTATAAGGGGTATTCGGATGGGTATGCAGGAAGATAATCTGAATAAAAATGGGCGGCAAACTTTTTGGGTTCATCACGGATTAGTGGGAAAACTCATCTTATAATTCCGAAGCCACAGCCGAGCAATCTTCGTTCTTTGAGGCTGCGCCTAAAGATTCTCGCACCGCCTGCAATGACGGAACACTCTACTTTGGTGTAATTTCCCACTAATGCGCGATGAACCACTTTTTTTACCCTGTATCATGGGCATGTTTTTATTGACTGGAAAAATTACACGACAGGTTAAAATGCTGGATAGATGCTGGATAAAACCACCAGAAACAAAAAAAGGACTTACAGCATTTAGCAGTAAGTCCTTGTTATATTTGGCGCGCCTGACAGGATTCGAACCTGTGACCTACGGATTAGAAGTCCGTTAAAGGCCATTTTCACCCTTTTTCACCTTCCATCATATCTCATATCAAAATACTTGACTTCATTGAATAAATCCGCTAAATTCCCTTCATGCAAAATCACTTAAAACCATGCTGCGTTAGCCTAAAACGATGTAAAGGCGATGTAAAAAAAATGAGGACAAGGGGGATTCATGAAGTGGATCACAGCAGCGCGTGGCGTTAGATACTACGAGCATAAAACCCGAAAACACGGAATAATGCCGGATAGAAACTATGTGGTTTATTTCCGCAGGGACGGAAAACCTGTTTATGAAAAAATCGGATGGGCTTCTGAAGGCTGGACGCTTGAAAAAGTCCTGAACGAATTACACCAGCTAAAGGCGAACTACCGCACCGGAACCGGGCCGGTTACGCTTCAGGAAAAAAGAGAGTTGGAACAGATACGAAAGGCAAACGAGCAAATCAAGGCCGAACAGCTTGACAAAGATGGCATGACTTTTTCCAGTCTCTTTGAAATCTACTTGAAACAACAGCAGGCCGATGGAAAAAAAACATGGCTGCGAGAACAGAGCCTATTCAAACACTGGATTCAACCTGTCATCGGGAAATTGCGACTTCTTGACATCGCGCCGATTCATTTTGAGCGCATCAAGTCAAACATGAAGGCCACCAGTAAAAGGAAAGATTGGGGCGGGCTATCAGCAAGGTCAATTTTTTATTGTCTTGCCGTTTGCAGGCAGGTTTTCAATTACGGCCGGAAGCAGGATCATTTTCATGGTGATAATCCCGTTTGCAAGGTGAAAAAACCAGTTGCCGATAACCGCAGGATGAGGTTCTTAAGGCACCAGGAAGCGCAAATACTTCTTGATGAAATCCGGGTTCATTCTGTCTTGACATACCGGATCACACTAATCAGCCTTCATTGTGGCTTACGTTTCGGGGAAATCGCCGGGTTGATGTGGCAGGATTTAAATTTCCAGGATGACACCATTTTGATCCGAAATCCCAAAAACGGACAAACACGGGTTGCCTTTTTAACCGATGCCGTCAAGACAATGTTCCTTGAAATGGAACCGGGCAAAGCCGGGGATTTTGTTTTTCAGAACACCGGGAAGAATGAGCGAATGAGCCAGATTCCCGACACCTTCATGAAAGCCGTCAACAAAATTGGATTGAATGATTCGGTTGAAGATTCAAGGTTGAAAGTGGTTTTTCATTCATGCCGCCATTCATTTGCCAGTTGGTTGGTTGCCGATGGAACGGACTTGTTCCAAGTGCGGGAACTGATGGGCCACAAGTCAATTGCGATGACGGCCAGGTACAGCCACTTGTCGCCTGACACGTTAAGAAAGGCCGTCAAGTCTATGGAGACCGCAATACAGCCGAAACAGGGAGCTGATACGCAGTCCAGTTAAGGAAATGATGCCATTTCGGTTGACAATACACAAAAAAACAGTATCCTGTCCGCCGACTTGACAGGCACCGCCAGGGTTTGTTCCGGCGGGGTCGAAACACCAGCGCAACCCGCGCCAAAAATCGACAACACCAAAAGAATAATGAGTTGGGACGTAGCTCAGCCTGGTAGAGTACTGCCTTCGGGATGCCGGGGTCGCTGGTTCAAATCCAGAGATGTCTCTTGACATGGCGGCTCATTGATAATATTACCACCATAAATAAACAAGTGAAGGTAATTCTATCATGATGATCAAAGATACGAATAGCCACGGTTCCCGTTTCGACAGGGCGGTTGATGTCTTCAAGAACCACGGCGGAATTCTTCGCACGGCTCAGGCTCTTCGTTCGGGCATCCACCCCGGCACGCTCTACACCATGCGGGACTCCGGCGTGCTGGAAATGGTGAGTCGCGGCGTATATCGTCTTGCAGACAGCACACCGCTGAGCAATCCCGACTTGGTGACGGTCGCAACCCGTGTCCCCGGCGGCGTGATATGCCTGATTTCCGCACTGGCGTTTCACGAAATCACCACCCAGATACCCCACGCGGTTTGTATGGCGCTGCCGCGCGGAGCGGAGGAACCCCGCCTGGACCACCCACCGATCAAGACCTACCGGTTTACCGGTAAGGCCTATACGGAGGGTGTGGAACCCCATGAACTCGACGGCGTAATCGCGCGCATCTACAGCCCGGAGAAGACACTCGCAGACTGCTTCAAGTTCCGCAATAAAGTCGGCCTTGATACGGTGATGGAGGCGGTTCGCTTCTATCGCGAACGTAAACACGTCAAGGTGGAAGACCTCATGCGTTTTGCGACGATTTGCCGGGTGACAAAGATCATCCGCCCCTATCTTGAGGCGCTACTGTAATGGAAAAAAGCATCAAGAACATCGCTGCATCGGTGCATCATCGCCTTCTCAGCAAAGCCAGGGAATCTTCCCGTCCTTTCA
>JBAXVB010000544.1:0-3009 GCA_037129415.1 Deltaproteobacteria bacterium
GTGACATATATTTTAAGGCCGTTCGCAAGCGCTTTTATGAGTACACAGGAAATGATGGCATTGCTCGATTTTTTACCGGCAATCCCCTGGATTTTTGCCAGTGTATCCAGAATTTTGGATTTTTTCAGTGTGAATTTCATTAAATAAGCCTTTTTTACTGCAGTATCCATTTTTTGATTTGAGGAACGACAACATCATTCCATTCAGGGGAAAGCCTGATTTTTACAAAATAACAATAGATGGCATCCACCCAGACCATAATTTTTTCATATAAAAAAAACTTTTCGAGTACAGCACCTTCAACGTCATCCTTGGTTTCGATCTGTCCTGATTCAGGCAATTTAAGATTGCTGATATTAAGATTTTCGCCTTTCAAGGTAAGCTGCCATTCATTTTCTTCTTCCGTAACTCTTAAATGAATTTCTGTAACCAGCGCCCCTTTTTTAAGGGCCAGAATCCCTTCTTCCAGTCCGGCATCATCCCCCTTGATCGTAATTGTTTCCACTGCATCATGAACAGCATTTTGCAGCATAATCCGATTGCCAACGGTAAAATTGATGTTTTCCTGGATGACTCGATTCAACTGGGCAGGATCATGTTCGATAACAAACCAAAGCCATGTCAGAAATTCATATCCAACAAATTTGTAACGGTTATATGCAACGGAAATGTCTAACACTAATTACTCCATAAATTGAGATGGCATCAGCCTGTTCAGTATATCTTCCTCAGAATTTGTGAGGGATTCCATGGCGGCGGTATAGGGAAATCGTCGAACAAGATTAAGCTTGAACGATTTGGTAAAAAAAACTTCAAATGCCTCATTAACTGTTTTTTGTGTTGAAAAAAACCAGATACTTGATTTTTCATAATTCCATAAAACGTCATACACATTCGGTGTTGCTGGTATTCGAAGTGAAAGTTCGCGAATAACATCTTCCTTGATCTGTTTTTTTTCATTTCTTGATAAGAATTCTTTGCCGCTTTCCTTCAACAATTTCGTAATTTGTTGACGAAACCTTTTGTTTACAACTTTTGAAGGAATTGTTTTTTTATCCATGCGGAAAGAAAAAATGAATTGAGATCCCATTACAAACGCTGATCCGGTAAAATCCGGGGTAAAAGGATCTTCAAAAGATGTCCACCCAGCGGATTGATCCACATCTTCATCGTCTATTTCAACAATTGCATTTTGTGTAAGAAGCCTGGTTAAGGTATCCATTAAAGGATCAACCAGTTGACCCAGCACCTGATAACGAGTTATAGAAACGCTTGAAGAAAGAATGCTCATAATATCCCATATCGAAGTATTTAATTTGAATTGGTCATTCTATCCGTTTTGTTCATGGGTTACAAGTTCTATTTGTTAATCAACACAAGCAGGCATCGCACCTCATTTTCTTGTGTATCTTTATTATTTATTTATAAAAAAAACAATAATAATGCTCTGTTTATTGTGTTTAAAACTTTATAACAAGCTATTATAACATATAAAAAATAACAATACTTCTGTCTAAAACATTGATGATACCATCTGCTTAATTGAACACACATTCTGATGTTGTTTATAACTGCCATTTTTTAAACAGCGTGTAAGTAATTTCTTCATTATTGACAGCAGTATTCATATTGTTACGAGTTGTGATGATAAAAATAAAAAAAAACGTCTGATTTGACTTTTTACGAAAATAACGGTATTTGTGACATATTAAGAGTAAGTATCCTTTTGAACTCATTGTGTAAATAACAATAAAACCCTTTAATAAAAACATGTTAAGACATAAAATACTTTAAAATGTTTCTGATTGCGATAGTTGAAATGACTGAAAAAAATTTATTAAACAAAGTTTATCTTGAAAATGGTCTGTTAATCTCTTTTTATGATGGATCAAAAAAAATTGCTGGAGATAGATGGCAAGTCACTGTGACTGCCAGGATTGAAATTTTGACGGACCAGGTTCAGTTCACCCTAATGGATACTGAAAAAAAACTCAAAATAATACAGGAAGTCGGCGAACAAGTTTATTACGAAAAAAAACTAATTCGAAATTTTATCGGAGAGAAACAGAAGGAGGAAACAGTTACAGCACTGTATGAATCTTTTTTGCAAATTACCAAACCCTATTTTTCTCACAATCAATTTGCAGAACGATTTGTTCTTAAAACCTACGCCGATTCTCTGGAAAAACGTAAATGGGTGAATAGTTGATGGAACTGTAAAAGGTCCAAACTAGGAAGGTTTTGTAATAATTCCAAGTAAGCGCTTGGCTCCTGAATATCGGAATAACAGATATTGTAATGATGATAGGGGCGGTGAAACATGACCTGGATAATTTTACAAGGCTGTACCTGTCAGCGAAAGGAGAAATTATGATGTATCAACAGAAGAATATGTGGATTAGGTTATTTTATACAGTCATTACGTTATTCATCTGTATTCCCTCTGCCAGAGCCGATATTTATGTGTATAAAGACAACAGTGGCGTTCGTCATTTTACAAATGTGCCTACGTCTCCAAAATATCATATTTACCTGAAAAGCATAACCACTAAATATTCAGATTTCAGTTTAGGCGCGAAATTTCCTACGAATCTTGATCCTAATCAGTATGATCATCTCATTCTAAAAGCCTCACTACGACATGATGTTGATTTTTCGTTACTCAAATCCATTATCAAGGTAGAGTCCAATTTTGACTGTTATGCAGTCTCCCAAAAAGGAGCAAAAGGCCTGATGCAGATTATGCCTCAGAATTTCAGCTTTCTGAATATTAGAAATCCGTTTGATCCTGAAGAAAATATAATGGGTGGAACTCTTTATTTCAAACAAATGCTAGAAAAATTTAATAAAATAGAACTGGCGCTTGCTGCATATAATGCTGGACCCACCACTGTTGATAAGTATAACGGCATACCACCAATTTCAGAAACCAAAGGATATGTCAAAAAGGTCATGTCTCATTACAAAGGCATGTCTAATAGTAAAAAGAAGTCCGCATAAAAAGATTTG
>JBAXVB010000545.1:0-2991 GCA_037129415.1 Deltaproteobacteria bacterium
GACAGCAAATAACGCACAACTCCAAAAAACTGGGGATAGACAATAAATGAGGCATGCACGGCATATACCAGAGCTGCACTGAAACTTGCGCCACAGCGCTTCATGGTGGCAGGAATGCGGGCAAGCGGTTTCAGAATCAATGTTAGCGCCAAGAGCAGAGCGATTGTAAACTGGTTGAGGATCACGCCAAGCAGAATCAGCAGCAACGGCAAACATGCTGTAACACAAATTCTTAGAAGTTCACGCAGCCAGAGTTTTTCCTGTGAATGCAGATAGCGCAGCCCCACCTCGGCGTAGGCATGTCCACTGCGGAAGGCGCGTTTCCAGTATTGCATAAATCTCGTCATGTTCAGGTCATGCAGCGTCATGTCGGCTGCAATACGCAAGATGATCCACCCCTGCTGACGCAGGCGGCAGCTCAGGTCTGGTTCTTCTCCGGCCACCAGCAGTTCATCAAATCCACCGGATGTGGCCAGCGGTTCCCGTCTTGCCAGAAAATCTCCTCCGAAATAGCGGCAAGGTCCCTGCTCGTAGAACCACTCTACCGATGCGATTCGGTGATACTGATTCAAGTCTGGGCGACGCTCGCTACGCTTGCCGCAAACCGCCACAATTTTTTTGTCAAAATGGGCAAGAGCCGTTTTCAGCCAGTCACGGTGCATAAGCGTATCGGCATCAAGGAATTGAATGAAGGGGGCCGTTGCTTCAAAAATACCGGCGTTACGCCCTCTGCCGGGGGTCGGCGAAGGGTGGTCGAGTTGAATCACGCAAACACCCGCATGATTACCGATTGAAACACTGCGATCTGTTGAACCGCCATCGACATAGATGATGTTCAGCAATTCCTGCGGATAATCGGCAGCACGAATTGAGGTTATGCAGTCATACAAGTAGCGCTCGACATTTATACCGATGATGACAATGTCAATGGGTGGTAATGGATCATGGAACATGGCTGCTTTCCTGTGATGTGGCGGTTTTGGTGGCTGGAGAGCTACCGCCACGTTTATTTCGGAAATACCTTGGCCGGAATTCCGACGGCGATATGGTCATCCGGCACGTTGATCATCACCACCGAATTAGCTCCGATATCCACATTGTCGCCAATGGTGATCTTTCCCAACACCTTGGCTCCGGCTCCGATGTTGACGTTATTACCGATCTGCGGAGCGCATGGCTCTTCAATTCGTTTAAGTCCGACGGTGACACCGTTTCGGATAATGCAGTTGTCACCAAAACTGGCGAATCCGCTGACTATGATGTCGCCAAAATGGTCGATGCGAAAACCCCTGCCCACCGGCACCTCGCAGGGAAGTTCTATGCCTGTCAGTATCTGAACTATCTTGTAAAAAAACTTGTAGAGCAGGGAAAATGGCTTCCTGGCCAGCCTGCTGTTGATGGTGTAGCGCCAGCGGCCAAAACGGTAGATCAGCATTACCCATAACCCCTGCCGCCCCCAGTCGCCGAAATGGGTGCGCAGATCCCGTTTGATGTTGGTCAGCAGGCGCCGGTCTTCATTGATAATCCGGTTTTGCAAGGCCTCGCGGAGAAGCCCTGTGGTTGATGTATCCACCGGTGCATCCAGAGGGGAAGCATGTTTCTGCGGTGGTGCAGGCATTCCTTCTCCGGCCAGCTCTTTTCCGTATCCGTCATTTTTTAGTGTCGCCATGATCAGCTCCATTGTTCGGGCGGCATCCGCACTCTTGATGCGTGCCTGCTCGTCCCCCTTGAACGAATTTTTCAGCCTGATAACACCTTTCCAGAACAGCTCCAGCCCAGCAGCTCGCAGCACAGCACACAAACCGTAATTGGAGCGATAGTAGCGCAATTCGCTCTGCACTCGCAGGTATGTCAATTGCCGTCCTGCCTTGGTTACCTTGCCGGTGGATTCGGAACTCTGTCCCCCCAGGTGGATACAGCTGGTATATGGGTAGAAGACCACAGGCCAGCCGGCTTTTGCAGAAAGGCGACAGAACTCGATCTCCTCAAAATAGAGAAAATAGCGTTTTTCGTTCAGCAGGCCGATGGTCTCGATCACCTCGCGCCGCACCAGGAAATATGCCCCCGGCACCCAGCCGACCACTTTTTCGGTGGAGTAATCCCACCAACTGTAGTCTGGACCACCAAGAATGGGAGAATTGGGGAACTTATCGGCAATTCCGGAAATGACCAGAAATTTGGTCCATGGAGATGGGAGCATCCGCGCCGACGGCTGGAGCTTGTCGTCCAGCCCTACCAGCTTGACGCCAAGTATGCCCCACATCGGGTTTTCCTGCATGGCCTTGATCGTGGTGGACAGCGTGTCCGGGAAGAGATAGGCATCGGAATTGAGTAGCAGCAGAAAACGTCCGCTCGCCGCGCGGATACCCACATTGTTGCCGCCCGCGAACCCCAGGTTTTTTTCAGTCCGGATCAGCTTAACCTGTGACCCAAATATCTCTTGTTCAGCCGCCACCATATCTGCTGAATCGTCACTGGAGGCGTTATCGACGACGATCACCTCCATGTCGAGTTCCGCACCGTACTCCAGAACCCGCTTCAGACATTCGCGGGTGATATCGCGGGTGTTGAAACTAACGATGATTACGGAGAGGAGTTTATCAGCCGTTTTCATGGGTAGAGCCCCACTGGCGGCGGCGGTATCTGCTCCAGCCGTTTGCTTATCTTGAGCTTTTCAAACTGCCAGGCGTGAAGCGAATCTCTGAAGCCAGGCTCTTCGTAGCGCTGCATCCCTTCCTGCATAGCCTTGAAATAACCGCATATAATGCCAAGGCCGCCAATGATAAATGGTTCTTCCGCCATGCGATAGACTCCCATCGGTATAATGTAGAGGGGGTGTGTACCCATGAAATATTGACCCCGACCCCATCTCATGCGTCCGTGCCAAATTCCCAGGTGCGATGAACCCATCAGCCGTTTGTGAATTATGTTCAGCTTTGGGTTACGAATGCTGCGAGTCCGCCATCCCTTGATGCGGGCTTTGTGATAGGC
>JBAXVB010000546.1:0-2985 GCA_037129415.1 Deltaproteobacteria bacterium
CCAAGGCGGAAGAAAAAGGGATTGAAGTGATGTTTTCAGTCGCTCCGGAAATTCCGCATGTACTGATAGGAGATCCTCTCAGACTGGGCCAGATACTGAACAACCTGACCAGCAACGCCGTAAAGTTCACCGAACGCGGGAAAGTGGTCATCTCCGTTGAATCAGCCTCCAAAACAGCCTCTCCGAATGATAAAGACATAATGGCTACCTTCAAGGTCGCTGACACCGGTATCGGTCTGAACGATGAACAGATAGATCGTATTTTCGCCCCCTTTGCACAGGCGGACAGTTCCACCACCCGCAAATACGGCGGTACCGGATTGGGGCTTGCCATTGTGAAACGTCTTGTCGAGTTGATGGGCGGCAGCCTGCAGGTTGAGTCGAAGCCGGGTATGGGAAGTTGTTTCTCCTTTACCGCCTGGTTAGGCGTTTCGTCTCGAACAGATGAACAACCATCCGACTTGCACACCGATGAATGGACTTCTGTCAATGCTGGTGTACGGCAGTTGACAGGGGCGCGTGTTCTGGTGGTGGAGGATAACAGCATCAACCAACAGCTCCTGTCTGAGCTGCTTACACAGATCGGCATTACAGTGGAATTGGTCGGCGACGGACAGGAGGCGGTTTCCATGGTGTCCGCTTCAGCGCCGTTTGACGCAGTTTTGATGGATCTGCAGATGCCGGTTATGGACGGCTATGAGGCCACCCGTCTGATACGAATGATGAAATCCGCCGAAGAGCTGCCCATTCTTGCAATTACGGCGCACGCCATGACTGAGGAAAGGGGTCGCTGTCTGGCAGCCGGCATGAACGGCCACATCTCAAAACCGATCAACCCCGATGAATTGTATAAAACCCTTGTACAGTGGGTTCAGCCCAGGAACTGCAAGGATTCACTGATTGCAGCTCCCCGAAACAAACCGGATACCGCCCTTCCTGCAGAACTGCCCGGCATCGCCATGGACAGGGTGCTGGCAAGGGTCAGGGGCAACAGCTCGCTGCTGCAAACCATCATTATTGATTTCAGGACCCAGAATCTGTCAACACTGGCCAACATCAGACAGGCGGTGGCCAATGATCGCGATCGGGCTCTGACTCTGGCGCATGCCCTCAAAGGAGTGGCTGGTAATATCGGGGCGGATACCCTTGCCGCCACCGTAAGTGAATTTGAGGATGCTGTCCGGGAAGGGAAAGAATTGACGATTTCAGAGTTGCTTGATACCATGGAACTGCAAATGGCGGAGGTGTTTGAGGCTGCCGTCATCCTGGAGAGGGCGGACACACGGCATACTACAACTGGCTCACTCTGCGAAGATACAATCTTTGACCGGGATGCGCTTGCTCGTGATATGGACGAATTGAATACGCTGCTCAGCCTCAACAGGATTTCTGCTGCAAACAAGTTCAGGGATTTGAAAACCATTCTTCCTGTAACACAAGAGAGCGATACATTGGAGAAGCAGATTGCCGGTTTTGACTTCAAGGGGGCGCAGGCGTCACTCAAACAGTTGGCCGAAACAATCGGCATCGCTGTCAAGGAGCAACCATGATTGAGCAGGAGCAGAAACTGATTATCATGCTTGTTGATGAGTTTCGAACCGGATTGAACAATGGATCATGATATGACAACACGAAACCGAAACGAACGACTTCGCTGGTGTGCCGTACTGTTGCCGTTTATTGCATTTTTCCTGCAATGGATGTTCTGGGAAACAATCAAACCATATAATTGGTTTTTTTTCTTTCCTGCGGTTTTTCTTAGCTCATGGCTTGGTGGTCTGATTGTTGGTCTTATTTCCACGGGTATATCTGCGGTTATCGTCTGGTGGTATTTTATCCCTCCCATAAACTCATTTACACTCGAATCTCCAACGCATCTTTTTTCCATCCTGATGTTCATGGTCATGGGCGTTCTCTTCAGCCTCTCTAACGACCGTCAGAGAAAAACATCCGAAAAGGAGCGCAAAGCCTCTAACTTTTTTAGTGCAACGGTGGATGCGCTATCCGCCCACATCGCCATTCTGGATGAAACCGGCTTGATTGTCTCCGTGAATCGAGCCTGGCGGGATTTTGCAAAGGACAATTCCGGATTGTGCATCAATCTTTGTGAAGGCGTCAACTATATTGCTGCATGTGAAGCAGCGCTCGGTAAGGATTCAGAAGAGGCTGCTCCCGTTGCCGCGGGTATCCGCGCCGTCATTTCCGGACAAATGAGCAATTATCAACTGCAGTATCCCTGTCATGGTCCCAATGATAAACGCTGGTTCAATCTCAAGGTCACGCGTGTTCAGGGCGATGGACAAGCTCGCGTCGCCGTTGCGCACGAAAACATCACCGAACTCAAGCTGTCCGAACAGCAACTGCGACTCAATGAACAGCGCCTGGAAAGTCTTGTCAAAATTTCTCAATATCAAACTGAAGATGTTCAGGAACTGCTTGATTTCGCCCTTGAGAAGGCGCTTTCCCTTTCGGGGAGCGCAATCGGCTATGTCTATCATTATGATGATCAAAGTGAGCAATTTACCCTTGATGCCTACTCCACGGGTGTCATGAAGGAGTGTACCATTTCAGAGGTGAAATACCGCTACGAGCTTTCCAAAACCGGTATCTGGGGTGATGCAGTCAGGCAGCGCAGGCCCATCATGCTGAACGACTTCCAGGCAGCACATCCACTGAAGAAGGGATTCCCCGAAGGTCATGCCGTTCTGTACCGCTATCTCACCATACCGGTTTTCAGCAATGACAGGATCGTTGGTGTGGCCGCCGTCGCCAACAAAAAAAGTGACTATGATCAAACTGACATCCTTCAACTGACCTTGCTTATGGCTGCGGTCTGAACAATGGTTGAACGGATCAAGGCCAACCAGGAACTGCTGCAAGCCAAAGAGATGGCCGAGGCCGCCAGCCATGCCAAAAGCGAATTTCTGGCCAACATGAGCCATGAAATCCGCACGCCCATGAACGCCATAACAGGCATGTCCTACC
>JBAXVB010000547.1:0-2985 GCA_037129415.1 Deltaproteobacteria bacterium
AAAATCTCCATTATCTTCAAATACTCACAAGAAGAAACAATGTCAAGAAAAAATGAACCATTGTTCGTTTTATGATTGACTCGTATTCATCAACAACCAGAGCCAAACCAAAGGCCGGTTATCGGAATTGACACTGAAATATATTTGACCTACTATACTTTGAACCGCAGGTTATGGCGACGAGAACAGAATATATGACAGGCTGAAGGACTCAGCAAAAACTTGATAGACTTCAGCCACAACAACAGGAGATAAGTGAATTCCTTTGGAATATGCAGCTAAAATTACCGGGACAGGCTCCGCCTTTCCCCGAAACCGGGTCTCAAACACGGATATTTCTCAGAAACTATCGCAATTCGGAATTGAAACCAACGATTCCTGGATACGGGAACGAACCGGCATTGCCGAAAGACGTATGTCAACGCCGGGAAATTCAGAAGAACACAACTCATCCCTTGGCTTTACTGCTTCGTTAAACGCCTTGAAGATGGCCGGGAAAACTCCTCTCGACATTGATCAGATCATCTACGCCACCTGTTCGCCAGACACCATCATTCCATCGACTGCCTGCTGGCTTCAGCACAAACTGGGCGCCGCCAAGGCATGGGGAGTGGATATCAATGCAGCCTGTTCGGGATTTATTTATGGGCTGAGCATCGCCGATCAGTTCATCCGCACAGGACAGGTAAAGACCTGTTTGGTGGTTGGCGCCGAAGTCCTTAGCTCCCTCATAAACTGGGAAGATCGCTCAACCTGCATTCTATTTGGTGACGGCGCCGGGGCTGCCATTGTTGAGCGAACGCAGGAAAAATCCGCCCACCGCATTCTTTCCACCCATCTGCTGTCTGACGGCACCCTCTGGGAGATGCTTCATGTTCCTGCCGGCGGCTCGGCGCTGCCGGTGACACCGGAGATGATTTCTCAAAACCTGAATAAAATTCACATGAATGGTCGGGAAATCTTCAAGGTTGCCGTCAGAACCCTGAGCAGTTTTGCGTTGAAGGCATTGAAAAAAAACCTGATGACGGTTGACATGCTGGACTGGTTTATTCCCCATCAGGCCAATTTCCGCATTATTGAGGCTGTGGCTAAGCGATTGAATCTGCCCATGGAAAAAGTCCTGGTGAATGTTGATCGGTACGGAAACACCTCATCCGCCACTGTGCCGTCCATGCTGGATGAGGCGGTCCGGGATGGTCGCATTCAAAAAGGCCAGACCGTACTTCTGGACGCTTTTGGCGCCGGTCTCACTTATGGGGCTGTGCTGCTCAGATGGTAATTCCAGTTCGCATTCAGACTGACACCTTTGTCAGCTTCGCTGTGCTGCAATTCGACGTACTGAAGTACAGTCTCATTGCTGCTCGCTTGCTTTCGCGGTCTCAGCCTGAATGCTTGCTGGAATGTCATTTTGAAAGCGAATTGGAATAAATGATGCGTTGAACCGGAGTCTTCATCCATGCTGAGCATTCGAAAAATCGGAGTTCTGGGCAGAACCTACCGACACCTGAGCCGGTATCGCCAGATTCTGGGTATTCTGTTCAGTTATGGGTTCGGCGAAATCATCGAGCTTCTGAAGATTGATCAGTATCTGGATATCGGCCTGCAGATGATTTCGAAAAAACGGGGCGATCGCATTGAAAAACTCTCCCGCGCCGAAAGAATTCGAATGGCCATTGAAGAACTGGGGCCAACTTATATCAAGCTGGGACAGGTGCTTTCCACCCGGCCAGATCTGATTCCGGCGGAATTTATCACGGAGCTTACCCGGCTTCAGGACGATGTGCCGCCATTTGGTTTCTGTGAAACCGAAAAAATTATTCTGTACGAATTCGGAGTTCCCGCCGAAACGCTTTTCGAATTTATAGAGAAAACACCGCTGGCTTCTGCTTCCATTGCTCAGGTTTATCGGGCGGTATCCAGGGATGGTGAAGTTCTGGCGGTCAAGGTTCAGCGTCCGGGCATCAAACATATCATTGATGTCGATCTGGAAATCATGCTTCATCTGGCCACCCTCATTGAGCGTCATATCGAAGAATTTGCGCTGCATCGGCCAGTTCGTATCGTGGAAGAGTTCACAAAAGTGCTGGAAAACGAAATCGATTTTACGATCGAAGTGGCCAGCATGGAACGAATCGCCGCCATGTTTCTAAATGATCCGACTGTGTATATCCCTAAAGTGTTTCACGATAAATCCAGCTCTGTGGTGCTGACCATGGAGATGGTTGAAGGTATCAAGATCACCCACGTCGAGGCCATCGAAAAGGCTGGCCTGGATCGCAGCCTTTTGACCATAAGGGGGGCGGGTGTCTGCCTGAAACAGATTTTTCAATACGGTTTTTTTCATGCCGATCCTCATCCTGGCAACATCTATGCGCTTCCAGGGAATGTGATCTGTCTGCTGGATTTTGGAATGGTCGGAACCGTTGACCAAAGAACCCGTGAAGATTTTGTGGAACTGGTGGACAGTATAGTTCACCATCATCCATCCCGGGCTATCCAGGTACTTCTCAGGATTACCGAATGGGACACAGAGCCAGACATGAGGAAGTTTGAAAAGGATGTTTCAGAATTCATGGGGCAACACCTTTACAAGCCCCTTCGGGACATCAAAATCGGCAGGCTGCTTCAGCATCTTCTGGAAATTTCTTCAATTCATGGCATCAGGATTCCGGCGGACATATTTCTAATGCTAAAAGCCCTGGGAACGGTAGAAGGGATTGCACTGGTGCTGGATCCAGATTTTGACATGGTTTCTTACTCAGCCCCCTATATTAGAAAAGTAAAACTTGCCCGCCTGCATCCGGACCGAGTTGCCGGTGATGTGCTGCAACTGGCATCCCAGTTTATGGAATTTCTGGGCCAGTTCCCGCAGGATATTCTGGAGATCAGCCGGTTGATCCGTCAGCAGAAGCTGACATTCAAAATTGAACAGACGGGCCTGAATACCCTGCTTGCCACCCAGGATCAGATCAGCAACCGGATTGC
>JBAXVB010000548.1:0-2983 GCA_037129415.1 Deltaproteobacteria bacterium
TTCTACCGGATTTTGTGGTTCAATAAACGCCTCCGAACAAGATGAAAATATTTTTGAATTCAGTGCAAAATTCATGTATATTGCGACAATCAATGAGAACAACCTGGTTTTGAAAGGAGGAGCAAGATGGAAGAAATCTTGGTTGTCAGCAAATGTATCTGTCTGGCCTTTCCCAGTGAAGAACACTACGAGCAGTGCATGAAGGATGCTGGCGCTTTTCGTCAGTTTCTGACCACCATGTACAGCCAATACCCCGAACTCTTTCCCCGGCAGATGTCTCAAGGTTTCAAGTTTCACAGCTTCACGCCCTTTTCCCGCAAACAGGAAGGCTTTCGGATGCGACGCATTGAGTTATCTGACGGAAATGTCTACCAGATTCGTCCCTCCTTCATGATGCCCTACTTGATTGCTCGATCCGATGAGGTGGAAAAAGCCTTGTACCTGTGCAAATGGGGAGTATCTTTTGGGGCTCTGACATATGTATTTGGACACAATGACATGTTCTGGTATCGGGCATACATCTCTCTGGGCCGCAACTCCATTGTTGGCACCACAGTCAAAGACCCTGCCCGTCTGCCGGAACATCTTGTGGCTGACGAGAAGCATACCCGACTCAATGGTGAGAAAGTCTATGCGGCTACCACTGTGGCTAATGAGTGCATTTTGGGAGTAGGACTGGCGGACAATGCAGGCACAGAAGCCTTGACTGACGGTTACGGGCATTTCAAAGAGGAAGCATTGAACCTCAAGCCCGACTACCAGCCAAAGAGCGTGAACACGGATGGATGGGAGCATACCCAAAGGACATGGAAGGATTTGTTCCCGAGCATCGCTGTGATTCTGTGTTTTCTGCATGCCTTCCTGAACATCAAAGATCGGTGCAAGCGCCACAAAGAACTGCTTCGCTCCATTTCCGAAAAGGTTTGGGACATCTACCATGCCGAGACTGTAGCTCAATTCTCTCAGCGTATCCGTCGACTACGGCAGTGGGCCAGCACTATCACGATTGATTCTGTGAAAGATAAGGTACTCAAGTTGTGCGACAAAGCCCCCCAGTTCAAGAAAGCTTTCTCTCATCCCCAAGCCTACCGCACCAGCAATGCACTGGATCGGCTGATGAACTACCAGGATCGGATTCTCTACTCCATCCAGTACTTCCACGGGCATGCAACAAGCGCTTTGCTCTACCTGCGGTCAATGGCTATGATCTGGAACTTCCACCCATACTCTACAAGAGCTTGCTATGAAGGCGCATGTGCTTCACCTTTTGAAGCGTTGAATGGATTCCAATACCATTCCAACTGGCTCCAGAACATGCTCGTTGCTGGGTCCCTGCGAGGGTGGAGAGTCTGACCACAAAATCCGTTAGAACCAGAGGCAATTTTGCAGTCGCTCTAAAAGCGTCATGGCAAACAGACTATCCTTGCCGCCGCCACAAAAACAGAGGATGTCCTCTGTCGGCGTGGCTTGCCTTTGAATCGCCTGAATGGAACGCACCGCCGGTTTGCTGGTAAATTCAGGCCCTGACAACCTACTTTGCCATTCCAGCCCCATAATGCCGCAATCAGCTCCTCGTCCGGCACGAAATCAGGCACCCCACGATTGGTTCCACGTCCGAGCGTCGCCTTTTTCAGTTCCAAACCATTAGGCCACAGAACCGCCAATCCCAATTCTCTGATTCCCGTCATGATTTCCAGTATCTCTGCGCGCCCTCCCGGTCTGACAATCCGCCCCAGAAATTGATCAGAAGAACCGATGACTGAGCCGGCGCCCGCCCGGCGTTGCAACTCAAACCATGCCAAAGCGGTCCGGGGCGACATGGCCTGATAGCCCAAGCGATATTTGGGTGTCTGACAAAAGTCACACTTTCGATCACAACCGATATCGGTGACTACGGAACCAATCGGCGACAAGACCTGGGGAAAGTCAAGGCTCCAATATTCATTACCCAAGCACTTGTGGGTCACCGCGATATCCGGTAACGCCCAATCTTCCGGGCTCAACACCGGGAGTTTTCTCGCGACGGCGGCGCCGTCCTGCAACACCACCTCGGACAACACCCCCACGGGGGTTATCCCCAGCACATGGTTGATTATTGAGGCATTCGCCGCCCCCGATTTATCCAAAACCACGGCGGTGGCTCCGGCTGCAATATAAGAATAGGGATCGGCCAGCGCGTCAGACCCGCCGACGATGACTGGCCGCCCCTGGCTGGCGAAATGTCCGATGGCGACTTGCGCCAGTTCCCGATGCTGAGCAAAATTGTTCGTCAGCGCCCACAGTTCATACGCTTGCGGGTCGATATCAGTCAGCCTGGTCCCGAGATAGACTCTCGTGAGATCAGTCGCTCCCCAACGGATGCTTCCGCATTCCACTTGGTCGTGACCTTGTTTCAGGTTCACCAACTGGGCGTCAAAGCCCTTTGCCTGTAAATCTGCCAATAGGACTTGTTTACTGATCAAGGCCGTGCCGCTACGCACCGATACCCGGTTCTTGCCATCGGAATCGAATAACCCCAATTCCGGAAGTTCAACCACCCCAATGCGGCATGTTGCAGACCAAGACATTAGACTTTCCTCATTTGAAATGGATCATATTATGGCGATCTGAAATTGCCTTATTGCAGAGCCAATTGCAAAACTAGCCAACATTATATGAAAATCGAAGAAAATCAGAGAAAACACGAGGAACAAATGGGGTTTTGCAATTACCTCTGCAGTTTGATATGAATCTTAGGCGTTTATCCAGGCATCTCTCCCTATCATCATTTTGAAAATTTGGGTTGACGTGTGGGTGTATTTGCGGTTATCTCCAACGACAAGAATGATGTGAACACAACACAATTTCAGAAAGCCGGTCATGATTGTTGGCTGGCGGTGCTTGAGAAGATGATTTTATTTTGCCTACTGGCTCTCGTCCTTCACAGGAATGATGGCTTAAAACGATGTAACTACGCCAGTGCCTCATAATGGAATGACCTTAT
>JBAXVB010000549.1:0-2983 GCA_037129415.1 Deltaproteobacteria bacterium
GCTTGAATTGAGCATTGGCGGTACTTTAACTCCTGCAAGTGGTAAAGCCAGGATAAAAGACGTACTGTCTGTAGAACTCATGCTGTATGCGAGATCAAAACTCTTATAAACTCTTAAATAAGTTTTGTCAAATTCAAAGGTTTTCGATTTTACCTGCCCCCCTTGGCATTGCGAGTTCCAGCCATAACTAACAAGAGCGTTACAACTCTTTATAGCAAAAACTTTAATTGCGAACTTGTTATTTGCATCATTTACCTGAACTGTACAATTCAATTTAAAAACAGCTTTAGTCTTTCCAGCAATAACACCCGTGTTGCTATTGAGACTAAGACCATCAGGCATGATGGCCCATGTATAAGGCCATTTGCCACCACTGACAGATAGGGTCTGACTATAGGCAGTACCAACGTAAGCGTTCGCTAACGCAATAGTAGAAATGACTGGAATGGTATAAACGGTAGTCGTGAATGTTTGGCTCGCTGTAACTCCATTGGCATCAGTAACTTGAAAACTAATGTTACTCGTCCCTGCTACTGTTGGCGTACCGCTCATATAGCCCGTGTTGGCATCAAAAGTCAGTCCAGCAAACACACCGTTAGTAATGCGCCTGACATAAGGAGCTTTTCCGCCTTTGACTGATAGACATTGAATGTAAGCACTGCCAACATAGGGATCTGCTACTCTCATGATGCTCATGCTTAAAGCGGGATAGCAATTAACAGTCAGTGCCTTATTGGCTGTTTTGTTATTGCTATCAGTCACTAGGACCGTGAAGCTACCAGTTTTAGCGACAGATGGCTTGCCACTAATGACACCCGTTGCAGCATTAAGTGTAAGACCAGCCGGCAAAGTACCTGTGATATTCCATGAATAAGGGGGTTTTCCACCTGTAGCGGCAAGAGTTTGACTATAGGCAGAACCAACGTAGGCATCTGCCAGTGTTGAGGTGCTAACGTTAGGAAGGGTCAACACATTCAAGGTCAATGACTTAATAGTTTTTACAGCATTGGCATCGGTAGCCTGAACAGTAAACTTAGAGCTTCCAGCGCTGGCTGGAGCACCAGTTAAACTACCTGCACTGGCATTAAAACTCAATCCAGTGGGTAAACTACCATTACTGATATTCCAGGTGTAAGGAGCTATCCCTCCTATAGCTTTGAATATTTGGTTATAGGGTGTTCCAATATAACCATCAGCTATATTCGTAGTGGTAATATACAGTCCGTATTCAATCCAAGAATAAGGGGCTATTTTTGTTGACGTATTAAGATAATCACCTTGTGCATATAGGGTATTCATCCCTTGCGGTAAGTTTGCCAGATCGATAGTTGGCGATGCCCGCAGACTAGTCCAATCCTCATCATTTAACTTATAACGAAAGTTTGAAACTGGAATATCAGAATGAACCGTAAATTTTTTGAAATTATCTGAGCTATCATTTGAATCATCAGTTATCCATAACGTTGGCTGACTAATCCATCCCGAACTCTTTGAAGCCCTTGCAAACTTATAAGTTTTGTCTAATATCATCACTTCGTTCATATCATATCCCTTAACAACTGCATAATAACCTGACATCCCAACAAGATACTTTAAGCTATCAAGTGTGTGAGAATGCCTTCCACCAGGGTACAAGGGTATAGAAATTGTCGGAAGCACCTTTAGTCCAACCGCCGAAAGAATATCAATCGTGACATTTACAGCATTTCCATTTAAAGAATAAGCAAGGAGCGCACGATCAGTAAATGGAGCTGGCCATATAGTTAAATCGGATAATTGGCCACCCACATGAATCCTATCTTCAAATATCCATCGCTTAATAATTTCTAAGGTATTTGTTGATGTTAAAATATTATGTTCATCATCAACCGATGTTACCGTAAAGTTTCCTATATGAGATGTTTTTGAAAGAGCGTTGAATTCTGCGCCAGTAAGAAAAACAGAATCTCTATCAATGGTACCATCAGAGTAGCAAACCAAGGATCAAAAGGATTGTTATTACCAGCAATAGTGGCATAACGAACAGCACTTGTTGTACAGTATTGTTCCCATCCATCGTTTAGCCAACCAGTATATGATTTACCTTTGAAGTTTGTTCTTGTACTCATTTCAAGATATTCCCCGCCGTCTTGCCAATCTTGTGAGTTTACGATTTTTTATAGTGCTGCCCTACCATCATCAACAATGCCATGATTAGGCGTAGCAATGGTTAGCAGCTTAAAAACCTTTTGTTCACCACCTAACCAACGGATGTAAGCTCTTGCAACCAAACCTCCCATACTATGGGCAACAATTATTACTTTCTTAGCGTGAGTTGCCTGCATGACATTATTTACAGCAACTTTTAGTCGTTCTGCATAAGATGCTCTGTTATCAAAAAAATAGGATCTTTTATAATCCGATAAGTTGTACTCCCAAGAAAATCCTATCTTGCCAGAAGTACTAATCGTGAGAGTTACATCAATTCGGCTGTCAATCATTGAAGGTATTTCACTTTCAGCAATAGGTATTGCACCAATTTTTCCTTTATTTGAACCCATTATCTCATTATCATTACTGCGATAAAAGTTAAAAGAAAATATTGATTTAGCTGGTAAGTTATTAGGTAACTGCGTCTTTTCCCATAATTTACCTTGATAAACAAAACCATTGGTATTGTTTAATTTTTCAGTCACATCTTTCCATGTATCTTCAACACCAACTACTCCAGCATGTCCATGAATAAAAATAATCGGATAATATTCAAGTTGTGGCGGATGCTGACTTTGGGTTTGACCGAAAGCAATGCTAAAAGGTGATAAGAAACTAATCATAAAAATAACCGCACAAACAGCATACATTTTCGTTTTCATAACTCTCCTCCCATGCTCGGTTGAGCGCGCCTAACACCGCGTTCAGCGGGCGCGGCTACGAATATTGAATCCTGGTTTTACCACTTGCAGGAGTTAAAGTACCGCCAATGCTCAATTCAAGCAAATTTTCT
>JBAXVB010000055.1:0-17527 GCA_037129415.1 Deltaproteobacteria bacterium
ATTCAGGTGATGAATGTACACAATGCTTTCTTATTTGGATGAATGCGCTTGTTAAGCGGAATTACCATAGCCAGCAGTAAATAAAATTCTTGAAAAAGTCAAGATTTCCGTGAAAGAATAATTTACGTTTAAGAAAATTTGCTTGAATTGAGCATTGGCGGTACGTTAACTCCTGCAAGTGGTAAAGCCAGGTTATATCACGACTCAATCTCTTGAAACCATTTATTAAGCAAATCCTCTTTGTCGAAAACTCTGAAATAGGGCCTAACTTGCCCCCGTGACAATAACGCAATCAGCGGGAAGTACAGGGGCAAGTCTGAGTGGTAAGTCAGCTAATTTGATACCGCCATTTTTAAGGGGTTAAACCCAGAGACTTGAGACCAACTGCTACCATTCCACTTATAGAAGCCATATACTCCGAAGTCCCCATAGAGCGTTGAACCTAAAGTCACGATGTTTTCAGGGTCGGATGATGTGAGTAAAGTCCACATAGCGCCATCCCATTTATAGAGGCCTAATGCTCCAAAATCCACATAGAGCGTTGAACCTGAGGTCACCATATTCTCAGGGTCAGCTTTTGTAAGTTGGCTCCATGCTGCGCCATTCCATTTATATAGGCCTAATGCTCCAAAATCCACATAGAGCGTTGAACCTGAGGTTACCATGCCCTCAGGGTTTGTCGATGTGAGTTGGCTCCATGAAGTACCATCCCATTTATAGAGACCAAGAGATGCGCCAAAATCCACATAGATCGTTGAATCTGAGGTCACCATATTCTCAGGGTCGGCTTTTGTGAGTTGGCTCCATGCAGCGCCATCCCATTTACAGAGGCCATAAGATGCTCCGAAATCCACATAGAGTATCGAACCTGCGGCCACCATGTTTTCAGGGTCGGCTGTTGTGAGTTGACTCCATAGAGCGCCGTCCCATTTATAGAGGCCGTAAGATGCTCCGAAATCCACATAGAGTATCGAACCTGAGGTCACCATGTTTTCTGGGTCAGCCGATGTGAGTTTGCTCCATACAGCGCCATCCCACTTCCAGAGGCCTAATGCTCCAAAATCCCCGTAAAGCGTTGAGCCGGAATAAATCATATTCTCAGGATTTATCGAGCTGATTTGTGTCCACGTTGCACTATCTGAATTATAGACCCAGAGCCCTGAACCGGCAAAACTCACGGCTAATGATCCTCCTGCTGATGATTCTGCCTGCGTTACCGTCACATCCTTTGGACTGCCGGTCGCCCCGGCTGCTGTCACACGAATTACACCTGTACGTGCTGATGAACCGGTATTGGCATTAAATGAGCAGGTGATGGTTCCGGCATTACTGCCGCTGGCTCCTGATGTGATCGAAAGCCAACTGCCGCCTGTTGTTACTGCGGCCGTCCAGGGCATAGTTCCGGTTCCGGTGTTGGAGACGCCAAAAGAGGTTGTTCCGGCGGTTTTTGCGACACTGCGACTGGTGGGATTAACCGAGAGTACTGGATTATTGTCTGAAATTGTCAAAGTTTTGGAAACGGAAATCAAAGTGATGACTTTGCCGTTCTGATCGTAAACTTCCCCACCTAAACTGACAACCTGTGTATCATTAATCGCCGCATTTGCATACACGGTAAAAACAATACTCCCAACGTTGGCTGCCCCGGAGATGTCCTTTGGATAGAGTCCGACCAGCGTGATTTTATTCGTTGCAAAATCATCGTAAAAATTGGCTTCCACCCCACCAACAAGGGCGCTGGGGTAGTAGGAAACATCACGCGTGAATTTAGTTGGATCTGAAACCAGCAACGAACCAGAAGAATAATTGATCAGTAGCTTGAACGCCTTTACTCCCGCAGCATCAGCGAAACCGATCTTTCCCGTAATGATCTTGCCCGGTTGCCCTGTGGCTGGAATATCTAAAGACAGAGTTGCAGATTCGGCAATCTGCGCCATTCCGAATAATATAATCATCAATATGAACATGGTGGCTTTGCTAACTGTTTTCATATCAAACCCCCGAATCGCAGAAATCAGAGTCTGCGGGTTAAATGGTCTTTTATTGGCTAAGCAAATAATTCTGATACTCGGCTATGGCCTGTTTCATAACGGTTTCACTGACGGTTGGCGCAATAGCATTACGATAATGATACATTGCGCAGGACACATCCTCAAATTCAACCACCGATGGATTTTTGCCTCCTGCCCGGATTTCTTCTATGGAAAGCTCGCCGAATGGAGCCATGCTGTCAATACAGCAGGCATAAGACAAATCAAGTGTTACGGGACGGACCAAAACAAAGCTTCCAATGATTGTCATTGGCTGAGGCAGATAGCCGGTGATGGTTTCAGTATAGGTACCTGTGATGCTATTGCCCTGCTCCTTTACTGTTGAGTTGCCTAACACAATCTGCCTGTTGACGGTCCGTCCGTTGGCCATCGAGGTGAAAGGTTGCGTCATCAGGCTAAATGCTGTGGATGTGAATGTTCCGGAAAGCACCTTGGGTCCAACATCCTTGCCATCAACCTGGGTGCTTGATTTGGGAAACAGAATCGTCTTATCAAGAAGGATATAGGAACTGGCTGCTTCGATGGCTCCGCCCGTAGCCACCAGTAGGTGAAACGCCAGATCAATGTTGCCCAAACCGGAGGGAGAATTCACCGCCACAGAACCAAAATAGTCGCCCGTAAGCGGATTGTCCAGAGAAGCCGCCGGCAGGTATCCCGCCAGCATAATAATAATCGCTGTAATCGCCATGATATACCCACACTTTTGTGGCAACCGTTTCATAAGTCATCCTTTCCCAAAAAAGAAAATCAGAAATTAATTGTAGATCAGGTTGCCGCCACCGGTAGCTACCTGACACGAAGCCATAATATTACCCAAATCTTGGGTTAAGTTGTGAGAGAAGCGAGTTATCTGACACTGCTCTCGCCCCCCCAAAAAAAACAATGCAAATTTTTATCAGATTATGTATAATGAACATTATGGTCGAAATGCCTTTAAACAAAACGAATTCTTTTCTCAAAGACCCCGCAAAGCAGCGTGAAGGTCTTATTAGATTTGTTGTGTCGTCATCTGCAATTGAAGGCATATACATAATTCTTCCAGAAAATCAGCCCATTGCACCTGAAAAAAACAAAACTAATGCGAATCATAAACCTGTAAAGATCGAGAAATGATATCGCTGAAGATTTGCTCCATCGGTTTATAATTTCTGTCCAAACCAGCCTGAACCGCCGCAAAGGGCCGTAGCTCAACCCCTAATCCTGATTTTTTCCTCTTCCACTATCCATTGATGCAACACATATGTAGGTCAGGTTGCGAGAGAAGCGAGCTACCTGACACCGCTCGGCGCCACCATCCCCACCATTGTAGGTCAGGTTGCGACCTCTACCATGAAAAGGCGCCCTGTAAACCGGCATTCATACGGCGGGTGTAACCGGTAATAGCCAATACCGGCTAAGAAAGCCGGGTTGCGACCAACGGGAGCTACTTTTGCTACATCAGAATTTTTTTTATCGCATCATTCAACTCACGGGAAAAGTCATAGAATTCCCTGGCATCCGCAACACTGGGATCACCATCCGGCAACAATCCCAGATTCCCGGGATAGCGTGCATCAATGTACAATTGATCAAGTCTATGCAATATGTCTTCATTCAAAAGTGGGAAGTTTTCCCAACGGGGGGCAATTCTCTTCCAGAGTGTAAACAGTGAATGAATTTTGGGTATATCAATATTTTTCTCCTCAAAAAGTGACTTAAAGGTTTTCTCCACCAATTGCTGGGCATGAAAAGCAACCACACTTGTAAGGAATTCATCATCAAGGAGTTTTTCCATTGTTTTTAGATCAAGTTCGCCAGCTTTTAACCATTCAAATGTGGTTTTTTTCATAATAGCGATATTCCTGATTGAATAATTTTACGGCTGAACATACTGTCAAGTTTCAGGAATTTTTGATGCATCGGTCGGGTATGAACAATCAGATCCAATGGCGTTGTACCGATAATCGCATTGATTGCCTTGGCGTATCGGAGGTAGAGTTCACTCCTCTCATGGTATGTTGCAGGCGTTGTCGCATCACTGGTAACGATATACAGATCAATATCGCTATCAGCGGAAGGCTCTCCCCATGCATGACTACCAAAAAGAATAACTTTTTCTGGATTCAAATGATCCAACCTTTCAAAAATCACTTTCTTTAGCGATTCAATGTTCATAAACAACTCCACATTCATGGTGGTTTCTGTCGCGCATGCGTGATGCGGAATCCGGCTATCCGTATTCCGTTTAAAGCGATGTGTAAATCGCAACTTTATGAATTGCATGATATCCGACATCGCCTGTTTCGATGCATCCACAAAATGCGCATAGGTCCACAAGTGTTGGCATTTTACCATAACCTATTGAATTTGAGACTTTTATTTAAAAATCATAAAAAATTAAAATTATCTCCTGTTTTCAAATGGTTAGACATAACCGAACTGAAGATGCCAAAATTTATAGACCTATGCGGATTTCTCTTCTCTGGAAGATATTTCACCGAGCAATGCAATGAGTTGCCGCAAAGCTTTGTTTACCGCTTTGGAATCCGTGAAATAGGGCCGCACATCGGAATCAAGTATAATGACTCCTTCTGCCTCTTTGTATTGCTTGACTGTTGTAGTTCCGTCGGTTTGATGAATGTGTACCGAAAAACCCTTGTGTAAAGGCCGATAATGTTTTCCTTTAACAGCCTTTGTGAAATCGTATTCAGGCAATATATCCTCGTTATTCATATTCTTTTCATCCGTTGATTTCTTCATAAGTCATTTTTTCCTTTTTGGTAGCTTTTCGGCAACTGATCAGGCGAATTCTATCAACCCGGTCCACAAAAGACACAACAAGCAGGTGTCCGTTGTTTGAAATTCCTATAGCTATAGAACGGATTTCCGTTTCAGAATGCGATGGATCCGGAATCGTTGCTACTGACAAATCATGGAAAACCGTCAGTCCTTCATGAAAACTGATTTTGTGTTTTTTTAAATTGCTTTCGGCTTTAACCGCATCCCATTCGAATTGAATATCTTTCATAGATCAGTCCGATCAGTGCAAATCGTTTATGCTCCCGTTTCATACGAATTTCCGTAGGTCAGGTTGCGACCAACGGGAGCTACCTGACATGAGGTTGCACAACACAGGTTTCAATTTGCCCCTGACCCAGCGTTGTCAGGGAACTCCCGTTGGTCGCACCCTGACCTACCCCCCGGTTCAACTTCATTCGATATTCATACCTTCCATGGAATCCGGGTGGTGAACACATCCCCAATCGGGATGATATTTCCCCCGCTTTAATAATTCCCCAAACGACGACCACGGATAATCCACCGGTTTTTCAACATACCCATGCTTCACCGGATTGAAATGAACATAATCCAGATGCCGGTTCAAATCCGATTCATCCCGAATGATGTGATCCCAGAAGCGGCGCTGCCAGATCGTGATATTTTCCGTGATGCCGTTGTTCCGTTTAAAGCGATGTGTAAATCGCAACTTTATGGATTGCATGACATCCGACATCGCCTGTTTCGATGTATTCTTAAAATGGATGATCCAGTGAACATGATCATCCAGCAGCACATAGGCAATCATTGAAAACGGTTTTTCTGATTGCACCTCACGAACGACATCCAGCAACAACCGTTTGGCCGTTTCATGTTTCAGATACAGCTCCCGCCGATAACACACCGCCGTAATAAAAACCGGTTTGTTGTGGCATGGATATCGCCGGATGTTGGTCATCGTTCTTTTTCCAATTTCACATAATTTCCCGTGGGTCAGGTTGCGAGAGAAGCGAGCTACCTGACACAGCTCGACACCGGAATCCACCCATTGTAGGTCAGGTTGCGACCACCGGGAGCTACCTGACACGCGTATGCACAATACAGTTCAAGCGCAACAACCTCCATGAGAACAAATACCGAGATTCGCCATAAAAAATTACCTCAGCTACCCTGACCCAGCGTTGTCTACATCAATTTTGTCCAAAGTCCAAAATATATCTTTAATGATTATTCTGAATTTCTCCCGTTACCTTCTTTCCAATCCCAATTGAATCTTTTACTATATCGAAATTTGCCTTTGTTGCCTTAGCATCCCATTTTAATTTTGTTAAAAGTTTTTTTGTATTTTTGCTATCTCGGTATCCAATTGCTCTTGTCATTCCTTTATTCGCACCTTTTATATCCAAGAATTTACCTCCAATATCCAATAAAGTTGAAGAATAATGAAGCGAGTTTGTAAGCCACTTAGGTCCGCCAGCTGTGTCAGAGAGTATGGATCCAAGTTCTAGTATAGTTGAGGGATCTTTTACTCCCATCATAGCTACAACTGTAGCTTTTTCTGTAACCTTTATTGTATCGTCAATACCACCTGCAAGTGCAGAATAATAGGCGGCTTGGGTTTTTGGATCAGCATTTTTTATGCTGTTATCGACAAGACAGTTAAAAGCTACTTCACCCATAGCATTACCGACTTTTGTCTGTGAGGCCCAATCCAATGATTGATGATATTTTTCACTTGCAATATCTTGTGCTTTATTTACCAATCCACCGACAATCGTAGCACCTTCTTTCATGCTTCCCCACGCTTCTTGAAAAAATAACCCGCTGGGATCGACATATCTTATGGGGTTGGTTGAATACGAATAAATATTTAAGAATTTTGAAGCAGACATTGAAGAATTGAATGTTTCAACTATTAACGGATCCACACTCACAAACCTCCCCACCATCGCATCATAATACCTGGCACCAAAATAGTGCAGATCATTCTCGTCATCCAGCTCCTTACCCGTAAACCGATACTCCGCTTCAAACCCCCCGCTTCTGGCCCGGTTCATGCCGTAGGGGTAATACACGGATTCCTCCACCACTTGCCCCGCAGCATCGGTCATGATGGAAGAGCTTCCCAAATGGTCCGGGACATAAAAATACACCGCCGGCGTCACTTGAGTTGGAAGACCCACTTCATGGCAGGCGGCAGCCATCACCGCAAAAGGCAGAGTCTCGGTATCACCGGCCAACTTTTCCTTGAAAATCTTCAGCGCATCCCTCACCTCCGGGATTTCCATGACCTGGGCATCCGAACCCTGCCGCCGAATCTCATCCAGTGAAATTATGCCGTCCTTGTTCAGATCAAAATCGTCAAAGGTCAGCACTTTCGCATCCGCCAGAAACAGGGCCTGATCAAACGCCTTGCTGATGCGCGCCACCCGGCGGTCTCCGGCATATACATGCTGAATGTATTGCCCATCGCGCACCTCGGCAAATTTATCCACATAAATCGTAGTTTCAGTATCCACTCCATGGCTGACTATTTTGACCACTCGGTTTCCAGTATAATCGTAGCGGTAAGCGGCGGCGGTACCGTCCGCCTGACGGGTGGTGGTGGACATGCGGTCTTTGTAATCAAAGGCAAAGGTCTGGCCGGTCTTGCTGATCAGGTTGCCGTTGGGGTCATATTGATACATGTATGGCCCGGCCTGGCTTATTGCATGGGGTTTGGCGTTGCCCTGTCCATAAGTCATCACGCCAACATTGACCTTGGGATCCGCCACATCGGACGTTTTGCCCACCATGTTGCCTATGCTGTCGTAGGCGTAGTTTTCCACCCATCCAACAGCCGTGCAGCCGGTCAGTTGATAAAGATCGTCATAAACAAAGCTTCGGGTCAGGCTTTCCGGGGTCTTCTGGCTGCGGCCATCGGTAATGGCCATGATGTTGCTGTTGGTATCGTAGGTATAGGACAGGTGCTGCATTATCCCGGATGGACCCGTTGTCTGCAAAGTGTTCAGACGATAGCGTCCATCGTAGCCATAACTGGACTCCAAGCCGTTCGCATATTGAAAGCGTATTTTTTGGCCGCTGGGGTGGTAATCAATGGCGCTGACATAGCCCGGTATGGCCTTTAACTGGTTCATGTCATCATAAACATAAGGCACATCCGATCCATCGGGATATGTTAAATGGGTCACTCTGCCCATGGCGTCATAGGCCATTTGCAGGTCAAACGCATAACCCAATGTCCGCCTTGTTTTCCTGGTGATATTACCGCGGGAGTCATACGAAAACGCGGCCTGTCCGGCCTCATCTTCCACCCACGCCAGCCGACCAAGTGTGTTAAGAGCTTGCCCTGCAAAACCAGGCAGATCGCTGTCATAATGATATGCCACTTTTACGCCAGCCGCATTTTCTGCGAGCACCCGGCCTGCCGCATCATAGGTGTAGCTCACGGTTTGGCCTTTGGCGTCCAGCGTCTGCGTCAGGTTGCCCGCGGCATCGTACTGATAGGCCATCACGCCCTTGTCCGGGTCATTCATACTTTTTTTTCGGCCCAGACCGTCAAAGGACATGGTTTTTACATTGTTGTGATCGTCAATGATCTTAATCAGGTTCTTCAGTCCGTCGTAGGCATATTGTGTGATATAAAATGTTTTGCCGTTTTGTTCTTGAACCCGAACCAGCCGATCCTGCCCATCATTGGTGTACCGGTGAGGCGTGGCTTTATGGGGGCTGTTTGCGCCATTGTCTTCCTCGTCCCACACCTCGGTCTGAAGCGGCAGATACACTGTGGACTTAAACGACCCATCGGGATTGGTTTCCTGAACGACCCGTCCGGCTGCATCATATTTCAGAAGGGTTTTGGGCTGCCCGGAATCCGGTACGCCATAATCCGGAGAGTCGCTGAAATACGGCAGCCATTTAGCCTCTGGCTGCCCCCGAAGGCTGAAGGTTGCAGCATCCGCCACCACCCACTTTCCGTTTTCCCCCTCGGACCGAGTTTGAAGCTTCCTGCCCAGACCGTCCACGTATGCGTAGGCATCGTAAGTGGATGACGCGCCCGATGTTTCCCGACTGCGGGTTTTCACAAAGCTGACCGAATCGAGAAGGTGATATTCAAAGCTCTGGGTCGGCAAAGCGTCGGTATCGCCTGGCTTGACAATGGATATCAGTCGGCCGAACACATCATAGCCAAAGCCGGTGATCTTGCCGTTGTAATCCGTAAACCCTGTGATTTTTCCAAATCCCGTATCGTAAGCGGCGGAAACAGAAAGGTTGAGGTCATCAATGGATTCTGCAACCGGAAATGTGTGAAAATTGGAATCATACCCAATGGATCGGGAATGATTGTTGGCATCGGTCATTTTGATGATGTTACCGTAGGTGTCATATTGATTGCGAATGACCGGAATCCAGGAAGCGCCGTCTGGCGATTTTTCCTGAAGAGTCAGGTTTCCACGATCATCATAGTTGTTGCGGGTGTCGGAAACAAAGGCTCCGGCCAGACGGGTCTGAGTGATGTGCTTGGGAAGATTCAGCATCCAATGCGTGTCATCAATGCGATAATCAAAGGTGGTGGCAGTGATCAGGTCGTCATCGCCATAAGCCAAGTCACTTCCTGATATTTCGCCGTAACTGAACAGACCGGTTTCGTTGCCATAATTGTCCAGCTCATGCACCGTCCGCAGTTGTTTGTACGATGCGCCCAACTCATAGACAAAGGTGTCGTCCTGCGTGGCAAAGGAAAACTTCACAGCCTGACCGTCGCTGCCCTGAGCCAGAGTGCGGGTTTCGATATGATGCCGGGTCTGCAGAAATGCGCCGGAAATGGGGTCCGCAGTTCCGGTTTCGGTCAGTGTGGTCTGCTCCAGAACCAGCCCTTTGCGGCTTTCCTCGGTTTTGCCCACATCGAACACATTCCGGGTTTTCAGCGTAGGCGCGGCTGTATCGCCGTACTGAATCTGCTCCACCACCGCAAACCCCCGGAATTCTTTTTCCACACCGTCATAATATCCATCCCGGTAAACATAATCCGTCACAACCTGCTGACCGCTGTTCTTATCCAGCACGGTTTTGCGGCTGACCACCTGAACCGGAAACGGCAGCACCGTTGACCAGGGTTTCCCCTGATCTCTGGCATCCAGCATGAATTCGGTGGAGGATTTGTAGGTGATGTCTGTTACCTGGCCCAGGCCGTTGTCGATGCGGGTTAGGAGATTGGGATGATCTCCCGCTATCAAGCGAACATATTGAAAGGCATCGTTTACGGGCGCATTATCAAATGCGTAAAGCAAATCCCGATATCCATCCCCGTCCATATCGGCCTGTCGTAGTTCGGGAGTACCGGTAAAAAAACCGGGCGTATTTTGATGAGTTTGCACCGCCGCATAAGAATTATTTCCTTTATTCAGCCAAACCGATATTTCCTGGCTGTCCACCTGAACCAGATCGGCCAGGCCATCACCGTTGACATCCATGAGTAAAATGGTGTGGTCGCTGATTTTGGCTTCCGAAAGCATCGGGCTGCCGGACATGAACACCTCGGATTTTCCGAATTCGCCGTACCCCATATTGGGCAGATACCAGATGTATCCGTTGGCATCCAGATAGACCAGGTCTTCCATCCGGTCGCCGTTCATATCGGCAAACAGAACATTGGAATTGGTGAAGAGAAAGCCGGTGGGGTTGCCAGGGTTCAACACCTCAATCCAGGGCGTTTTGGGGTGATTGAGATAGACAATAAAATCTTGAGACCGGGCAACCACCACATCCATAAGTCCGTCGTTGTTGACATCAAGAAGCCGGGTATCCGGGCCGTCTATAGAAAACGGGACGGTACTGGCGTAGGGTATCCAGTCCGATTCCTTTTCCCAGGGCTTTCCGGTATTCTTGAAATATCCAAACGTATTGGAGGTTTGCACAACCAGATCTGAAAGCCCATCACCGTTCAAGTCGCCCATCAGCACGCCGGATGTGGACAGATGATAGGCCGGCGAAATCTGGGGTTTTTGGGATATGGCTTCCCACGTTCCCCTGCCCAGGTTTCTATAGACTTCATGCCCGGTACTCGGTGTATAAAGAATGTCCGGCAGGCTGTCGCCATCGATATCAATTAGATCGGTTTCGCCGCCGGAAAGATGAACCGGAGGGGGATTTTTTGTATGAACCGTCAGAGGAGAAGCCGTCACGGTTCCATAATCAAATATCAGGGAAGGAAGCGCGGTTTTGCCATCAGATCCCAGCATAACAACTTTTCGCAACAAAGACAGGGAAGTCCCCGAGGCAGTGGCATATTCCAGGACATAGTTTCGAATCATCCGGCTTTCTGAATAAATCTTTATCTGCTTCAACCGTTTTGTCGTGGATACCAATGCACGGCTGCGATAGTCGCTGATCACATCCAGCCGGTTTTCATATTCGCACCGAATAATGCGCGCGCCTTTGCCACCGATTTCACCATACCGGATTTCTTGAAGGTAGATATTCCCGCCATCTTTGATATATGTATAGCGGATTTCATTACCGTTGGTATCCACCGAGCGGCTAAGCATCCAGGAAAAAACACCGAGGCTGTTTTCCATACGGCTGTCGGCGGTTTCCCCGTAAATATGACGGGTACCGTCTTTGGTCCATGATTCCCAGCAACTGCCTTGTTTATGGAAACGACTGAAGGAGCCTTCGATTTTGAGTCTGAAAAACCCGTTTCCGATAGGAACCATTTCTTCGGAACCACTGAAAACAAAGGTATCCGTATCCTGATAGCGTGGAAGTCCCTTATCTGTTTGGCGCTGGATAAAGGCGTTGTTCAGTTTCCATGACAGTCCGACCGGGCCGTTGCCATACCCGGCATCATAAGCCAGCCGCACTTCCGGCTGAAAACCGCTGATGCCAGGACTCACCTGAATTTTTACCCCGTAACCTGCCGTTCCGCTGTTCAGGCCGGGTTCGAAAGATTCCCCCAGCCCTTCGATGGAACCAGCCCCGCTTGGCAGGGAGATAACCCGTGGATCGACGCCGGACTTGTCTGCGGCAAAAGCGGTCCCACCGGACAGTAGCATTTGATACAGACATGCCAGAAAAGCGCCGGTCAGCAGCATTGTTTTTCTAATTAGGCGTATGTCAGGGGTTTGCAAAGCCGGGTGTCCTGTTTTTAAAGGTTTCTTTGGATGCGATTGTCAGGGAATCGCAAACAGCCGCAACACCCTGACCTACCGTCTAAAGGTTGTTGTCAGGGAACTCCCGAAGGTCGTACCCTAACTTACGGTTTTACTCACCGACGGCATCAAAATAGAACGTGATATCCGTAAGTTTCTCGAATGGAAATTTGGTGGTGATCGCCGGATCAATGGAAACCTTATTCAAAGTGATGGTCCATTGTTCAACTGCTGCGCTTTTATTTCCAAACTTGATCGCCCACCAACCTTCGGCGCCTGATCCCGGAGCTGTCAAGTCTTTGCTTACAAAAGGATAAATGAAGTCCGTGAATTTCGTAACATCAGAGACATCACCGCTAAACAGGGCCCATGTGCTGATGGGATAGTATTCATGGGCTTCCGTATCCTTTGTCAAGGTGTGGCTACCGGTCTGGCTGATGTCCATCTTATGCTTGATGGTTCCAGGGTTTCCTTTGAAATCCAGGTTGGCCGTAAACCCCATCGCATTGTAAGTTCCGCTATAACCGGGCACGGTACCTTGCCATATTTTGATATTACTCCGACCACCGGCCAAAGGAAATTCGTTTACGGATGTCTTGAAAGAGAAAGTTAAATTCCCGTTTTCGTCAATTTGCTGATTTAAAAATTCCTGGAATTTTTCATACCGGACATCCGAAACCGCCCGGCCGGAGTCGTCCACATAACCGTTTCCGTCTATGTCTCCAAGGTACTTGTTGGTCAAACCCAAGATGTGCTTTGCCAATGAGATATAATATCTGGCCGGATTGAAAACACCAATTTCGCAACATCGCATCTTGTTGTAGTTGCTCAAATCATTAAGAAATGTGTAGAAATCCCCGAAATCCACTGCGCTCTGACATTTGTAAAGATCGTTTATATTCAGATCCATTCCGGAAATATTCTCAAGAGGCTTGGCATACTTGTATTCAAGAGCCTTTGCAGCCATATAGGAAAAATGAGAAAGGGTATTTATTTCCCGGGACAGTGTAACGACATCACGGCTTGTTAGAATCCGCTGAACGGCTTCGCCGGTCAGGCTGTTCTGGTTCAGCGCGGTCAGATTCTGATCCCACAACATCAGAAGGTTTTCCTTTTCTCGTTGCGAAGCGTCAAAGCTGGCAATCATTGCGTTCTTGCTGTTTACCGCCATATCAATGCCAATCAGCGCCTCGGACTGTCTGAGCAAAAGATTTTTGATCACAAGGGGATCCTGGGCACTGAGAATTTCATATTCCAGGGATGCTTTTTCGAGATCAATTTCCTTAGCGGTAGCAGCGATCAAATCGGTGTTTTTAACGGAAAACGTTTTGGTTGTGATTTTGCGTCTCTGTGTTGGTTTTCCTTTGATTTTTACTGTTTCGTCAACTTCCTGAATGCTGCAGGCATTTTTCAATTTTTCCTGGTAGTCCTTCATCGCCTCAATAATTGAGCTGCTCTTGTTTTTTCGAATCTGAATCTGATAATTCATGCTGGCATTCTGGTTATCTATTTCCTTGCCGTAATTATCAAATTGCAGTCTGGCCAGGTTCAGTGACAGATCAGATGATTTGATCTGCCGGTATTTGTCGCCGATCACTCCCAAACTCCCCTTTTTAGTCAGACATGCGTCCAATGCATCGGGTGAAAGGTCCATTGGACAGTCCACGAAAAGCGCATCGCCGACGGATTCCATACAGGTTTTGAACGCCGAATCTGAAAGTCCTGTACTGCAACCGGTCAATTGGGCTGCACGGGCTTTATAGTCGACATTCAACGAAGTCATCTGACTTTTGTAAGCCGAAACTTCCTTATCGAAAGCCCGATCTTCAGAACGAATGGTCTTTTCCAACGTATTGCATGAAATCTGCTGATTCTTTGCCATTTCGAGAATTTCTTCGAATTTCATCAAAGGCACATATTTGTCATCATACCCCAAGGGATTGAGACCTGCCCGATAATCACCGAGCTGTCGGCTTAGAGTGGCGATGGCGGTAAGAAGTTGACTGCCATTGGCGCTCAGGAAGCTGCTCCCCAATTGATTGCCAAGCGCGGCCGCCTGCACATAGAGTTCGCTGACCGATTCGGAGAGGCTTTGTTTGATCACGTCTTCCGTATTATTTCCCAATGCCCGCTGTTTGGCGCCTCTTTCGCGGAAAGCCATGGATAACCGATCAAACAGCACACGAAAAAGATGCCACTCGTCTTCCAGAAAAAATGATCCGATCACTTTCTGGGTGCCGACGACAGGTTCCAGGCAGATATCCATGAAATCGGCGGCACCCTGCGCGTAATAATCCACCGCTTTTTCAATGAGAATAATCTGATTTGCAACGCATTCATCCATTGAATAGGAGGTGTTTGAGAAACGTAAATGAAGGGCATCGATCAGGAATTCATCGGCAAATGTCAGATAAACAGATGTCAAGTTTCTAACCGATTTTTTCAGATTCACCATGGCATCCGGGTAGCCCTGGGCATCCAGGTAGGCGAATTTTGCGATGGCTGATTTTAAATTCTGAACGGCGCTTTGAAAAACTGGCAGGAATCCCGCTGTTTCGTAGTTTTTGCTTTTATCTAAATACAGTAGAGCCAGCTTTGTATCACCCTTGCAGGTGTTGTCTTTATCGCAATTATACAGACTCATGGATTGCAATGCCTGTGAACCAGTGGTCAATTCATTGATTGCGGCGGTATTAATGGCTTTCAGATCCTCCAGGGTTGGTTTCCCATACGGCATCATGTTGCAGGAAGCAATCGTGACAGCGGAAGCGGAGGAGGGACCTCCCATCGGTGAAACAAAATCATTGATCAACTGATAGGCGCTGAGAGAGAAAGGATTTCCCAGAAAAAGAAGCATTCCCAGAATGACAAATTTGATAATACGCATGGGTTTTCTCCGTGTTCGATGTTGCGGATTAAACGCTCAATATTCAGCGTTGTCAGGGAACTCCCGGTGGTCTCACCCTGGCCTACATGGCTACGGCTACATGGCAGCAACCTGAGTTAAAAATAGATAAAAAGATAAGCGGGTCATGAATAACCAATATTTGGTTTAACGCTAAAGTTTCAGTATAAAAGCAAGTACATAATAAGGCGGAAGATTACTCTGCGAATTTGTATCAGAAGCAGATACTCCAGTTGCCCCTCCATGGCCGTGTACACCAGTTGGATTGGTAGTGAAAGCATGTGTGTGATCATCTGGTGGTCTGCTTATATCAAGATCATCTCTTGTCGTGTTCTTATCAGAACTGTGATTTGAAGGTCCGGTTGTACCTGCATGAGAATGATCTCCATCGGTTGCAATACTGTGTGAATGAGAATTAACAGTATGAGTATGTGAAGTGGTTCCCCCTGGTGAAGTACCTACAGGGTAAATAGTACCTGCACTCAATACAAAGCGATCCCTTAAATCCGGCGTCCCATTCTGACCATTGCATAGCGCCCAGCCAGCCGGGGCAACAGCTCCGCTCCACATAATGATGCCGCCCTTGGGAATGCCGCCTGATCCTGCAGATATGGCATACGGCACACTCGCCAACCGTTTTCTGGGGGTCAGTTCAACCCCATCCACGGTTACTCCAAGGAACAGCGAGTCGCTATCAAACAGACCTGCCGGAAATGCATCTTGCTCTCCCAGATTCACACTGAAAACTCCGTTTTTTACGACAACGCTCTGAATCACGGATGTCCACTTTGATGTGGTATCGCTGATTGTTGCAAAAATTTTAAACGTCATGGCTTTTGTTGCACTCACCGGCAGTCCAGCAGTGTCGGTAAGTGTGCCTTGGTAGTTCATAATACCCGGAGCAGCATAAGCGGAATGGGTTCCAAACATAAGGATCATGACAACAATCATCAGAACAGGAAGAATACACTTTTGAACATGGCGCATGGCAAACTCCTTTTAGTGGGATAGGCATTTTCAGGTTTTGGCAGTGTTCGGCGTAACCTGGCAGTCAAAGAGAACTCAGAATTTTGTAAATTGGCGGCGGCAGGTTGTTTTGGTAACTGAAGAGTCGAAACGTAAAAAGAACAGCCGAAAAAAGCGGTGATTTTGGGAGGGATTAAACCAGGAAAATTTGTGTGTTGTGTGTTGTGTGTTGTGTGTTGTGTGTTGTGTGTTGTGTGTTGTGTGTTGTGTGTTGTAGGATTGCATTTTTTCATTGAGTCATCCCTTTCATTCGTTCCTACATGGAATATAGGCTAAAATGGGAAAGCTGACACTGACAGAAAATTGCCTTAATGCCTATAGGAGAAAGCATTGAGTGTCAACAAATATTTTACCATTCCGACGGATAATTTTGTTTTTTATAAATCCGCCACAAATCGACTGCCCGTTCAATTTGTCTTCAGTAAAGTGAACCCCTCTGTCAGCAAACGTAGGTCAGGTTGCGACCGACAGGGAGCTACCTGACACAAGGCTGCACAGTATGGGGTTTGGATGTCCTATAAAAAAAAGATTACTCAGATACCCAAGACCCAGCGTTGTCAGGTAACTCCCGTTGGTCGCACCCTGACCTACAGCTACTGACCTACAGCTACAGCCCTTTGCCTTTTTGCAAAGAGCGTGAAGCCTGCTCCCCATGTCCAGGTAGCGCCCAGGTCGCATCACAATAAAGGTGGACATTGTCTCCTCACCCCGCACCCTCTTCGGTGCATCACCAGATAGCGGACTTGCAGCCGGTCACGTAGGCCCATTGACCGGCTGAACTGCACCGAACGTGGAGTTCCAGACATCAAACTGACTTTTCAACCTGGCAAGAACTTCCAGACTTATACCAACGTTCCAGCGGCGCGACCCTTGCGGTTTTTTGCAAGGGGCGTGTCGCCTGCTCTTCAAGTGGAACTTCACCCTTGGCGCGTCACAATGTCAATTCTGGCCTTATAAAATCTTTAAAAAACTGCTGCTTTATCCCAAAAAAACATCAAATAACCTCAAATAAATGGGTCCTTTCCACTCAAACAAACACATACATGCGCCCAACGTGTACCACTCCCCCAGCTACCCATTTAATTACAATATAAACAGCCACTTGAGCCGCTCATGCTTCTTTCACCACTCTCTTCACATCAATTCCACGACACCAGGAAATTGTTCCCTTCCCCCCATTCCATCCTCGCGAAGCGTTCTTGCGGAAGCGATTATCATCCTTGAGCAAAAAGGCTTTTAACACCACTGTGATTGACCTGGCGAAGTATGACAGATAATTTTTAACGAAACACTTCACTCGGCACAATCGAGCGAAACCTTTGTTCCCGACGGTGTCGGGGGCTTCTACGTCGCAATCAATCCCCATGATGAATCCCCTAAAATCACAGTCGCGGGTACAGTGCCCGAAAAGAAGTCAAAATGAGGCGTACGTCCGGGTGCCGGCCGACTCATGAATAAGGCATGTTACCAGCGGGTTCAATTGCAGGGCGATAGTATCCCTGGATGGCTGATTCGGAATGACAACAAAGAAGATTTTTCCCTTGCCTTGTGAATCAAGTAGTGGATAATTGACAACCAGATAGGCCGCAGGATGTGGTTGAAGCTCTGTAACATTGTCCAGTTTTCGGGAACCCCCG
>JBAXVB010000550.1:0-2980 GCA_037129415.1 Deltaproteobacteria bacterium
CAAATAGTTAGACATATCAGAACTGAAGATGCCAAAACTTATAGACCTATGCGGTAATATGAAGAATGCCGGCAATTCTGATATCAAAACGACGATATTGGGGATCAAAATGCCTATTATGGGTGTGTTAATCCGGTAAATTAAATTAGTTAGCGCGGCCCGACCCCGACACAATAATGGAGCCCAATGAAAACAGATGACTCAAGAGAACACTTATGATGATTACGACAGCCCGTGGAAAGACATTCTGGAATCTTATTTCCAGGAATTCATGGTATTTTTCTTTCCGGTTGCAGCAGACGATATCGACTGGCAGATGGGGCATGAATTCTGGGACAAAGAGCTACAGCAGGTGGTTCGTGATGCAAATCTGGGACGGCGCTATGCTGATAAACTGGTGAAGGTCTGGCTGAAAAACGGTCATGAAACATACATATGACGCTTGGCGATCCTGGCTCTGACCTGTTTGTCAAGGAATGGCTCCAAATGCCGGTGCCAACTGGTCATTGGATATTCAAGGGGCAACAGGCGACAGGCTTGCCCGGCTCACTGAAAAAGCCCACAATTTTATCCAGTCCATATTCATTCCAGTACTTATCTATGGATATGCAATGCGAATTTCACAGGAAGAAGCAATTTTTCTTAAAAAAGAAATATCAGTTGTTTTGCCTGATGCATTGATTTATTTATTCGGCTCCAGTGTCGATGATGGTAAAAAAGGCGGCGATATAGATATAATGATATTATCCGGACAAAATTGACCATGCGAAGACCGGAAAAATGGTTCCCGTTTTGTAAAACGATCTGAATCATTGGAGAATGCCTGTCACGATGTTCGGTTGGACGGTCTTCGAAGCGGGGAGCACATCGTGCTGGCGCTTCCGAAGTGTGGGCCATTGAAACATGGATACTTTCAAATCCTTAGAATCTTTCTGTGCCTATCTGTGTTCATCTGCGTTCATCTGTGTCCCAACCATCTTTATCCTAACAGAGAAATATGAAAGTCACCCGAATCAAGATTGACAATTTTAAGTCATTGGTTGACTTTGAGCTCAACATGGCCAAGTTCGCATGTCTGGTTGGGCTCAATGGGTCAGGCAAGTCCACTGTTTTGCAGTGTTTTGATTTTTTGGCTCAACAGTGCAAAGGGGATATTCAAACATGGCTTGATACCAGGCATTGGTCAGCAGCGGATCTAAACTCCCGGCTGTCTCACAAAAGCAATATTGATTTTACGGTTGATCTGATAGACAATACCGGCCAGAAAATGGATTGGGTTTGCAGCTTCAACCGCAAGGAACTGCGCTGCACTCGGGAAAGCATCGCTGTCAATGGACGCCAGGTACTGAAGGTCGAGGATGGGTATTTTTCTGTATCTGCGGAGGGCATTCCTTCTCCTCAAAAGCAGATCGATTTTTTCTACCAGGGCTCCATTTTGTCGCAATTGAAGGAAGCATATCTGCCAAGTCGCCTGCTCGAATTCAAACAATTTTTTTTGCATGTTTATGCACTTGATATGCTTTCCCCGGAGCTGCTCCGGCAGCGGACCAGAGCATCCAGAGGCGGGCTGGGGATTGGGGGAGAAAGTCTTTCTGCCTTTCTGCATGAAATTGGGTTCAAGAAACAAGCCGAGATCATCAATAAGCTGAAAAAGGCCTATCCCCAACTGTTGAACCTTGATGTGGTTTCACTTCGTTCCGGTTGGAAAAAGCTGCATATTTCTGAAAAATATGTAGGAAAGGTTCTATTCACTGAGGCCCGTCATGTCAGCGATGGGCTGTTGCGTATGCTGGCGATATTTACCCAGTTGTGCAATGACAAGAGCTTCATACTCCTCGATAAAATTGAAAACGGCATCAACCCGGAATTGATTGAGCTGCTTCTGGACAACTTGGTGCAAAGTCCCCATCAGATTCTTGTAACGACACACAGCCCGTTAATTCTAAACTTTATGGATGATGACATCGCGCAGCAGGGGGTCGTGTATCTTTACAAAACCCCAGATGGTCATACCCGGGCTATACGCTTTTTCAGCATCCCATCCATGGCCGAAAAACTTTCAGTGATGGGACCTGGTGAGGCTTATGAAAACACCCGGATGGTTGAATTGCAGGACGAAATCAACACCATCGTAGAGGGAGGCGCCTGAGGTGCTGGTGTTGATCAGCGGGGAAGGATCGACAGACTTGGGGATGTGCGACTCCAACGGGTTCCAGCCTGGCCCCTTGCCCTTTTTCGTCGATCAATGGTTGGAACGGCGAACCGGTTACTCCTTGCTGGAGTTTGAAATGTTCAGGTTGATACCAAAAAGTGAATTGAAGCAGCGAAGCAAGAGCTTAAAACCTTTTTCCAGACGGGGAAAAAGACAGCGGCGGAAACCCGTTTCTTTTTTAATAACGCTCGGGCGATGGCCCAGATAGCTATTGAATGTCAACAATCTGAAAATGTTGAAATTCTGGCGATACTGTTCCGGGACTCAGACGATGCGACCAGTTGTGGCCGGGGCCTTTGGCAGGAAAAACATCAATCCATGCTTGACGGATTTACCCGGGAAAAATTCCTATACGGCGTGCCCATGGTGCCCAAACCGATTTCCGAAGCATGGCTCCTCTGCGCACTCAGGGAACGCTATCAGCATTGTGACGGACTGGAAAATGAATCTGGACGGTGCGGCACTGCCAATCCCTTGAAAAAACAGCTTGAGGCGTTTCTTGGAAAGCCTGCGACACGAGATTTGCTGGTAGGAAAGATCAAACATGGTGATTTGGCGATCCACAACATCACCATGCCCAGTATGATGGCCTTCAAGAACCGATGCGATGAGGTGCTGAACTTGCTGCGAGGTCCGCCTGAAGAATGTGCTTGAACTGTTGATGGGATGAAATGGTTGATTTGTTGAATTCGAGACTGGATAAACTGGTGAAAGTCTGGCTGAAAAACGGTCATGAAACATACATTCTGGTGCATGTTGAAATTCAGG
>JBAXVB010000551.1:0-2977 GCA_037129415.1 Deltaproteobacteria bacterium
AATTCCCAAAGTTGAGGATGGCTTTCGACTAAACGAGCAATATCACCAAGGTCTTTAAATTTCTTACTTTGTCTTCTATCAGCATCCCTCCACGCTTTAATTTTTCCGCGCAAAGTGTCCTCCAGAGACGCAACTCGCATAAGAATTCCGTGAATGTCTGCTGGAACGGAACGACTGGGGTAATCTTTGTAGAAATCTTCAGTACTCAACTGAACACTCACCCTGGAATGACCACGAAAATTAATTGACCATCGAAAACGTTCTGCTTTAAATCCAGCCTCCTCAAGACGTTTCTTCGAAAGCTCCACTGATTCCGTAGCAACAACAAAATCAACATCTTGAGTGACCATTGGTTCATCGGCCCAATGATTAACCGCTACATCTCCGATTGCGCACCATGAAATATCCGCCCGTTCGAGACAATCGACCAGGCGCATGACATCATCTGCACCACCTGCTGTTTGCCAATCATAAAATCTTTTGGGGGTCATATCTGTATCCTGGCGACTGTCATCTCATGGATTCTTCAGGTTGTCGGCCACAACTTCCGCAATATGCCTGACCTTGATCCGGCTGTTTCTTTTGTCCATTCCCCCGCGAAGCTGCAGCACACAACCCGGACAGTCGGTTACCAGAACATCGGTGCCGGTATTCTCAACATGATCCAGTTTCTGGCGCAGAATCTCGGATGAAATCTCGGGAAATTCCAACGAGTAGGATCCACCGAATCCGCAGCATACGTCTTCATCCTTACATGGTGTATAATCCAGGCCCGCCGTCTGCAGAAGCGCTCGCGGCTCCCGTGTCACGCCCAGGCCCCGGCACAGATGGCATGGAGAATGATAGGCGACCCGCGTCTGATTCTGAAGAAAATTCTCGGGCGCCACTTTCAGAATATTGACCATAAACGAGCTAAAATCAATCAATTTATCATGAAGGATGCGCAGTTTTTCTTTCATTTCCGGTTTTTTGGCCAGGAGCCTGGAATATCCTTCCTTCAGGTGCGACCCGCAGGAGGCGCAAAGCACAAGAATGTAATCATGGCTTTGGGAATTTAGAGCCTCCAGGTTTTGAATGGCCACTTCCGTCGCAGTTTCCTCTTCGGCCATCATCATGGCCGGAAGGCCGCAGCAGCTCTGAGCCATGGGGTACTCCATCTGAACGTTGTGCGCAGAAAGAAGACGAACCAGGGAAATGCCCTGCTCCGGAGACACGAAATCCACAACACATCCCCCGAAAAGCGCCACCCGGTAGGCAGGGTTCTGGATATGCGGGCGGATCTTCGGCCACTGGTCCCGGAACGATTTTTCTGCAAGTGCGGGGAGCGTTCGAAAATCATGGGCCTTTCCAAAAATAAACGGCAGGTGACGCAGAACTCCAGCGTCTTTTTGGACCAGAGGTTTTTGCAGGTTAGATGCCACCTTAAGTAGCGAATGGAACAGCCCACGGTTTTTCATGACGGTTGACAGAACGGTGTTTTTGACAGGTCTGGTCCCTTCATCTCTCAGGATATTGGCGTAAACTTTCTTGATGAGATAGGGAAGATCGATATTGACCGGGCATACGGACTTGCATGCCTGGCAATTCAGGCAGTTTCGGACAATGGCGCGGGCGTTGTCCTTTCCATGATAAAAATATGTCAAAATCAGGCCGATCGCGCCAATATAGACATGTCCCAGGGTATGGCCGCCTACTTTTCCGTAAACCGGGCAGACATTCGAGCAGGCCCCGCAGCGAATGCAGCGAAGGGCTTCTGAAAAAACAGGGTCTTTGGCCAGGTCCAGGCGTCCGTTGTCCAGAAATACGATGTGAAGGATTTTTTTTCCACTGGAAGACGCCGCACATTCAACTGCGCCAGTAATCCAGGTGACATAGGAGGTCAGGGCCTGGCCCGTTGCGTTTTTTGGCAAAACCTTGATGATGCGAAGCGCAGCCGTAATATCGGGAACCAGCTTTTCAAGCCCGACCAGGGCTACATGAACCCTGGGAAGCGTGGTGGTGAGCCTTGCATTTCCTTCGTTGCTGATCAGTCCCAGGGTTCCGGTTTCGGCAATGGCCATATTAGCGCCGCTGATGCCCATGTCCGCAGCCAGAAAGGCCGGACGGAGTTCTTTTCGGGCCACTTTGACCATAAGGTCAATATCTTCCAGGTCAACCGGCGTTTTCGTGACATCGCCAAAAAGGGTTCCCACCTGCTGCCGGGAAAGATGAATGGCCGGCATAACCATGTGGGAAGGGCCTTCGTGCCGCAATTGAATGATCCATTCCCCAAGATCGGTTTCAGTCACCTTGAAGCCCTCTGCTTCCAGATGGTCATTTAAATGGGTTTCTTCCGCTGTCATGGATTTGGATTTGACAATGGTTTTAACGCCATTGTCCCTGCCGATTTTCGCTATGATTTCGTTGGCCTGCTGAGCTGTCGCCGCCAGATGGACGATGGCTCCAGCGGCCTCCGCCCTGGCTTTGAACTGGTCAAACAGGCTCTCTAATTGTGTCAGGGCTTGATCCTTGCTTTCCGCGATCTGCTCCTTTAAGGTATCCAGATCAATCCCCTCAAATGCCTTGGCGCGGGATACCCTGTAGGAGGATGCAAAATTGTCCAGCGCCTTTCGAAGAAACTGGTTTCCAAGGGCGGCTCTGATCCTGTCTTTGTATGTTTTCATATCCTGAGCGGTTTGAATCATGATGGATTCTCCTCCATAACAAGAATGTGAAGCTCCTGGGGGCCGTGAACACCAATGGCCAGCACCCGCTCGATGTCAGCGGTCCGGCTGGCGCCGGTTATAAAGGACATATAGCCAGGTGGGGTTTTCATTTTTTCAACCAGGTAAGCGGAAAGCGCGGTGGCATCAGGAAGAATTCTGGAGGCCGGAATCCAGGCGATATGGGTTTCACTTAGCATGGTGGCGATCCGCAGGTCTTCAGAACCGGAATCCAGAACCAGAGTGCCGGTTTCGGCAATTGCCCAGTCCGCGCC
>JBAXVB010000552.1:0-2975 GCA_037129415.1 Deltaproteobacteria bacterium
GACATTTTAATCGAGTTTAAATTCGTGCCGCTTTCCGAAGTGAAATTGAGTGGCGGGAAAGCCCGCAAGTTAAGCGCCAAGGCACTGCAAGCCATGCCGGCAATGAAGGAAAAAATGGCGGATGCGATTACCCAGGTAACAGCCTACGGTGATGCATTAGACGCAAAATACGGGGATCTGAATCTGCGGAGATATGCCGTAGTGTCTTTGGGATATGAAAGAATTTGGTGGCAAGCAGTGTAGTATTCGGTGGACACCTTACCTGTTTATTGGAAACTTAAAAACCTTACAGCGTCCCCCATCACCCCCTCACGCTGGGAGGGGGAGTGAACGGTTACGCTGTTAGTCGGGAATATCCTGTGCAAGTTTTGTGTGCGCCAGCGTGAGCCCAGCCATAACAAAGGCAATGGCGCATGGGCTGACATTGTAGAGCGCAAAGCCGCCAATGCTTGCGATCATCGCAAGGATACACAGCCACGCGGTATTCCGCCAAATTGCGAGCACGGCAAGAACCAGGCTCGTCAGTCCAAATACTTGATGGTACATCAATTTCCCCAGTATAGATCGGATCAGACAAAAGACTCCGGTGGGTTTTTCCGCGCAGAGGTTTGTGACCATGTTAGAATCCAGAATGCCGTAGCGCATGACCGCAAAGGCTGCATAGACCACAACCATCAGCATGCTACATGAAAGCAGGGGACGAAGAGAGCTGTCTCTTCCCTCCCGCCAAAGTGTATACGCCAGCAGCAGGCAGATGCCCACCCAGACATTGGCCTGCCAGTTCAGCGGCGTTTCATTAATGAAAACCCCCATGGCTGTGATTACCAGCATGAAAGCGCTGAGTCGTTCGAGTCCGCACGGTTGAACCGGCCGGCCCGCTTTGTGTGAGAACCATGCATATCCAATGGCGGGAATGATAAATCCGCAGTTGTTAAAGTTACGGTAGCGGGCATCGAAGAACAGGCCCAGCCCGGCAATCATGGCAAAGGCGATCACTGTCAGGCGATTGATGGAAATAACCGATGACAGATAGCGAAGAACAAATGGGGAAAGAACTCGTCCACCGTACGGTGTTTTAAATCTGTTTTTGCTGGACATGGGGCTTGACTTGCCCCGCAGCAAATCCATAGAGGCATTCAGACTAAGGTGCGTCGGCAGGGTTTTGAAAGCAATGGCGGATAGCGCCAGAAAATAGACGATGGCTGCCTGCCCCAAAACCATGACGGCCCAGAGATGTTCCCAGCCATTGCGCGAAATGATCGAAAACTGGTGGCCCTGCATCACAATCAGAACAGCGCCTGCAGCCACAATCCCCGAAAATTGCAGCCATTGAAACCCGTTCATACCTGGATGTCCGCCAGCGATAAACAGTGTGAGCAGGATGATGCCGGCGGACATCCAGAATAGTGCCGACCAGTTTGGATAATTCGAAACCGGTCCTGAGAACACGGTTTTATCGACCCGGTCCGTGTTGTACAGTCCCCAATATCCGCCCACTGCGCCTTCCCCGGCGCGTTTCCATGGCTGATCAAATGCCTCAATCAGGTTGTATTGCCATTGTTCCTGTTCAGCCATAGCAACAAAGCCTCGCATGAAACGGGCCTGATTTTCGCGGCTGGGAAGCGCACCTTCCCGCATACGCCCTTCCGAAGGCCATCCAGTTTCTCCGATGACAATCTCCTTTCCTGGAATCTTCCGGGCAAGCTCTTCCCGAATTTTTCGGACATGGGCCATCGACTGATTGATGGAAACCGGATCATCTTCCCAGTAGGGCAGAATGTGAATCATCACAAAATCGGTTTCCGGCGCCACCTCCGGGTGTTTGAGCCAGAACTCCCAGACATCGGCATATGTGACCGGTATATTGGGCAGAGCGGACTTGACCTGGCGGATATATTCGACAAGCTGGGGTCCTGTGACTTCACGGCGCAGCAGGACTTCATTTCCCACCACGACCCCCCGCACGTTGGACGGGTGGCGTCTGGCCAGTTCAACGACTTTTGTCAATTCCTTCTGAGTGAGAACGGGATCACTGCTGACCCATGCGCCCAGCAAAACATTCAATCCGTATTTTTCGGCAAAGACCGGAACCGATTCCAGTCCAGCGACGGAATAGGTGCGGATACAGGCAAATCGCTGTGAGAGAATAGCCATATCTTCATCTATCCGCCGGTCTGAAATGGTCATGCCCTTCAGGCCGATATCCAGCGGCGACTGATCTTTTTCAAACGGAGCATAAGACACGCTCTGCATTTTATGCTCGGCGTTCAGGGCCGGTTCCTTTACCAGGCGCGGATGGCCGACAACATACCAGAAACCATAAACCGTTATCAGAATCAAGCCGTAGGCAAGGGTCATCTTCATCATTCGATTCAACATAATCACCTGCTGGGTTGCTGGATATCGCCGGATTCTTCAGCCCTGCGATACCCGATTGTTGCTGTTATACTGCGAACTGGCATAGTTTTGCGTTATTGGACCCCCACCCCCGACCCCCTCCCGCAAGGGGAGGGGGAGTAAATGTCCAAATTTCCGCCCCCACCCTCACTCGCTGGGAGAGGGAGTTTATGGAGATCGCAGGTAGAGCCGGCATCCTGCCGACTCTACGGCGAAAGCAGTATATCCTGAAGTCTTGTACCCTTATGACGCAGCAGAGGTCAACGGCAAAATCAGCCATCTTGCAGCTCCTTTTTATTGACTTCACTGGCGAACATTATTAAAACCGTTGTTTTGTAAACAAAAAATTAACATGCTCATCTTTTTTGGCATCCTTCATTTTCTTGTTGACACTTTCTGAGTGTATCCTTTATTTCCAGGCCACCAGTTTTATATATTTTGGCGGCCTTGATCGTCGTTCCATCCAGATCATTATGACTGATTTCCCCCTTTAGAAAAGGGGGATTAAGGGGGATTTGAAAACGGGGCTTTCCATCGGACAATCCCCAGGTGGTTCACGGGCTGATGAGGCATCTGAT
>JBAXVB010000553.1:0-2974 GCA_037129415.1 Deltaproteobacteria bacterium
GTCAACGTGTAAGCAGCGCCATCCCATTTGGCGGAGACGGCGATTTCACAGCCGCCGTTTCCGGGGCGGGACCTGTCTGCGGGGAAGGCGTACTTGAAAGCATTGGTCATAAGCTCGGTTATAAACAGCCCGCAGGGAACGGCATTGTCAAGACCCATTGTGACGCCTGCCGCATCCACACTTACATGGATGTCCCCAAATCGCTGATATGACGAATGCAGATGAGCAGTCAATGTAACGAGGTAATTCTGAAAATCGATTTTGGATAAGTCCTCAGATCCATAGAGCTGCTCATGGACCAGAGCCATGGATCTGATCCTGTTACTTAATTCCGTCATGGCGTTTCTGGCCGGTTCGTTTTCGATCGAATGCCCCTGCAGATCCAACAGCCCCATAATGGCGGCAAGGTTGTTCTTGACCCGGTGATGGACTTCCTTAAGCAGAATCTCTTTTTCGGCCAGTAAGGACCGTAGCGACATCTCAGATTTATGCAGCGCCTCTTCCACCAATTTGCGAGCAGTGATGTCACGCACGCTCCCAATAAGCGCCAAGGGCTGTCCGCCCTCATCCCTTAAGAGGATGAATTGATCATGAAACCAGCGATAGTGACCATCTTTATGCTTAAAACGGTATTCCACTTGATACGCCGCACCAGTAGCACCTGTCATGGACCTGGCGATCATGCTTTCGACTTCAGCCAGATCATCGGGATGGATTAAACCCTTTACGGTTTCAATGGGCAATGTCTTCATCTCGTCCGGAGTATAGCCGGAAATTTGAGCGAAAACGGGGCTTAGATAATCATAATCATTGGTTTGCAAATTGCGTTTGTAAGACGAATCAAGCGAATTCTCAAGCACCTCGCGAAAGCGATCCCTGCTTTCGCGCAGAGCATTTTCATCCTGCTTGCTCTTGGTGATGTCGCTAATCACGTTGCGGATCACGGACGCGCCGTCGGCATCCTTTGCGACTGTTCCTTCCAGCCGCGCCCAGAAGAGCGTTCCATCCTTGCGCACCATCCGCAACTCGCACACCTGCGGTTCACCGGTCTCAAAGAGCTGTTTGCGGTAGAAGTAGTAGAGCGTCTGATCCTCCTTGATGATGAACCGGGCGATCGGCTGCTTGATCAGCGAAAGCCGGGTGCTTAGCAGCAGCGTAACGGCGGCAAGGTTGGCTTCCAGGATCTGCCCGTTTTCGGAGAGAGTACAATAGCCTATCGGAGCCAGGTCGTATAGGTCAAAATAGCGCGTCCGCACGGTGTCCAGTTCCACATTCGCTATGCGCAGCTCCTCGTTTTGTATCTGCAATTCAATCTGATGCACCCGCAGTTCATGGAGCATCTGCCGGGTTTCTGCAGGCGATAGTACTCCCATGTTCTCCATGTTCTTCGGCTGCTGCGACTCTTCTCCCCTGGCGATCCCTTCAGCCTGCCGGCGTATTTCATTTTTCTTCTCTGTCACAATAGCACCTTGATTAATTCGTTTGGTTGGCCAAGGACATGGTCGATCGCGTCACGCAGATCCTTCACTTTATAAGGCTTGCCAAGAAAGGCCTGGGGCCATTCGGCATGTTCGCCTAACATAACCTGAGCCTTGTCGTAACCACTGGACAGGATTACCGGAATGCCGGGTGATATTTTGCGCAGGGCCGCCAGTGTCTCCCAGCCATCCATCTGCGGCATGGTCAGATCGCAAAGGACGCAGATAATTTTATTCTGGTGCTGCCGGAACACTTCAACTGCCTCTACGCCGTCCTCTGCTTCAAGCACTGCAACCCCCAGACGAGTGAGCATTACTCTGGCCATTTTGCGTACCGGTTTCTCGTCTTCGACCAGCAACAACGCGCCGCTGCTACCAGTCATTGGTGTTTTATCCGATTTGTCCATATACGATGTTTCGGTCGTGGCGAACGGAAGCGGCTGGGAAAGGACGGCATCGGTTGAAACCGGCAAAAAGATGCGAAAGATACTCCCCCGACCAGGTTCACTCTCCACTGTTACAACCCCGCCATAAGCACGGACAATTCCAAGAACCACGGACAGGCCCAGACCCCGGCCAGTAAATTTGCTGGAGAAAAATGGGTCGAATATCTTCTTGATATCTTGATCGGAGATTCCGCAGCCGGTATCCGATACTTCAAGGCAGGCATAAGTAGTATCCTGCGGCAGCCAGTCGATGGGAAACCGTGGAGATGCAGGTATTTCCGCGGCGGAAACGGGTTTGACATTAATATGAATGGCCATTCCGCCTGCATCGCTGGCCTCTCTTGCGTTGCAGACCAGGTTGGTAAGCACCTGGCGGATATGGTTCTCGTTTGCGCGAATGGCAGGGCCGGGTGAAGACATGTCGGCCTTTAGAGTTAAATCTTCCGGCAGGATGGTGCAAAGCATGGGCAGGCTTTGCTGGCAGACCTCGGCAAGATACAGCGATTCCCGTTTGCCGGTTGTTTGTCCAAGATAGGTCAGCATCAGGCTGCTGACCTCGGACGCTTTGCGGGCCGCCTGCATGGCCTCGGTCAGTATCTCCAAAGTGTCTGAATCCTGCGGCATACCATTCATGGCCACTTCCATGTTCCCCATCACAACATGGAGCTGATTGTTGAAATGGTGTGCAATGGCTCCGGCCATACGGCCCAGGCTTTCCTCTTTCTGGAGTTGCCGGTTTTGGGCCTCTAATTCCGCCTTTTCCACTTCAATCCGATAAAGGTATTTATACCGATCCTCGCTCTCCCTGAGCTGCCGATCAATCGTGTGCTTGTAAAGCGCCATTTCGATGGTAGCCACCAGTTCCCGCGATGACACGGGCTTGACCAGGTAGCCATAAGGCATGGTGGTCTTGGCTCGTTGGAGCAGAGGATCATGGGAGTAACCGGTCAGGAAAACGACGGGCACATCGGCAACTTTGCGGATATGCTCGGCGGCAGTGATACCGTCCATCGGCCCGGACAGTTGGATGTCCATTAATATTAGATCAGG
>JBAXVB010000554.1:0-2974 GCA_037129415.1 Deltaproteobacteria bacterium
ATATCTGCTGCACCGGAGGCTAAATCGGCTGCACCAGTAATCCCCCAAAATGCACCCAGAAAGTCGTTGCGAAAGCAAAAACTCCAAAGCCAGAAAAAAACCCGGCAAAAAAGACACGAGAAGTCTTTTACGGATCATCCCTGAGAAATATTTTTGGCAAAACCGGATATTGAATCCGCTGTTGGCTTCGAGATGGGAATTAGCGCCCTCCACCGACGGCGGGGTAGGGTTCAAAAATGCAATTTTTAGATGACATCCGAGGTACAATCAGTTGTTAGGCGCTTTCTCAGATTGAGATTAGATGTCTTTCAAAACTGAGATTTGCCCTCTTGATTTTCTTGGATTAAAATTGACTTTTGCAAGAGGTCTATTGAAGGATAGTTCGTTATCCTTATAATCCTTTGTAATCGGGGCTACCTATATAAGCCGGGACACTTTCGATGAGGCTCATCACTCAAATGCCGGAATTGCCCCTGTCCAGGCGACGTAGGTGGGTTGCTCCCGTAAGTACTTGAGATTAATCTCCCGGCTTATGTGAGTAGCCGTAATCAGTTAATCCTGATTCATTAAATAAAATAAAGCTTGCGTCAGATGAATGAACTAATTATCATTTAAATATGAGCAAACTTTGTTTTGAATGGGATAACAGCAAAAATCGGATCAATCAGCAGAAACACGGGATCAGTTTTGAGGAAGCCGAAACGGTTTTTTGTGACGGATATGCAAGGCTGACCGGTGATCCTGATCATTCGGACGGAGAAGAACGTTTCGTTCTGCTGGGAACGAGCAGAAAATCCCGTGTGCTGATTGTCTGTCATTGTTATCGGGAAAATGATGATGTCATCAGAATCATATCTGCCCGCAAAGCAGCCCCGAAAGAGCGGAAACAATACAAGGAGTTCCTGATATGAGAAAAGAATACGATTTTTCAAAATCTGTACGAAATCCTTATCTGAATCGTCTTGCAAAACAGGTAAGTCTTAATGTGGATATGGAAACTCTGTCTTACTTTGAAAAACTTGAAAAAGATACGGGTATTTCTTATCACAATCTGATGAAATTGTATTTGAAGGACTGTGCCGAATCCGAGCGGAAACCTATAGTGGCGTGGACATCCGAGGCATAAATCAGGATACATGGATTGTATAAGGATTGAAGGATGTTATTGTCATTTAATCCTTAAAGGTATGATATGATTTCCGAAAAATTGGGGCAATATTTGTCAGCACAACCGAAAACCTATCCATCAGTTGCAGCCGATTGACACGGCAGAACTTGTTGTTAGGCCACACATTCAGCCATTTTCGAGGAACTTTTGATGAATATATATGAGGCAGTGGAAGCATGTCTTTCTGTTGATTTAGAACAAGTTATTCTTTCCGAGAATGATAAGATTTTGGAGTTTGCAGTGTGAAATCAATCAGCTCATATTTCATGTCAAATAGCAAGATATAAAATTCGAAAACTCAAGAAGTTACTGTGTCCATGCTCACCTATTCGGAATGCGACAATTCGTTTGACATATACTGGAAACAAGCATAATTTTACGCTTTTAAACTCACGCTCCAAACCTCCCCCGCTGGGGGGAGGAAAGCGCATGTAGAGTCGGCATATTGTCGGCTGCTGCAGCCGGCAGGATGCCGGCTCTACGACGAAAGATTATGCCCGTTCGCAGTATATAGAGGGAAAATGCCATGACTACGGAAAAATGCTTATCCAACATCCAACAACATCCTCATCGTCGATGACGTTAGAGCCAACCTGGATCTCCTTTCCGGGATTCTTGGGGAACGGGGTTATCAACCGCGGCCGGTCCTAAACGGAAAGCTCGCCCTGATGTCAGCCCAGGCCGATGCGGCAACAAAGGACATCCCAATCATTTTCATTACGGCTTTCATTGAGACTGCGGACAAAGTGAAGGCCTTTTCCATGGGGGCGGTGGATTATGTGACCAAACCCTTTCAAGCTGATGAGATCGTGGCCCGAGTGCGGGCCCACATGGATATCCGCTCCCTTCAACGCCGGCTCGTCGATCACAACGCAAACCTGGAGCAGTTGGTAGCGGAGCGGACACGGGACTTGGCGAAAGCGAACAGGCTCAAGAATGATTTCCTGACAATGATCTCGCATGAGATACGCACCCCGGCCAACGGGGTACTGGGCATGGGAGACTTGATTCTGGACCTGTGTCCTGCCTCAGAGGAACGCACCCTCTACGCTCATCATTTCCAAACGAGTTGTTTGCGCCTGCGCAATCTCATCGAAGACGCGACGATGATCGTTGGCATGGAGAATGTAGCCCTGAAAGACCAGACGGCAGTGCTTTTTTCCGCGATTCTTGACGAGGTGAAGGTCTCCAACCCGGATCTGCGGATTTCAACGGACCGGAAGGGCGCTCCGGAACCGGTTTACCTGCATAGGAGCCATTTCTTGCTGAAGCGGGCGCTGGAAACGATGATCCTCTGGCAGCCTCTTTCTCCGCAGACAGGCACACAGTTCATATCGCAGCGGTTGTCGATGCCAGAAACCTTCGAGTGTGTTTCCACCTGGATACCCTGTCCCTCTCAGAGGAGGCGGTCGCCGACTTCTTCAAAATGGAATCCGCTGCAAGGTTCGCATCCCGTGCCGAATCACTGGGACTGGCCCCGGTTGCTGCTCACAGCATCATCTCGGCTTTTGGCGGCTAGATGAGACTGGTCAAGGGTGAAGGAAATACCGGATTGCTGGAGGCATTACTCCTCAAGGAAAAGTATGAATTATGTCTTAACCTTCATACTTCATAATTCAGTACAAGGAGCAATGCCATTATGATCAGCAAGGATGATCCACACCAAGACTTCACTCCTTCCCCGGTTTCCGCGGGCTTGCCCCAGACAGGCTCCTGGCGGGCGCAGCACGTTTGAGCACAGAAAGGCGCCATTAAACGATTCTTCCTGCTGGCGATCATAATCTGGTCGGTCATGGTTGCCTTGCC
>JBAXVB010000555.1:0-2969 GCA_037129415.1 Deltaproteobacteria bacterium
CAGGTGAGTAGTCAAAACTTCGCGATAGGTGGCGCTATCGTCAACTATCAGGATATGCACGTCGCGCAGGATGGCGGGCGGAAAACTTTCCGCATGGCCCCCCCCGGCTTGCTTGGCAAAACGCGCTGTGAACCAGAACTCCGAGCCTTTGCATTCCTCGCTGTTTACGCCGACCTGTCCACCCATCATCTCGGCCAGTTGTTTGGAGATGGCCAAGCCCAGTCCGGTACCGCCGTATTGCCGTGTGGTCGATGGGTCCACCTGGCTGAACTTATTGAAGAGCAGGCACATCTTGTCCGCCGGGATGCCGATGCCAGTGTCGCGCACAGAGAATCGCAGCAGGATGGTTTCCGGCTCTTCCTCTTCATGTTCCCGGCTTTCACTCTCATGTTCCCAGCTTTCACTCTCATGTTCCCAGCTTTCACTCTCATGTTCCCAGCTTTCTTCTTCATGTTCCCAGCTTTCCTCCTCCGCCTCGTTAACCATTGATATGCGGATTGTCACCTCGCCGGCATGGGTGAACTTGATGGCGTTGCCTGCCAGGTTGGTAAGTATCTGACGCAGACGACCAGGGTCACCGCGCACCAACGTTGGTACATTTAGATCGGCGGTGCAGATCAGCTCCAACCCCTTCTCGTGAGCCCGCACGGCCATCATGGCGGCAAAGTCGTCTAACAAGCTCAAGAGATCAAAATCCAGTATCTCCATGTCGAGTTTCTTAGCCTCAATTTTGGAGAAATCAAGAATGTCGTTGATCAGGCCAAGCAGCGATTCACCGCTGTCGCGAACGATTTCGGTGTAGCGACGCTGCTCATCGTCAAGTTCGGTATCCAGCAGCAGTCCGGTCATGCCGATAACTCCGTTCATGGGGGTTCTAATCTCATGGCTCATGTTAGCCAGGAACTCAATTTTGATACGATTGGCCTCCTCGGCGGCCTGAACCGCGTTTTTGCGCTCTATTATTTCTTCGGTAAGTTGGGTGTTAGCCGCCGAGAGCTGCGCTGTTCGCGCAGTTACCTTCTCTTCGAGTGATCTGGCCATACCTTGAATCTCTTCGTTCTTGTGCGAAATTTCTTCATTCTTGAGTACGATTTCTTTGTTCTTGCGCAGAATCACTGCGGTTCGGCCGGTCATGCCGAGCATTAGAATCTGTAGCAGCGCGGCGAAAATAAGCCCCGCCACGCCCACGACCCAAGCCATCCAGGGACGGTGCTGCTGCAGGTAACTTGCAGTGGTGTAGATTGATAGCATCCAGTCGCGATCGCCCATGCGTAGTTCAGTTTTCCAGAGATCAGTACGCGTCGATGGAGTGTTTACGGTGTCCAAGGGGGCAGATCGGTAGAGTATGCTTTGACCATCGGGCGCATGGGGATCGGTTAACTGAATCACTAACCCGGCCGGTACGTGACCCTGGGTTGCAATTTCGATCATCTCATCAATCTTGACTACCGCCACAGCAAAACCGAGTATGCGGGGCGTCTGATTCCTGATACCCGCAGTGGCTGCGCTGGTGACGGGCAGGAGTTCCAAAACACCTACCCGCTTTTTCTGCTCCTGCACCAACTGGATTGGCGCAGTCACCGCCATGCTTTGCGATGCTCTGGCCCGCTCGATTGCGGATCGGCGAATTGGTTCGGAATTGATGTCGAAGCCAACGGCCGGTTGGTTGTTGGACAAGGGCACGATGTAGCGCACTGTCACATACTCGGGTCTGTCGACAGCACGAATCAGGTTTCGCTGGCTGTCTCGTTCGGTGATCTGAAACGGGCCCAGGGGCGACAGGTCGCTCACCATCTGTTCGAAGGCAGGCCGCTGTTCATAAGTAACAAGGTCGTTGAAGCTCAAGGCAAAAATGTCAGGGTTATCGTTCAGGGTAACCAAAGTGAATTGCTCAAACTGCCTGAAGCTGAAGTTCGGAGTGGCCTCAATGAAATGTTGTAGCGACGAGAGTACTTCGCGATGCGTGATCAGGCGATCGGTGATTCGATAGGCGATTATTTGGCTATCGTTCTGAAGTCGGCTGTCCTGCGTTTGTTTTTCCCAGAGAGCGGTGCTGTAAAAAGCAAGCCAAACCAGCCCAATGGTAAACAACAAGGGCGTTACGATGCGCCGACGTCGTGCGCCCCACAGACCACGCGGTCCGTTAAGCATGCATAAGGTAAGCGGCGCGAAAACAAATACGCCCATGGCATCGCCCACATACCAGTTCCACCATGTGAAGAGAATTTCGCTACTCTCAATTATGCCAGCAACATACAGAGTGGTCGCGCCAAACGATGGCGACAGCAACACGGCCACCATACCTCCCAGCAGCAGGAAGGCAAATGCATCCTGCTCCCGCTCCATTTCACACCAGGCCGACCCTTGCCAGCGGTTCACGAGCCAGCCCCCGGCCCAAGCCTGCAAGGTTGAGCCGGTTGCGATCGCTGCATCTACGGCCGCAGTTGCAGGACTTAGTGCGCCGATCAGGTAAGAGTGCGACAGATTCAGCAGGGCCGAGCCGAGCCAGACGCCAAACAACGCACGGCGGCCAAACAGGAGTACGCAAGCCAACGCCAAACCAGCAGCCGGAAACACCGGGCTTGCATAACCAGGAGGAATAGCCATTGTAAGACCCGCCGCGCCCAGCAGGGCGTAGGCCAAGGCGACAAATGCGGCAACACGTACGGCTGATGTAGAGTTTGTAATGGATTTGATTATTTCCTCATTCATTTTTTTGCAATCCTATATTCCTATGGTTTTTCAGAAAACAATTTCGTTTTCCAAACGGGGGGCTGGAAGTCCTCGCCACAATTCAAAGTCCTCCCAAGTTTCAAATTCTCCAAGTTTCAAATTTTCTTAAGGTAGCCATTTGTCCAGCATTTCCGCCAATGCTTGGGGAGAAAACGGTTTGGTGATATAATCATTCATGCCTGCCTCCAGACACCGCTCCCGGTCGCCCTGCATGGCGTGGGCTGTCATGGCGATGA
>JBAXVB010000556.1:0-2963 GCA_037129415.1 Deltaproteobacteria bacterium
GATGATATTGAAAACAAGTGGTTTAAAGGCCTAAACACCTTAAATAAAATCAATATAACATGGTTCATGCTGATTTTGGTCGGAGCGGTCTTCGCCCTTTGGTATATTCCTGAAGTTGTTAAATTCGCAGAAAATATCACTACCGAATGGATAGCTAAATTCTGGTGGATTCCGGTCATGGTATGTGTTCTTCTGTTTCTCATTGTCGCTCTCTGGTTATTTTTGCAATATCGGTTGAAACTAAAGGCCATGCAGATGAACATGGAAATAGAAAAACTGAAGTACCTTCAATTTGACGGTAACGCAAAAGCCATCCTATCTATCGAAAACTATCCGCCTATGGATGACATCTGACTCAAAATTCGTGTCGGCGCATCATCGGTCAGGCTGTGCTGTACGCCTTTCATCCGGGCGGTTTTTAAAAAAATGGCGGATAATGCTTCATCAGACGCACCGCGACGCAAAAGGGTCTTGATATCTTCCTGATGATCCGACAGAAGGCAGGAACGGAGCTGACCGCTGGCCGTTAACCGGAGCCGGTTGCAGGTATGGCAGAAATGATGACTCATTGCGCTGATAAATCCTATCTCGCCTGCTGCACCCTCAAATCTGAAACGTTCTGCTGGCCCATCGCTCATCTGATGTTCGACCGGAATCAATTCACCGATCCGCTCTATTAGTCTTTGCTTGATTTCCGGAGTGTAGAGGGAAGAAGTCATCCCCTCTTCAGTGGTCCCGATTGGCATATATTCGATAAATCTGAACTGAAACGGATAGGCGAATGAAAGTCGGGCAATATCTTCCAGTTCATTGTCATTGAAGTGACGAAGAGCTACGGTATTGATTTTGATGGGAGACAGCCCGCTCTGATACGCTTGTTGTATGCCTTCCCAGACCTGATCAAAAGCATCCACACCGGTTATTTTCTTGAACTTGTCGGGTTTCAGGGTGTCCAGACTGATATTGATCCGATTCAGCCCCGCAGCCACGAGGGTTTCGATATTGTCTTTCAGTAAAACGCCGTTGGTTGTTAGTGAAACATCCTGTATCCCGTCAACCTGGTGCAGAGCCTGTATGAATTCATGTACCCCTTTCCGAACCAGCGGCTCTCCGCCAGTAATCCGAACCTTGTTGATGCCCAGTTTAACAGCAATTCTGACCAGATGCAGAATTTCTTCATAACTCAGTATGGCTTCGTGCGAGAGTTTGAGAGTCTGATGGCGGGGAGAACAGTACAAACATCTGAGATTGCAGCGATCCGTAATGGAAATACGCAGATAATTTAATTTTCGATTATATGTGTCTATCAGCATTATTTTTGTTAGATTCTCATCATTTTTTAGTGATGAATGATGAATAAGAAAGAACCAGCCATAGATGCCTCCCGTTCATCATTCCAGCGCACCGGTCCTCTATACATCCGCCCGATAAAATCCAATGATGGCCTCGCACAATCCGGGAATGGTATAGGTTTGGGCTGTAGTGTGAATTTCAAGTCCGAGCTCCACGGCCGTGTTAGTGGTAATTGGTCCGATACTGGCAAGGGTGACATCCTTAAGCAGATCGCCTGCCCTGTCAGACGGCAACAGCGCCATAAAATTACTCACCGTGGAAGAGCTGGTAAATGTCACCAGATCAACTTGCCGATCTTCCAGAAGCTGAATCAGGGCATCAGCATGGCCAAGGACTTGGTGAGTGCAATACACCGTAACCTCATCCACAACAGCTCCCATTTTTGAAAGCTCAATGGGCAATACCTGCCTTGCTTCTTTAGCGCGAGGAAGAAGTATCTTGCTTCCTTTTATGGACTCAGTCTTGAATGCATCCACGACGGATTCCGCTCGATAGCTTTCTGGAATGATATCGCTATTCAGGCCAAAGCGCCTAAGATGCTGAGCGGTAACTGGACCTATGGATGCTGTTCGGATGTGGCCCATTGCGCGTATGTCAAGCCCTCTGGCAAAAAGCCTTTCAAAGAAAAATTTGACGCCATTGACGCTGGTAAACACTACCCATTTGTATGAAGACAGGCAATCCAGCGCAGCATCCAGCGCAGACCAACTATCCGGGGGACCCACCTGAATGGTGGGAAATTCGAGGCAATTGGCGCCAAGATCAGTCAGGGCTTTCACCAAATCGCTAGCCTGTTCTCTTGCTCGTGTCACAACAACGGTTTTTCCAAACAGAGGCTGGTTTTCGAACCATTTCAGCTTCTCTCTCAGGGTCACCACTTCTCCGACCACGATGATTGCCGGAGATGACAATTTGGCTTCTGATACACGGTCCACAATGGTTTCAAGGGTTCCGGTTACCGTGCGCTGCCTGGCAGTCGTTCCCCACTGTACCAGAGCCACCGGTGTCTGAGGGGACTTGCCGTTAAGAACAAGTTGGTGAACAATCTGGGGAAGATTTTTGACTCCCATCAGAAATACTAGCGTTCCAACTCCTGCCGCCAGACATGCCCAGTTGATGCTGGATGCGTCTTTACCAGGATCTTCATGGCCGGTCACCAGAGTCAGGGTGGAGGTAAACTCCCGGTGGGTCAACGGGATTCCGGCATACGCAGGGGCTGCAATGGCGGATGTAACCCCTGGGACAATCTCAAAGGCGACATCTTCCCGGACCAGGACTTCGGCCTCTTCGCCTCCTCTCCCAAAGATAAAGGGATCTCCTCCCTTCAGCCGCGCAACCGTTTTGCCGGCCTTGGCTTTTTCTGCAATCAGCGAATTGATCTTGTCCTGGGACAGGGTGTGATCTCCGCCTTTCTTCCCCACATAAATGATTTCCGCATGGGGGGAGGCTTCAGCTAGCAGTGAAGGCGCAGCCAGATAATCATACACCACAACATCTGCATTCTGGATGCAACTTAAGCCTTTGACGGTAATCAGGCCCGGATCTCCTGGTCCTGCGCCGATCAGATACACTTTACCTTTTGCTTGTTTCATGAAATTCTCTTTATCTTT
>JBAXVB010000557.1:0-2960 GCA_037129415.1 Deltaproteobacteria bacterium
TCATTACAATGGCTGCAGAACAGCCGGTTCCGGTTTTCATAAAATTTTTCACTCAATCGCAAGCCGCAGTACGGACAAAACAGTTTTTTTTGCATCAGATATTCGTATCTACTCAATATTTGGTTTCTTTGCCAAGCAACACATCAATCTGACTCTGAATCTCTGCTCTTTCAGCCAGAAATTCCTGATGTTCATTTTTTATGCAAATATATGAAACTACCCGTCATTATGTCAAGTAAAAAACCGTAATTCGTTCATCTTAATGATGGATCATTCATTAAGATATAAACCATTTTGTTTAATGTTACATTTTACTTGACTAATTAAGCACTGTTTTGTTAAATGAATGAATGTTCATTCATGATCTTGTCGGTATCCCAAGGAGGCTGTTATAAGTACACGAGATAAAAACAATGACAAATACCAACGTATCCTCGAAGCAGCGGTCATGGTATTTGCCGATCAGGGATTTTATCAGTCCACCATATCCCAGATTGCCAGAAAAGCGGGCGTAGCCGATGGAACGATCTACCTCTACTTTAAAAACAAGGATGATATCCTTGTTCAGTTTTTTTCTTACAAGGCCAAGCAAGTATTTGATCTGTTTCGAGAAGAAGTGTCAAAGTCGGAAAATGCGGTTGAAAAGCTTAGAAATCTTGTCCGGCGGCATCTGGATGAATTTCAGCGTGACAAGAACATGGCCATTGTCTATCAGGCTGAAACGCATCAGAACAGCCGATCCGCAGAACCCCAGATTCGTGACATGTCCAAGATGTATTTGGATATCGTATCCGAGATTGTGGAGCAGGGTCAGGCGGACGGCAGCATGAGAAAGGATCTTTACCTCAGCCTGGTCAAACGATTTATTGTAGGGGCTGTGGATGAAACCATCAATCACTGGCTGCATTCCGGCGGCAAATACGATCTGGTATCCATGACAGATCCGTTAATTGATTTATTTATCAGAGGCATAGGCAATACAAAATAACCGCGTAAGTCCCCCGGTCGTCGCCCGTGCATGAAAGATACGATCATATTTTCAGTACATTCATAATTCGTAATTCATAATTCGTAGTTTTCATAACCCCCCATAAGGAGAAACATACATGGCACAACTTATTGCAGACCGAAGAGATGTGGATTTTGTTCTTTTTGAACAGCTTCATGTAGAAGAACTCAGCAAACATGAAAAATTTGCTGACTTCAATAAAAAGACGGTTGATCTGATCATATCAGAAGCCAGAAATCTTGCTATAAAGGAAGTGCTTCCCACCCAGAAGATCGGAGATGAAGAAGGTTGTAAACTGGAAAATGGTGTGGTTACTGTGCCTGAATCCTTTCATCGGGTGTATGATCTGGTCAAGGCTGGCGAATGGGTGGCGATGCCCGAAGATCAGGAGTGGGGAGGGCAGGGAATGCCCAGAACCGTGTCTCTTGCTGCCGGCGATTATCTGGTTGGCGGTAATTTTGCCTTTATGATGTATCCCGGACTGACCCATGGCGCCGGCAAATTGGTTGAGGAATTCGGGACAGAGAAGCAGAAAAAACTGTTTCTGAAAAAAATGTACACAGGTGAATGGGCGGGAACCATGCTCCTGACCGAGTCTGAGGCTGGATCAGATGTCGGCGCGCTTACTACAACCGCAGTCAAAAATGATGATGGAACCTACTCCATTACCGGCGCCAAAATTTTTATCTCCGGCGGTGAACATAATCTGGTGGATAACATTATTCATCCGGTTCTTGCCCGGATTGTGGGCGCACCTGCCGGCACCAAAGGTATATCGCTGTTTCTGGTGCCAAAAATCAGTGTCAATGATGATGGCAGCATGGGAGAATTCAACGATGTGGTTTGCACCGGGATTGAGGAGAAAATGGGAATTCATGGTAATTCCACATGTTCCCTGACCCTTGGCGGAAAGGGAAAGTGCAGGGGAACGCTTCTTGGCGAAGAGAACAAAGGCATGAAGGCCATGTTTCTGATGATGAACGAAGCTCGGCTTCTTGTTGGGCTTCAGGGCTTCACTTGCGCATCTTCTTCCTATATGAACGCATTGAACTATGCCAGAGAAAGAAAACAGGGCAAGAATCTGCTTCAGTCCATGAATGAAGCTGCACCTTCTGTGCCGATCATTCAGCACCCTGACGTCCGTCGCCAGCTCATGATCATGAAATCCTATGTTGAAGGCATGAGAAGCATCCTGTACTATGTGGGGTTTTGTTCGGACAAGATCGCCACCACGGACGATGAAAATGAAAAAGCCAGATATCATGGTCTGGTCGAAATACTGACACCGATTGCAAAAGGGTATATCACAGACAAAGCCTTTGAAGTCTGCAGCCACGGCGTTCAGGTTTATGGCGGGTACGGCTACATCAAGGAATACCCGATGGAACAGCTCATGCGAGATTGTCGCATCACCATGATTTATGAGGGCACTAACGGCATTCAGGCCATGGACCTTCTGGGCAGAAAGCTCGGAATGAAAAAGGGAAAACCGGTCATGGATCTTTTCGGTGAAATGCAGAAAACCATTGCTGTGGCAAAAGAAATTGCGGGCATCGAATCGTACGCTGTAAAACTGGAAGCCGCGGTTAACAAGCTTGGCGAGGTTGCCATGCATCTGGGTGCAACCGCCATGTCCGCCCAGGTTATGACCGCCTTTGCCCATGCGCATCCCTTCCTTGATGTCGCTGGAGATGTGGTGATGGCATGGATGCTGCTATGGCGGGCATCGGTTGCCGCGCCGGCTCTGGAAAAACTGGCTGGCGGCTTTGATCCTGAAGCACGTCGGATAGCAGCCGAAAAGAACAAGAATGCGGCATTTTATGAAGGTCAGGTAAGAAGCGCCGAATATTTCATTCAGTCGGTACTTCCCGTAACCTACGGAAAGATGAAGTCCATCATGAACTCCTGCGGCGCTGCTGTGGAAATTCCTGAAGCATCTTTTGGGGGATGA
>JBAXVB010000558.1:0-2958 GCA_037129415.1 Deltaproteobacteria bacterium
GGACGGAGAAACCGGACTCTACCTCTGGACAGACTGGAACGAAATCAAGGTATTCACCCAGCGTGTTCGTAAGGTAACGGTCGTGCTTGTGGCTGCCATCAAACCGGACCAGCTGCCCGACAAGACAGGCGCTGATACCGATCCTGATTTTGTCTTCCATTTCCATCCTCCTTTTCAAGACTTCACACCATCGACCTTGATGGCTTCACAAAAAGCCCATCAAGAATTCTTTTCTAAAACCCGATTATTGAAACTCTATCAATATATCAATACCCGTCCCCTATTTTTCTATCTGCGATCCAGTGTTCGATATTGAATGGCCTCCGCCACATGATCCACCTGAATATCCGTTGATCCATCCAGATCAGCAATGGTTCTGGAAATCTTGAGTATCCGGTTGTAGGCCCGGGCGGAAAGCCCCAGTCTGTCAATGGCGGATTCCAGAAGCGCGCTGGAAGGAATATCTGTTTTACAGAATTTTTTGATCTGCCGGCTGGACATCTGGGAATTGCAATACATTGCAAGCTGATAAAATCTCCTGGACTGTATGGCCCTGGCCGCAGCAACACGGCTTCTAATTGCAGCAGACGGCTCTTCGGAACAGTTGCCCATCAAGTCCTTGTACGGGACGGCCGGCACATTGACATGAATGTCGATGCGGTCCAGAAGAGGGCCGGAAATCTTGGAACGATATTTGTGTATCTGCTGGGAAGAACAGCCGCATTCGTGCTTGGGATCTGAAAAATAACCACATGGACATGGGTTCATAGCGGCAACCAGCATAAAACTGGAAGGAAAGGTGATGGTTGTTGCGGCCCTTGAAATGGTTACCTGCTGATCTTCCAGCGGCTGACGGAGAACTTCCAGAACATGTTTTTTAAATTCGGACAGCTCATCCAGAAACAAGACCCCGTTATGCGCCAGACTTACTTCACCTGGTCTGGGAAAATGACCGCCGCCAATAAGGCCTGCATCACTTATGGTATGATGCGGAGACCGGAACGGCCTGCGAACAACAAGCGCCTGATCTTTTGGAAGCATTCCGGATACGCTGAATATCTTGGTGGTTTCAATGGACTCATCAAAGCTGATGGGCGGAAGAATTGATGGAATCCGTTTAGCCAGCATGGTTTTGCCTGAACCCGGCGGACCGATCATAATCAGATTGTGTCCCCCGGCTGCAGCTACTTCCAGCGCCCGCTTGGCAAGCTCCTGCCCCATGACTTCCGCATAATCCAAATCATACTCACCGGTTTCTTCAAACATGCGTGAAATATCGCTTATTTCAGGTGAAATTGGCGAATAGCCCCTGAAAAAATCAATGACCTGGGGCAGGGTTTTAACGGGAAAGACCACAATATCCTGAACCACTGCGGCTTCCAGACGATTGTCATAAGGAACGACAATTGACGGATAACCGGCCAGTTTTGCTGCAATCGCCATGGGAAGAGAGCCGTTGACCGGTTTGATACGGCCGTCCAGAGACAGCTCTCCAAGTATCAGGCATCCAGAAACCGCTTCTGCAGGAATCAGCCTGGTCGCAGCCAGAATTCCAACTGCTATGGGAAGATCAAAACCAGTACCCTCTTTTTTGATATTGGCAGGCGCAAGGTTTACCGTAATCCGATCGTCTGGAAATGTGTATCCGGAATTTTGAATGGCGGCTCTGACTCGCTCCTTGCTCTCTTTCACAGATATTTCGGGAAGCCCGACGATGGTAAAGTTGGGAAGTCCGTAGGAAATATCCACTTCAACCTCAACCAGATAGGCATCCACTCCGATTACGGCGCTACTTAATATTTTTGCCAGCACTGGAGCCCCCTTGAAAACAATAAAGCCCTTGCGTTCCGGCTTTTTTTATAGCGGTTTATTCGGCAGTCCGACAATGAAGAGATATATCTCAATTGAACATATCTCCAGCCCCATTTAGTGTATCACCCAGCAGGGTGAACCATTGCTGAGGCTGGAACGATCGTTACCTTTTTTTGAATTTCAGGAAGCTCTTCCTGAAGAATCTGAAATGTCAGCGGATATGGATGTCCGATGGCCAACGCCTGACCATTTATCAGGGCTTTTTGTAACAGCAGGCGGAACTGCTTACGAATCATCTCTGGATCATGAACATTATCCAGAAATACATCGCGTTCAGCGAATGGCACCTGAAACAACCTGGCGGATGATCGCGCCTTGCTTTCAGGAGTGGTTCGGCTGTCGATAAAGAAAAGATCTCTCTTTTTGATACCTGAGATCAACTGATTCATCTGATCTGATGAGGCCGTCATTTTTGAGCCCATGTGATTGTTGACTCCTTTAATGTAGGGAACGGCATCCAGATCGTCATTCAATTGACGTATCAGCGCATCCGGCAGCATCGTGGTCATCAACGCCCCAGGTCCTGGATTAACGGTCGGATATTCCAATGGCTCCATCGGAAGATGAAGCATCAGATCCAGCCCTTTTTCTCTGGCCATCTTGATGATTTGTTTTTGATAAGGACTATGAGGAAGGATAGACAAGGTAATCGCCACATTAAGACCGATAAATTTTTCGGCAATTTTGGAATCATATCCGATATCATCAATGATGATGGCAATCGAAGGCGCAATTCCCTTTTGTGGTGGCCGAGGTTTGTTCAGAGCTTCCCGTACAGGTGGAACTGACGGCTCGGTTTTGGGATATATCTCGAAAGCAGGCGGCTTTATTTCTGTCGGCGGATAGACCGGATATCTTTTCACTTCAGGAATCGCCGCTATCGAACCCGGTATCTGTCCGTGTTTGTTTTTTTTCAGCGACTGATTCACCAGAAACCCCAGAATCAGCACCAGAACAATTAAAAAGATGAGTCCTGCGATTCCACGCTTCAAGTGAGAAAACATTTCCGCGATTTTTCGAGATTTCTTCGCCAAGGAGGCTTTCTTTTTTCGTGTGCGATGGGGTGCCGCCATGGACATATCCGTT
>JBAXVB010000559.1:0-2955 GCA_037129415.1 Deltaproteobacteria bacterium
TTCCGGCAAGTGATGATGGGGTTGCCGCTTCTGGGGACCGGAGACGACATGGAAAAAGTTGCGGCTGCCCTGGTTTCGGCAATCCCCCAAGAGAGAAAACAGCAGGAAGCCGTCATTTTCATGGGACATGGTTCTCCCCATCCGGCAAATGCCTGCTATACTGCGCTGATGTATCATCTTCAGCAGGTGGATGCCAACATTTTTGTGGGGACGATGAGCGGCCGACCCGGTATTGCCGACATTTGCGCCAGTCTTCAGAAACAGAAAATTACATCGACGTATCTTCTGCCATGCTTAGCCGTTGTCGGGAATCACACGCTGAAAGACATGGCCGGGGACAATGAAAATTCCTGGAAATCCATCATTGAAAAACATGGCATTTCCTGCAAGCCGATTTTAAAGGGTCTTGCCGAGTACGACGCCATCGTTGATATCTGGCTGGACCATCTGAAAACAGTTGTTGGCGCTTTTTCATGAAACGCATTTTTCAGTCCCCCGGTCCAGATATATTTTGGCAAGTCCTGATCCTGTTTCTTATGCTCTCTTCGCTGGTGGTGCTTTCCAGCGGCTTGGGATATATGCGTATTTCATTTTCCGATGTGCTACGGGTTGTTCTGGCTAAAATGCTTGGAATGGATTCTCTTCTGGAGGGTGTCAATTCGCTTTTTCCGGTCGTGATCACCGAAGTCCGGCTGCCCCGTATTCTTACAGCCGCAGCAGTAGGAGCTGGACTGGCCCTTTCCGGCGTCGTGTTTCAGGGAATTTTGCTTAATCCGCTGGCAGATCCCTACACGCTGGGTGTATCCGCCGGCGCAGCTCTTGGAGCATCCCTTGCATTGTGGCTGAATATCGCTATCTGGGGAATTTGGTCCGTCCCGCTTTTTGCGTTTATAGGATCAGGCCTGACACTGATGGCAGTCATTTATCTGGCCTCTTCCAGCGCGGGACTTTCTTCCAGCAACCTGATTCTGTCCGGTATCATTGTTTCGGCCATTCTATCCGCCGGCGTTAGTTTTATCAAGTACATGGTCGATGAACAGGTAAGTGTGATCATCTTCTGGCTAATGGGCAGTTTTGGATCCAAAACCTGGTCTGATGTTTGGCTTACCCTTGGCGTTCTTGCTGCAGGTCTTGGCGTCTGCGGGTATTTTTCCAGAGAACTGAATGTAATGGCGCTGGGATCACGAACCGCTGCATCTCTGGGTGTCGATACGCAGAAAGTTCGGATGATCCTTTTGATCACCGCTTCGCTGGTTTCGGCTGTCTGCGTATCTGTATCAGGAATTATCGGGTTTGTGGGGCTGCTGGTGCCCCACATCATGCGCACACTGACCGGACCGGACAACCAGCGGCTGATACTGGTCTCGATATTCGCCGGAGCTATTCTGCTGCTGGGAGCGGACACCCTGACCCGTGCAGTGCTTCCGCACGAAATACCGATCGGGGTTCTGACCGCGCTCACCGGAGGGCCTTTTTTCTGCTATATTTATCGGAAACGACAGACCGGCGGAATCCATGACGATTGAAACCGAGCAGGTCAGCTTCGGTTATGGCAAACTACCAGCCGTATGTGATGTGTCCCTGAAACTGAATTCCGGAATGTTTTACGGAATACTGGGCCCCAACGGCTGCGGCAAGACAACTCTGGTGGATCTGTTGATACGGCACCGAACACCGGATGCGGGTGTCATTAGCTATCAGGGCAAACCTCTGGCGAAATACAGCAGAAAGCAGATAGCCCGGAGATTTGCGCTGGTTCCCCAGCAATATGCCGTAAATTTTCCGTTTACATCGCGCCAGGTCGTCATGATGGGCCGGTATCCCCACCTTGGACGCTTTGCATTTCCGGGCATGGAGGATCAGCGGCAAGTGGATGAAATCATGGAACAGACTTGTACCCGCGAATTTGAAAACCGGTTTATCTCGGAGCTGAGCGGCGGAGAACGGCAGCGGGTGATATTCGCCCGAGCCTTGGTTCAGGACACACCGGTGCTGATTCTGGATGAAGCCACATCCAACCTGGATATTTCCCATGCGATTTCGCTGTTCAGCCTGGCGTTCCAAAGGGTTGTTGATCAAGGAAAAACGGTGATTGCGGTCATGCAGGATATCAATTTGGCCGCTTTGTTCTGCCAGTATCTGATCCTGATGAAAAACGGCCGGGTGGTTCATCACGGCCCATGCGATCAGGTGCTGAACGAAAGCACGATTCAATCGGTGTTTGAGGTAAAAGCCAAAGTCTATGAAGACATTTATGCTAATGCTAAACAGGTCGTATTCAATCGGAGTTCCCATGTCCCGTAACCGAAACAAGATCGTTAGGAAGGGCGAAATATTCGAAGTTGGGAAGTGCGGAATATGCTTGGTTTCTGCTCTTCCCAACTTCCTGACTTCATGTCTTTTCATGATGTGGATGTTGATTTTTATGGTGGCCTCATGTGTTAGCGGATATTGCGCCAGCGTTATTACAGACGATATGGGTCGAAAGATCACTGTAACGACACCATTCACACGAATCATTTCGCTATATCCAGGCCACACGGAAAATCTTTTTTCACTCGGGCTTAATTCAGAAATCATCGGCGTCTCTCCAAGCGAGACCTATCCGGACAAAGTCCTGGCAAAACCGATTTTTTCGTATCACGACGATCTGGAGAAATTTTTGGCGGCCCGGCCTGACCTGGTGCTAATTCGGCCCATGATCGACCGGGGATATTCCAGACTTCTGGCCGGTCTTGAGAAAAACGGCATCACAGTGGTTTCTCTTCAGCCAGGAAATCTGGATGAGATTTACCGCTACTGGCAGACGCTCGGAGTCCTGATTGGAAAAGAAGCGGAATCCGGCCGACTTATTGCCGGTTTCAAGGAATCGCTTGAAGTCATTCGCCAAAACGTCCGGGAAATCAATCCCCGAAAAAAGGTCTATTTTGAAGCCATTCATGATCGCATGAAAAC
>JBAXVB010000056.1:0-17285 GCA_037129415.1 Deltaproteobacteria bacterium
TCCCCCTTGGAACTCCAGGCAGGGTAAGTCTGATTCGAACGCGAATGCAGACGGCTCTGAGAAAATATTTCGATTTTGCTATCCACCGCCATCCGATTATCCTGCCGTTTTTTCTGGAAGTATGAACATGGCGCATAAAATAATACAGCGAGAGTAAAATATAATATGAACACAGAGCAATTTAAAACAGATACGGTAAAAAAATATTGGAGAGATGAATCTGCCGAGTCATTAAAAGTTGCATGGCATCTTTATGAAAAAAACGATTATTCATACTCATTGTTTTTTGGTCATCTTGCAATTGAAAAGATTCTTAAATCTCTTTATGTTGAAAAAGAGAAACAACATGCTCCTTTTACCCATGATTTGATCAGACTCGCAGAAAAAATAAATATTCCGCTTTCCGATGATCAAAAAAAGTTTTTAATAAAAATCACAGCATACAATCTTGAGACAAGATATCCTGAGTTTACCGGGGAATTTAGAAAACAATGTACCAAAGAATATACAAAAACAGAGTTAGAACAAATAGAGGTGACTTACAAATGGTTCAACTCGATGATACAATAATAAACTCAATTCAATTATTCATTACAAAATTAATTGATAACGGAATACGGATCAATGCAGTTTATCTTTTTGGTTCATACGCCAAAAGGAAAGAACATGTATGGAGTGATATTGACATTGCCGTTATCTCTCCGGATTTTACAAACAGTCGTTTGGAAGAACGTATCAGATTAACTGTGATAGCTAATGAAATTGATAGTCGTATTGAGCCTGTACCGTTTCGCCCAAGTACTTTTGTTACGGAGGATCCGTTGGTTTGGGAGATAAAAACAACCGGAATTCCTATCTTGAAGTATGGTCCCGAAGTATTCTCCAGAGGACTTGAGACCGTATAAATATGTGAAAACTAAAAAGGAAGCGGTGAAAACTTAGCTTTGCCCTTCCTGAGAATTCAAATATTTATACAGCCATCAGTTCAGTCTATCAAATAATAGAAACCAATAAATACAAAAAATAATCAAAACTACTTCTCATACACTGGCACGAACTCCAACGGCACGGAATTTTCGGCTGCATCAAGTAATTTCTTCAATTCGGGCCGAATGTTGGAATATGTATTGATAAGGTTGGCCGCAGCAGTAGAGTCCCCATCTTAATCTTAATCACCCGTGGTCCCCGCCATCGGCGATCCGTAGTTTGCGATCTTGGCCTGCATCGCAGGGGTCAATTGTTTTACAAGCTCCGCATTGTAGGCATGAGACGTTGTATCGCCAAAGGTGGACAGGCCACTCAATATTCTTGCAATCCCAATTGCTTTCGAACGAGATATATCTGCAAGCGACCCGTCCTTGGCTGCTGGATCTACATCTATTGCAACGATTGAAATGGTATTGTCGCTGTTGCGGACGATATCGAAGCGGCGGAACTGCTGGGGAAAATCCCTGAGCGAAGAGGTTTCGACCTCCCAGAAGCCGGATTCAGGATGGGCGGGATCGGATGACGGTTGTGGCGTAATGGTGTTCATGTGACGATGTCCCGCAATCCACAGCATGAGATTCGGATAGTTGTGGAGCGTGGCGAGTAATTGGCTATCGCTTTTAATGGAATGGGGGTCGGGCGTGGCAGGAACGTAGAATATATTTTCTATCACCGGATTTGTGAGACTTGTTTGCACTCCGATCGGTATATGCGCTGCGATGATCATGAGCATATCTTCGGCCTGACCTCTATCAAGTTCACCTACAAGCCAGTCGTACCGTATCTGATCGACACAACCCCTTGCATAATAAGGAGGACTTGCATTGGCATTAGCCTTGCATGTGTCATCGAGTACGATTACCCGGATCGGCATATTTGTCTTCGGCTCGAAGGTATAGCAGGCGAAGTCGCTCTCGATGTTGGTTTGTGTGAATCCGTGGCCCACCGGGGTTGACGTGGTATTGAAGAATTCATTCATCCAATTCAAGGTCGAGGAGCCTGACGTACTGGCGCCCGAGACATTTGTTGTGCTGAGCGAATGGCGGAGCGGATCGGCGACCACCTTCGGGGGGGACGCGAAGTACGATTCCGGTCCTACACCTCTGATGATCCCGTCGGGTGTCGAACCGTCAACCACGCCCATATAAAAACCATGGTTATTAATGCTTGGGGGCTGACTACTATTACTGCCGCAGTTTTGGATCGTATCGCCGACATAGAGATTTCGGATGTAATCGTTCACAAGGAAGGTACCCATATAAAATTGGTCGTGGTTGCCAACGACTTGATACCATGGGATCGATTTGTTTAGTCCGGCCGCCTTGTAGGGTTTCTGGTAATCAATATTGCTTGATCCGATGTGACCGCCGGAGCTGGGGGAGATTTCCTTGCCATCCAGAACATCAATATACCATCTGAGTTCGATATACTGAGTGTTGTTGACTGCATCGCCAAGAAAAATGCCGAAATCAAACGGCCTCTGATTGTGGATGGCGTTGACCGTTTGGACTGCGGCATCAAGAACCTGAGTCGTATAGCAAATTACCGGTGAATATGCTGAAGAATGGTTGCCGCCCGACGCATCTGAACCAAACGTAGCGGACCAGCCGTAGTAGTTCCCCTGAGCTGGAGATTCTTTGTCTGCTATATGGACATCGGTCATGGAGAAGAAATTCAAAAGGCGACCCGTATTTTTGACTGATGCACCCGAGTAGCCGGCCGGCATAATATCGGTCCGCTTGATCACAGACAGGCCGGGACCTTCCTGCCACGCACTGTAACCGAAGACATTGTACAGTGTGAGATCCGCAGGAGAAATCTGCGTCGTGATCAAAGACAATGCAATTGGGGAAACCGTATTCTGGACTGTCGTGAAAACATCCGCAGCAATCGGGTATGACCCCATGATAACCGATACGACATTGGAGTATTGGCTTAGTCCTGAACTATCGAGGGACTGGACCGCCACATAGAAGGCGGTGCCGGCTGGAAGTTCACCAGCCGACAAGCTTCTTTGAGTTCCCATATCCACGCTAACGAGGGACGCAGGACCAGTATAGGGCATTGGTGCAAAAGTCAGAGTATAACCCGTTGCGCCCGTGACTTCGTTCCAGGAAAGGTACACCCAGCTTCCATTCGTGACGCTTAACACCGGGGGTTGAGGCTGAGCATAAGCTGTAGCTGATATCAAAAGCATAAAAGCACAGGCCATTACAATAAAATGCTTTTTCAATTTCATACTGTTCTCCTTTGTTTTTTGTTATAGATACTCGCAGGTGAATTGATACTATTCTTAGGCTTATTCTTGTGCATCTATCATTAAAATTTCAATAAACTCCCTCCCCCAGCGGAGGAGGGTCGGGGGCGGGGTTGGGGTTCAAAAATGTAAATTATGTCCGTTCGCAGTATAGTTGCTCATGGGGTGGTCGCCATCGTCGATCCGTAATTTGCGATCTTCATTTGCATTGCTGGGCTCAATTGTTTGACAAGCTCCGCATTATAGGCTTGGGATGTAGTGTCTTCGAAGCTGGAGATGCCAACAGATATCCTTCCAATCCCGATTGCATACGAAAGCGATCGCTCCGCGAGAGATCCGTCCTTGACTGCGGGATCAACATCTACTGCAATTATTGAAATGGTATTGTCATTGTTACGGACGATATCGAAAGTGCGAAACTGCTTGGGAAAGTCCCTGAGCGATGCGGTTTCGACTTCCCAGAAACCGTATTCGGGATGGGCGGAATCGGGGGACGGTTGCGCCGTTATGACGTTTAAATGACGATGCCCGGCCATCCACAGGATGAGGTTCGGATAGTTGTGGAGTGTGGCAAGTAATTCATTATCGGTTTTAATGGAATGGGGGTCGCGGACTGGAGGAACGTAGGGGTCGGTGGTGGGGGGAACGTAGAACATCGGTGTGGGTGTCGGATTCGTAAGGCTCGTTTGAGGTGCGATCGGGACATGAGCGGCGATGATCATGAGCATGCCATCGTCCTGACCTCTCTGAAGCTCTCTTACAAGCCATTCGTACCGGGTTTGGTCGATACAACCCATACCATCATAAGGGAATTCCGCATTGACATTTGCCTTGCACGTATCATCGAGCGCAATGACCCGGATCGGCATATTAGCTTTTGGATCGAAGGTATAGCAGGCAAAGTCGTTTTCGATGTTGGTCTGCATGAATCCGTGACCCACCGGACTTGACGTGGTAGTAAAGAATTCATTCATCCAATTCAACGTTGAGGAGCCCGTTATACGTTTGCCCACGACATTTATTGTGCTAAGAGAATGGCGGTCTGGATCTGCGGCTACCTTTGGGGGTGTCGCGAAATACGATTCCGGCCCTGCGCTTCTGATATTCCCGTCGGGTGTCGTTCCGTCGACTACGCCCATATAATAACCTTTGTTATAAGGACTTGGTGACGCGAAATCAAGGCTGTAGTTGAAGATCGTATCACCGACATGAAGACTTCTGGTGTAATCACTCTCACGCAAAAGACCCGTAAGATACTGATCGTGGTTGCCAACAACCTGATACCATGGAATCAATTTGTTGAGTCCGGCCGCTTTGTAGGGTTTCTGATAATCAATCGTGTTCGCTCCAAGATGAGCCCCTGAACTGGGGGTGATTTCTTTGCCATCCATGACATCGACAAACCATCTCAGTTCGTTATACTGTGTGTTGTTGCAATTATCGCCAAGAGAGATGCCGAAATCAAACGGAGTCTGATTGTGGAGGGCATTGACCGTCTGGATAGCAGCGTCGAGGAAATGAGTTGTATAGGAAATAATCGGAGAATAAGCGCCAATATAAAGGGCGCCGCCCGTGCCAAACGGTGCGGACCAACCGTTGTAAATCACCTGAACCGGAGATTCTTTGTCTGTGATATGAATGTCTGTTATTGTAAATAAACGCAAAAGGCGATTCGCATTTATGACCGATGCACCCGAGTAGCCGGCTGGCATAATATCCGTCCGTTTAACCAAAGAGAGACCGGGTCCTTCCTGCCACGCGCTGTAACCGAAAATATCGTACAGAGAAATATCCGCCGGGGAAATCTGAGGCGTGATCAAAGACAATGCCACGGGTGAAACCGTTTTCTGAACTGTCGTGAAAACATCCGCAGCAATCGGGTATGATCCCATGATAACCGATACGACATTGGAGTATTGGCTTACACCGGTAGTATCGCGGGACTGGACCGCCACATAGAAGGCTGATCCGGCTGGAAGTTCACCACCCGACAAGTTTTTTTGCGTTCCCATATCCACGATCACAAGGGAGTCCGGACCCGTAAAGGGCATTGGGGCATAAGTCAGAGTATAACCCGTTGCGCCCTTGACTTCGTTCCAGGAAAGGTACACCCAGCTTCCATTCGTGACGCTTAACACCGGGGGTTGAGGCTGAGCATAAGCTGTAGCTGATATCAAAAGCATAAAAGCACAGGCGATTACAATAAAATGTTTTTTCAATTTCATACAGTTCTCCTTTGTTGAATGCATTGCGTTTTTTTTGGGGTGGTGCTATCTTTTCCAACAGTTCGAAGGCCGGTATCCTTATTAAATTTCATGTGATGAGCATTTCATTCTTTTCGCGTATCTTTCTTAAATTCGATCACCCCATATATGAAAATGATACTTCCCCCTTTTTCAAAGGGGGGGAATCCTTTCGATTTTAGTATTTTAGATTGTTCGATGAAATTTAAGAATAATACCCTGAAAGTTTATTTTTACGCTGTGGTAAAAAACATCATGACAAGTATCATATCATGTGATAATTTCTTTATCAATTTCCTTTTCCTTGATCTCTCTGTATTTCGATTGAGAAAGGTTTGGGCGTTTTCTTCGATGGCGCATTCAGACGCGGATGACAGTGAAGCCAGAAATGGTCCGCAACTGGCGCAGTGATGCCCGAGTTCAATTTTAATATTTATGCAGCCTTCGTACTCAAGCGCAGGAGGGAAAATGGGAAAGCGAAATAAACCGTCCAGAACCAGAAAACCACAACCAAAACCCCTCAGCCACCAAGACCCCCTTTCGCCCAAGCCTCCGTCCCTCAATCAGGCCGGAATATCTCTTGCCAATACCATCATCCAGTTGTCACATAAAAGAGAAGCACAGTTATTGACTCTGGGAAAACTGATTTTCTTTTCTACAGAAACCGGGGATGCGTGGATACTGGATCCCGATGAAGGGCAATCCAGATGCCTGAGCCTTGACGGCGAAAAGCTGCCGTTTACAGTCAATGAGGCATCTGCGGATTTCGACATCGATTGGGATTCCGAATATCGAATTAAGGGCAGGCTGTTTACCGTACTCGAATATTCCGGCCCAGTACGTACCATCCTGGGATATCCGACACATCATATTGAAGAAGCCATCAGGCTGCAAGGTGGGTGAGCAGCCTGTTTCATTTCTCATGTTTTTCAGCGAATCATTATGCTTCAAGAACTTTCAATCAAAAATTTCGCCATCATTGATGACCTCAAGATATCCTTTTCCCAAGGATTGACGATACTTAGCGGTGAAACCGGGGCTGGCAAATCCATCATTCTTCAGGCCGTCAATCTCATGCTGGGAGGCCGCGCAGGCGCCGCCATGATCCGATCTGGCGCAGAAGCCGCAGAGCTGGAAGCATTGTTTTCCATTGCACCAGAAAGCCGCACGGCCACTGTGATGATGTCCCACGGGCATGATCCCGCTGAAGGGCTTCTGATCCGGCGAATCATTTCCATTACAGATCGGCACCGCATTTACGTCAATGGCAGACTGGCGACCATTCAGGTTCTATCCGCCATCACCGAAAGCCTGGCATCCATCTCCGGACAGCATGCCCATCAGGGACTATTAAAAGAAGATCAGCAATTGCTTACCATAGATCAGTTCGGCGGGCTGCAAAGAGATCTTTTGGCCCTTCGAAATGAAGTTTATGCTGGATATCACGCTCTTTTGCCTCTGATTCAGAATTTTCATCGCCTTCAAACAGCCGCCCTTCGCCAGACAGAACGTATTGACCTTCTTTCCTTTCAAAAAACGGAAATCACGGAAGCTCGCATTAAGCCAGCAGAAGATTTGGAACTTGAAAAGGACCGGAACCGGCTAAAGCACGCAGGAATGCTTTATCAGACGGTTCAGGACGGTATTGAGAACCTGTATGTGGGAAGCGGAGCTGTCCTGGAGCATCTTTCAACTATCCGAAAAACAATGGACAAGGCGGCGCAGATTGATCCGGGCCTGGCATCTTTTTCCACTGCGCTGGCAGATGCAGGGTACCGGATTGAGGATATTGTCGAAGGACTGCGAACCTATCTTCACACCATTGAGACAGACGATGGCCGGCTTGAAGCTGTCGAGGCCAGAATTGATTTCTTGCATAAACTCAAGAGAAAGTACGGGGGCTCCCTTGATGCGGTTCTGACAAGACTGACCGAAATCGAAAAGGAACTGTTCACCATCGAACACCTTTCCAGCACACTGGAGGAGACCCAAATAGCATTGATCCGTCACCATGCCCGGTTATGTCAGGTATCAACAGACCTGTCGAGCCGGCGCGCTCAGGCAGCATCAGCTTTGGCGCAGCGAGTCGAAACAGAGCTTGCCGCACTCAAAATGCCCCATACCCGCTTTCAGATCGCCCTTCGCAGCAATCCGGCGGATGACAGCAGCGAGCAGTTTTTGACCTGTGAAGGAAAGGTTATGGCCGAATACGGCTTGGATCGGGCGGTTTTTCTGATCGCCCCGAATCCGGGCGAAGCATTAAAACCCCTTTCCCAGATTGCTTCAGGCGGAGAACTCTCACGGGTGGTACTGGCCTTGAAAGCTATTATCTCAAATACAGGCGCTGTGGAAACCGTCATTTTCGATGAAGTGGATTCAGGCATTGGCGGTGGGGTGGCGGAGGTTGTCGGAAAAAAGCTTCTGTATCTCTCTGGACATCATCAGGTCATCTGCATCACCCATTTACCGCAGATCGCCAAATTCGGAAACCATCATTTCAAAATAATCAAGAATGTTCAGCAAGGTCGGACCATCACAACCATTCATGCCCTGAATTTTGAGGACAGGGTTCGCGAACTTGCGCGAATGTTGGGCGGCGAAACCCTTACCCCCGCTGCCTGGGAACATGCCCGCGAACTGCTTGAATCATCATGAGGCTTTTATACAGTATTCCACCATTTTTAACGTTGTGCTGTTTTGTCTGCCTGGCCTACCTGTCCGCTTCACACGGCAAAAAAAACAAAATCAATCGTCTCTTTACCTTGATTTGCATACTGGGCGCTTTTCTCTACACTGACATCCTTGTGATTTTTAACTGCAAATCCGCCCAAACAGCTCTTTTTATCAGCCGGCTGGACCACTTCTTCGTTGTTTATCTTATCCCTCTTTATATCCACTTTTTTCATGTCTATCTGAAAATTCCCGGACGTATCTGGCTGATTCGTTCAGCCTATCTTTTTGCCTTTATTCTGATGTGCTTTACCCCTACCCCCCTGTTTATCGCTGAAATGCAGAGGCACAGCTTTGGCTATTATGGAAAAGGCGGTGCTCTGTACATTCTCATGGTAATAGAAACAGCCTGTGCTGCGGTTTATGTTTTGGTGCTGATTTATCAGGCCATTCAACGGGAAAACCAAAGTATTCTGAAAAACCGGCTGAAATATCTTTATTGCGGATTTGGAATCCTCTGCTTTCTGCTCGACATGAACACGCTTCCGCTGTTGGGATATTCGATATATCCGCCGGGAAATTTCAGCTTTATTCCCCTGTCCATTTTTGCCGTGGGGCTCTTTCGTTACGATCTGCTGGATATGGGAATACTGATTCGAAAAAGCGTTATATATTCAATTCTTTCCATCATGCTCACGCTTATATACTCACTGTTTGTCACAATAATCAACAAAACAGTGACGGACATTAAAGCTTCGGATTCGGCATATTTCCCACTATTTTTATTTATTGTTGTGTCGCTTGTTTTTGGTCCGGTAAAAACTCGGATACAAATACTGGTTGACCGGTATTTTTTCAAGGGCAGATATGACTACAGACAAACCATCAAGCATTTGAGTCAAACCATTTCCGCTGTACTGGATATAAGGCAGATCGCCGCTCTGCTGGTCGAAACGATTTCCGGTTCCATGAAGGTCAGTCACTGCTTTATGTATTTATCGGATGATTCGAAGTCGCCAAGTTATGTGCGATGTCGAATCAATGACGACCCGTCTCTGTCACCGGCTGTCTTTTCCGGGAATTCCCCCATGGTGATCTGGATGAAACGCCGCCTCCAACCCTTGCGTAAAGAACCGCTGATGCAGCAATCCGAGGATACGTTTTCCCGTCAGGTATATGCAGAAATGGAAAGCATCCAGGCTGCCGTTGTCTTTCCCATTATATTTGAAAACACTTTGAACGGATTTTTAGCGATTGGAGATAAAAAATCCGGAGATCTCTTTCTGGCGGATGACATGGATCTGCTGGAAACCCTGGCAAACCAAAGCTCGCTGTCCATCGAAAACGCCAAATCTTACCAGAAAATTGAATATCTGAACAAAAATCTTGAGGAAAAAGTTGCGGAACGAACCCTTGAACTTCAAACCGTACTCATCGAAAAAGACAAAGCAATGGAATTGTTGATTCGATCCGAGAGTCTGGCTGCAATCGGCACCCTTGTTGCGGGCGCAGCCCACGAATTGAACAACCCTCTTGCCAGCGCCATGAGCCTGATTCAGTCAACCCTTGAAGATATTTCTTCACGAAATGTCGATACACCGTTGAATTCAGCAATTCTGGATGATCTGGATTTTGCCGGAAAGGAACTTGCCAGAGCAAAGGCCATTGTCGGCAGCCTGCTGGCCCTGTCCCGGCAGACGCAAACATATACCGAAGCCATTGACTTGAACACCGTTGTAAAGGATGCGCTTCAAGTGCTGAGAAATCTTTACAAAAATCAGAAGATCGAAATCAGCGAGCAGTATGCTGAGGATCTGCCCCTTGTTTACGGAAATTTTGCAGGCATAGGCCAGGTGGCTTTGAATATCATTAAAAATGCCATTCAGGCTACTGCGCCATCTTTCGGAACCATTTTTCTGAGAACTGCTGTTGACAGAAACCGTCATCAGGTTATCTTTGAGTGCGAAGATACCGGACCGGGTATTCCTGACACCATCCGTCAGGATATTTTCAAACCTTTTTTTACCACAAAAGCGGTTGGCAAGGGAACAGGACTGGGGCTGTACATCTGTCACAGTATTGTGGAAAGACATGGCGGCGCCATCACCCTTGAAAAATCTCTTATGAAAGGCGCACGGTTTGTGGTAAAATTGCCGGTTTGAAGTTCGGGTGCAGAAGGCCAACGACCAACGACTGATTATTTTATTGGGAGATTAGATATGCCGATTTACGAATTTAAGTGTTTGAAATGCAATGAATGTTTCGAGATACTCTTCACCAGCACACAGGATACCGCCGAGCTGAAATGCGCCAAATGTGATGGCCATGAAATTGAACGTGTTCTCAGCAGTACAAACTTCTCCGTAAGCAGCGGAAGCGGAGGTACGGGCGCTTCCGCTCAGACCCGAAGCTGTTCCAGCGGCTCTTGCTCGACATTTGATATTCCAGGCCCACGGTAATCCTGTAGGGGAGACCGGCCGGTCGTCCCTACTGCATTGACACATTTTTTATTATCCTGTATATCCATGCCTACTTGGTCTTTCCTGTGGGAAAGCAAGGGCGACCGGCCGGTCGCCCCTACTGTGTGTTGGTGTGTGAGGGTCGCTATGAAAATCAAATGCCTTTGTTTTTACGGAATCATGGCCTTTCTGTTGCTGTGCGGTGCTGCTCAGGCCGAACAGCGCATGTCGGTTTCTGTGACCGAGGCCAAAATTCGATCCGGCGCTGGAAATAATTTCGACGTACTCTGGAAATCTGAAAAATACTTCCCCCTTGCTGTTGTCAAAAAAATAGGGGAATGGTACCAGGTAAAGGATTTTGAGGGAGATCAAGGATGGGTTCATCAATCCCTGGTTGGAAATACGCCCTCGGTCATCACCATAAAAGATAAAAACAGTTTGCGCTCCGAGCCCAAGGCGGATGCGAAAGCCCTGTTTTCTGTCGGGCCGGGCATCCCCTTTAAAGTCCTGAAACGCAATAACAAATGGATTTTGGTCGAACATGCGGATGGCGACAAAGGATGGATTCACGAATCCACGGTATGGTAAGATAAGAATATGGAAAATCTATGAAAAATGTAATTGTCGGCATCGGCTCCGCCCTGGTTGATATCCTCGCCCATGAGACAGAGGCGTTTCTGTGCAAATCCGGAGCAGTCAAGGGAGGCATGACGCTGGTTGACTATGCAATTATCGAAAGCATTGTCTCGGATCTGAAATCTTCTCCCAGCATTGTTCCGGGCGGATCTGCCTGCAATACGATTATCGGTGTCGCCAAGCTTGGCGGGGCCTCACGTTTTGTCGGAAAACGGGGAACCGAGCCAATGGGGGCTTTTTTTGAAGCCAGCCTGGTTGAAAACGGTGTGGAGCCCCGCTTGCTGCAATCCCCTTCCCGCACTGGCAGGGTGCTTTCCATCATCACCCCGGATGCTCAGCGGTCCATGCTGACTTATCTTGGTGCTTCTTCGGAAATTCTGCCCGAAGAAATTGACGAAAACTGTTTTGAAGATGCGGCAGTGGTTCATATCGAAGGCTATCTACTGTTTAATCCGGCGCTGATGCTACAGTCCATGGTGCTGGCGAAAAAGTCTTCCGCACAGATATCACTGGATCTTGCCAGCTTTACGGTTGTTGAATCCAACAAGGCTCTGCTTGATCGGATTGTGGATGAATTTGTTGATATACTGATTGCCAACGAAGACGAAGCCCGCGCGTTTACTGGCCATACCGACGAAAGACGCATGATCGAGAGTCTTTCCTCCCGGGCCGAGATTGCCGTTCTGAAGATTGGCAGTCGCGGCAGTTGTATTTCGCAACATGGAAATATCTTTATGGTCGAGCCTGTCGGAGACGGCCGTGCTGTTGACACCACAGGCGCCGGCGACCTGTGGGCATCCGGATTCCTGTTTGGCTTGGTCAACGGGTATTCTTTGGAAAAATGTGGCAAACTTGCATCTGCCTGTGGATATGAAGTTTGCCAGGTCGTTGGCGCCAGCATTCCCCATGACGGCTGGGAGCGAATTCGAAAACTTTTGGACTGATGGCTTTGTACCGGAGATAAGATATATAACAATTTTGACTTTTTCTGACTACTTTTTTTGGAGGTATCATGGCACAAAAACTGACCCGTAAAAAGCTCTTGAAAGAGCCTGATGAATTCATCACGTTTTCCGGAAAACTGATTCAATGGCTCAATACCTATAAACAGCAGGCAACTATTGCTGCCTGTGTCGTGCTTGCACTTCTTGTTGCAACAGCAGGCTTTCAGGCGTATTTAAGCCATGCCGAAAACAAGGCATCCGCACTTCTGGCTGAGAGCTTGGCTCAGTACCAGATGGCCATGAAAGACAAAGACCCGGTAAAGGCGTATCAGGCCGTTGACAAATCGTTTACCCGGATTCTGGATGACTATTCCTCAAGACGAATGGGAAAGGTTGCCGGATTCGAATTCGCCAATATCTGCTTTCAAGCCGGTGAATTTGACAAGGCGATCTCCCTGTACAAAACCGCCCTGGGTGATTTCAGTAATACTCCATTTTATGGAAATCTCATTTTGAGCAGCCTGGGGTATGCATTCGAAGGAAAAAAAGACTATGAATCCGCCGTCAAATACTATGAAACGCTTACCACTTCCGCCGACACTTCCCTGAAAGATATCAGCCTTTACAATCTGGCTTCCGTTTACGAAAAAATGGGGAACAAGGAAAAAAGCAAAGCAACTTTCGCCAGGATTGCAGCGGAATATCCCAACTCCATCCATTTTGAAATCGCCAAAGAAAAAAGCCTTGGCTGATAAGCCCTTAGCACCTTGAGCATGTAATGAAAATAGCTTACACGTATAATTTGCAGTTTACCAACAGCGAAGAGGATGCAGCATTCGACAGGCCGGAAACGGTTGAAGCGATTGCCGGAGCGCTGAAGGCCCTGGGCCACCAGGTGGAGATGGTCGAGGTTTCAGGGCCGGCATCACGGCTGGTGGCAAGGCTTGAGGCTCTTAATCCAGATCTGATTTTTAATACGGCGGTCGGAAGGGGGGGGAAAAGCCGCGAGGCATTTTATCCCGGATTGTTTGAGCAGCTCGGAATGCCATATACCGGATCTGATGCATATACCTGCACTTTGACCACGGACAAACGCCTGACCAAAATGCTGGTTGCAGCCAGCGGCGTGCCCACGCCTCGATGGGTGTTTGTTGAAAGCGTCCACAACTGGACACAGCCGGATCTGACCTATCCAGTTATAATCAAGCCCAATTATGAAGGCAGCTCCATAGGCATTGACCAACAGTCCATAGTGGAGGCTCCGGATCAGCTTCTGAAAAGGGTTACGGGGCTGTTGATCCGGTATCCGGCTGGGGTTCTGATCGAGGAGTTTATTGAGGGAAAGGATGTGATTGTTCCTTTTCTGGAAAAAGCATCACGAAAAACCGGAGGAATCCTTGCACTAGGTGAATATCGCTTTGACCCTTCGGTGGTTTTGGACCATAAACACGTCATTTATGATTATAGACTTCAGCAATTGCCGGATGCCGTTACCGTCAAGGTTCCGGCAGTGCTTTCCCCCAAAACAGCTAAACACATCCTGCGCCTGTCCCAAACTGTCTGCAAGGTTCTGGACATTCGCGACCTTGCCCGGCTGGATTATCGACTGACCTCAACGGATCAGGTTTATTTTATTGAAGCCAACGCCCTTCCCAGCCTGGAGCCTGGCGCTACTGTCCATGCTTCTGCGGCGCTTGCCGGTCTTGCTACCATGGAAGCAGTTCTGGATGCGGTGATAAAGAGCGCTGTGGCGCGTTATGGCATTCAGATAGCAGTGCGTTCCCGAAACCGGCATCAGGCCCTGAAGGTTGGATTCACGTTCAACCTGAAGCGCATCAAGCCCCTGGATTCAAATGATGATGACAGAGAGGCGGAATTTGACAGCCGTGCCACAATTGATTCCATTGCAGCCGCCATTGCATCCCACGGTCATGATGTGGTGGAAATTGAAGCTACGCCGGAGCTGCCATCCATCATCGGTTCCATGCCCCTTGATATTGTCTTTAACATTGCCGAGGGGATGCATGGCCGAAATCGGGAATCCCAGGTGCCTGCTATTCTGGAGCTTCTAAATATTCCTTATGTGGGATCTGATCCGGCTGCCTTATCCATCTGCTTAGACAAGGTTCTGGCAAAAAAAATGGTGCGTCAGGCCGGAATCTACACGGCTGATTTTCTTGTCATGCGCACGGGAAAGGAACGGCTTCCCAAAAACCTTCATTTTCCCGTGATTATCAAACCTGTTGCCGAAGGCAGTTCAAAAGGGGTCATGGGAATGAATGTGGTGCAGGACGAGACAGATCTCAGACGCCTCTCCCGCGAACTGCTTTCAAAATATCACCAGCCGGTTTTGGTTGAAGAATATCTTTCCGGAAGAGAATTTACTGTTGGGCTGTTGGGTGAAAACCGGCCCAAGGTTTTGCCGCCGATGGAAATTCTCTTTAATAACAAAGAAGACCGATTCCCGGTTTATGCGTTCGAGCATAAGCTGGACACTAACGAATCCATATCTTATCAGGCTCCTGCGAATATTGACAGGCCGCTTCAAAAAAGCCTGGAGCATGTAGCCAAATGCGCATTCACGGCTCTGGGATGCCGGGATGTAGCGCGGGTGGATCTCAGGTTGGACAGAAATGAGCGCATCCATTTTATCGAATGCAATCCACTACCGGGACTCACCCCGGGATGGTCGGATTTATGTATTATCGGCGAGGCCGCCGGTATGGATTACCGGACCCTAATCGGGGAAATCATGGCGCCGGCGATCCGGCGTTTGAAGGTCAAGGAAAAAGCCTGGAAAGATTAATTATTGACATTTCAGGGGATTTCAAGTCAATATTATCTATCTCACCAAGGGGATAGAGTATAAGGGAAATTGCGGATTATGACCATTCACAGTACATCAACATTTTGGAGGAATTGAATGAAAAAAACGATATTTAAAAGTCTTTTGATACTGGTTCTGACTGGTATGGCGTTCAGCGGCGTGTTTGCGGCTGAGGAAAAAATCTACATTAACGGCATAGACGCCAATTATCCGCCGTTCAGCTTTATTGACAGCAAAGGCGAACCAGATGGGCTGGATATCGTGGCCATTAACTGGATCGCCAAGGAAATGGGTTTCAAGGTCAAACACCAGCCAACCCAGTGGGAAGCCATCATTCCCAGCCTGAAAGCAGGTAAAATAGACTTTATTGCATCCGGAATGAGTGTTACAGAAGAGCGTAAGCAGCAGGTCAATTTCTCCACGAGTTATTATAAAACCGTGATGATTCTGGCATCCAAAAAAAGTAATCCCATTATGCCGGACAAAACAATGGAATCAGATGTGAAATGGGGCGTTCAGCGCGGCTCTTCAGAAGCCAAATGGATTGAAGACAAGCTGATAGGTGACAAAGAAAAGAAATTCAAGCTTCTGCAGTACGATTCCGCGCCACTGGCCATGGAGGATATCATGAACGGCCGCATTGATGTTGCAGCGGTGTCTCAGACATCCGCTGAGGAGTTCATGGAAAATGGAATGGCCATAAAGATTCTGGGGGCTTATGGGCAACCAGATGATGAAACATCCTATGCCGTGCGAAAAGAAGACACAGAGTTTCTGAGCAAGTTGAACGAAGGTCTTAAACGCCTGATGGCCAGTGCTACCTGGAAGGAATTAAAGGCAAAATACAGCGTAAGATAATTTCACGTTGCAGGTTGCCTGAATTGCAGTCACTCAAGGCTTGGGGAGCAATCCCCAAGCCTTCTCATTTTTCCAGGGCCCACAATGACATCTGATGGTATCACCGCAATTCAGGAAGGTTTTTTTTATCTTCTTCAAGGATCATGGATCAATCTGACAGTGGTGGTTGGCGCCATGGTCTTTGGTTTTATGCTGGGACTTCCTCTTGCGCTGGGTCAGATTTATTCCGGAAAAACGACTCGCAGCATAATCAGCATCTATGTGTGGTTTTTCCGTGGAATTCCTCTTCTGGTTTTTTTATTTCTGTTTTATTTTGGACTGGTTTCCTTTCTGGACTTCAACCTTTCTGCGTTTTCAGTAGCTATTATAGTGCTGGGACTTATCAGCTCGGCTTATCAGTCCCAGATTCTGCGGGGAGCGATTCTATCCATTCCGGACGGCCAGATGAAGGCGGCCAGGGCGCTGGGAATGAGCGATACCAAGGCCATCTTTTATGTTATTCTGCCTCAGGCTCTTCGAATATCCATTCCAGCCTGGTCCAATGAATATTCCATTTTGTTGAAGGATTCCGCTGTAACCTACGCGCTTGGCGTTTCGGAACTCATGTCCCGCGCTAACCATGTGGCTTCCCGGACTTACCAGCATCTCCATCTTTACCTGCTGGCCGGATTCATGTTCATGCTTCTAACCTACATAGGAACCCGGAGTCTGGCGGCACTGCAAAAGCGCCTGAAAATTCCAGGATATACGCACTAAAGAAAGCCTCATGGACCCCATTCTATCAGTTGAAAACCTTTACAAGCAATTCGGAGATCGTCCGGTTCTAAGTGATGTATCGCTCTCCATCAACGCTGGTGAAATCAAGGTATTGATCGGCCCTTCCGGAGCCGGAAAAAGCACCCTGCTTCAAAGCATAAATTACCTGGTTCCCCCGGACAGCGGGCGGATATTCCTGGAAGGCCGCCTTGTCAACGGAGCTGATAAAAGAGCCTTGTGTGGCTATCGCCAGCAGGTTGGAATGATTTTTCAGGATTTCAACCTCTTTGATCACTTAAGCGCAGTTTCCAATATAGAAATCGGTCTGATCCGGGTCAAGGGCCAGCATAAGATCGCCGCCAGACAGCGGGCCATGGCGGAGCTGGATCGGGTGGGACTGACTTCCCACGCAAATCATTATCCGGCGGAGCTTTCCGGAGGCCAGAAGCAACGGGTTTCCATTGCCAGGGCGCTGGCCATGGATCCCAAAATCATGCTTCTGGATGAGCCAACCTCGGCACTTGATCCGGAACTGATCGGTGAAGTGCTTTCCGTTATAGGAAAATTAGGCCAAGCCGGAATGACCATGATTATGGCGACTCATCAGATTGCATTCGCCAGAAACCTGGCAACGGAAATGATTTTCAT
>JBAXVB010000560.1:0-2955 GCA_037129415.1 Deltaproteobacteria bacterium
CCTCTGTCGAAATTCCTGGAACTGCATCGCTGATTGGGCGAACAATAAGTATGAATCTGCGAACTGCAGATATTAAGGCTTTTTCAAAATGATTTATCCCGAATAAAAATTGGATTAGCTGTATTTTCATATAGTTAAAATTTAGCGAACCGGACAGATAAAAGATGTGAGCTTTGGGTTCGCAATGCTTTAGACAATCAAAGGTCCCTCCTGATCGAAAGTGGGTTTAGCTCCGGTATGTTCTACCCGTTTTTGCCAGTTTGCTCCCAGGAAATAATAGCGCAGGCTGTCTTTGGACGGGTCTATCTGATCTTCCAGCTTTTTCCGCATCAATGCCCATTGAGCCGGATCCACTATGCATTCAAAAACCGAATATTGGACCCGCTGCCCGTAGTTTTTGCAAATTTTTGCTACCCTCCGAAGACGTCCGGGCCCATCACCATCGGAAGTGGCGACATCATAACTTACAAGCACCATCATGGTTTACTTACCTCCAGATGAACGGCGGATAACCGTCCAAATCGCCTCTCAGATATCGTGCAAGCAAAAGTGCCTGAACATGAAAAAGAATGCCGATAGCCACTTTTTCGCCAATGAAAGGGTGTAAAATTTCATCTTGCTTACGTTTTTGATATGTTACAATGACTTCCTTGCGTGTATCATCTGACATGATGACAGCGCCAGTATCGGATTTCTTAAACCCCTTGTCCTTCACCTGGCCAAGGTTAATCAGCGATAAAGCCAGTCTATCCGCCAGGAATGAGCGAAATTCTTCCATCATGTCCAGCGCCAATCCGGGACGGCCGGGCCGATCTCGGTGAAGAAAACCCACTCCCGGATCAAGTCCTACACCTTCCAGCGCAGATCGAACATCATGGAGCAGCAAGGTGTAAAGAAATGACAGCATACAGTTGACATTATCCAAAGGAGGACGCCGGTTTCGTCCCTTGAAGAAAAAATCATTCTTCTGATTGGTGATCAAATGATCAAACACACTGAAATAGCTGCGAGCCGCTTCACCTTCAACACCCCGCAATTCATCCAGGTTGGAAATTGTTTCGATCCGCTTCAGCGCACCTCCCAATACGTTCGCAGCTTTCTCGACTTCGGGTTGGTCGATCTTGTCGCCGTGGTCCCTTATGGCACGCTGCAAGACCGTCCGGGAATTGGCAATTTTTCCGGTTAGTGTGAACCTTGCCATTGCAGCCGAAAAATCGGATGCATCGGCCCGGCGGTATTGTTCACGGCGCAGCAATACATTGCCGGACACAGGTCCCTGAACTCTTGCCAAAAATCGTCCATTTTCCGTCAGGAAGCTCATGCCTACATTTTTTTCTGCGCAGAAGCCCATCAAAAAAGGGCTGCACATTACCCGACCAAAGCAAACAATGCCGCCGAGGGTATGCACCGGTAACTGAAGGCGTTTTTGGCCCTCCACGGAAACCAGCACGGTTTCACCCTCTTTGGACAGGTATGCCCCCTGAGTGGTGACATATAATGTGTTCAGATGCTTTTTCATGGATTACCAATCATGTTTTTAAGGTAATTGCGGACAGACTTTGGCCTTTCAAGCGCATGTGGGAGACATGTTTCAATAAATGAGCAGTCTTCACATACAGATTTCAAAACTGGCGGCGGCGTTTTCCCGCTGGCAAACAGTTCATGAAGCCGGAAAGCTGCTTCCTCGGTTTCACGGCGCAGATCCGTACCGATAACCACATCCAGCCGACGCTTGGTTTTGCCATAAAAAAGTGCGCCGTTGGGAACCTCAACAGCCAGCATCTCTTCCAGACATATAGCCTGAGCACAGAGCTGTACCTTGTCCCAAAGTTCTTTTTTTGGCCGCCCGCGTTTATGCTCCACCGGAAAAGGCCGCCAGATCGCTGCATCTGACGGTTTTTTCCCATTTCCACATTGCTCCCGATGAAATTCCACCACGTCTGCTTTTCCCGTCAGCCCCAACTGCAGTGACCGCAAGGGAAGGCTGAACGAAATTCGCACATCTCTCCTGGTTTCACTGAGCCCGGAATCAACCCGCTCGTGCATGATGCGGCCCTCAGCCGTATAAAGATTCTCCACCCATGTCTGCTCGATGTGGATCAGCGCGCACTGCCGATCGCAGAAGAGCAGATGCTGGAGGGCGGAGAGGGGGAGGAGATCGTCTTCAGTGTACATCAAGGTCTTTCTCTATGCTTACGCCGTTTGGCACATTTGCCTCATCCAGTTTCACAACATAATCGGTAAAAGCTCTGGCTGGTCTCTCAGTGCCATTGACCCGCTCCACCTTGATCAGATCAAACAATTTATGGGCGTGCGCTTTTCCCATTTTTGAATCGTGTTTGAAGACAATCAGTCTGCGAGTCGCCATCTGTCCGCGCGCTGCTGAACGGTCATGCTCGAACATGTTACACAGAGCTTCCCAGAACAATTTCAAATCTTCTTCGGAAAAGCCGGTTTGTTCTGCAAATGGTGCTGAAATAAAACCGTGGCAACGGTAAAGGGCATAAGGTACGGTGAATTTGCGGCCCATAGTTCGGTTATCGCCTTGCTGCTTTTCAGCCTCGGCATCGGTGGCCACGGCCATGCGCGTGATGCTGTACTCCAGTGGAACAATTGGTTCAATGCTACGGGCAAAGGTAAGCTGAACCGGGCCACGTACCTGACCGCAGTTGGGAGCTGATTTTAAAGATAGTACACCACCAAACGTTCGGATGTCATAGTAATCATGACACATCCTTTCTCTTCCCCGTTCGACTTCTTCTCCTGTAGGTCGCCTTGACTTGGCTTCCTTTAAAACACTGGTAATAACATCTTTGACAGATTTTACGGGTTTTGCTTCTTTAAGCCACTCCTTGATTTCTTTTTTATCTGCATCGGCGGCAACAATAATTTTATAAGTGTTATTGGCATCCTTCATTTGAGCCAAAAAGTAGTTTACACTTTTCGCAAGCATGA
>JBAXVB010000561.1:0-2955 GCA_037129415.1 Deltaproteobacteria bacterium
GCCCGCCCGGGATGTTTGGCAGTTGTATGACATGACCGAGAAATGCTCTCGCCATAATGTAGCAGAACACCAGCAGGAAGAATAACGTAAAGCCCATAAGGGTTTTTTGTCCTTGCGTCATTTCCTCCGGAAAAAAACCCTTGTTCTTGTTAGAAATTTGATCTTTCATTTTTTGCCCCCCCCCCCCTTTTTTGCATGTTTTGTCTGTTCCTAAAACAGCCACCCGATGTATAGTGTAACTGCGTTAGTCCGTGACACCCCGGCCGGCGCAGAGATGGCATCCTTATAGTCGAGCAGTATTTTGCCGCCCCGCCATGGTGTAAAATTTGCGGTGAAACCACCGCTTACGGTGCTGTCTCTGTTATTCTGCCAGGCACTGTCCACACTGGTTTCGCCACCGTAATTGTAGAAGATGTCGAACGCAAACCATAGCCAGTCAAGGATATTGTGGCTGGCATGTCCTTCAAGGCTAAGCTGGGGGTCCTGACACAACTTTTTATTGCCTGCATACTCACTGTTGTCAGAGAAGAAAGTTGGCTTGACATAGAATTCCAACCAGGTCTTGCCAACATCCGGGGTATAACTGTAGTTCACCTCTGGCGATGTAGACCATCGGTTGCTGCCTATGTTGATGGGGTTATCCTTGTTGTAGTCTCCAAGTGGTGCGGTAATGGTCAGGTGAAAACTTGAATATGTCTGAGGAGTATAGCTTTTGAACTCCTCTTTGTTTAATGCCGGGGCTCCGAAGATGTTGGCATCAAATACGAATTTTGGATCGCCGACTCCAGACTTGTCGAGGTTTATTCCCCGATCGTTTGAAAAGTTCACTTGCTCGTATGGCACAAGAAAGTTCAAACCACCGGTCCTCCCGAAGACATCAATTACCCGTGTAATCCGGAATAGACTTGTTGTCGCATCAGTCTTTCCGCCATCGGCGGGTGACTTTGATTCACTGTATGTCAAGTAATATGCAGGATACCATGAGCCGACGGGGGTGCTCAGGTAGTCCCTCGCCATGTCCGCCATTGTGGCGGCAGGACAAATGACAGCCAAACATACGGCAATAGCCGCCAAACCTTTCCTGAAAACATTTCGCATGGTAATTCCTATTACATTGCGGTTATTCCGATGATATGTACGGTGACTCCATCTTCTGCTTCCTACGACAATATTGCAACAGTGACTGCTGCCTGCCGCTGTTTGCCATCATTCCATCTAATGACGGCCCAATATGCCTCACCTCCAAATACGCCGCCACTCCAACTCCTGCCATCTTATCTTTACATCGGGTCAACAATCTGTGGATATTCCTGAACTGCCGCTATGCCGTCCGGCGCGCCCTTGAAAACATGCTCGAACCAGGCGCCTCCGTTGGTCAATATCTGGTCATCGTATGAACCTGCTACGGTAGCCACACGTTCGGTATAGACCGGGTCGTGAAGCTTTATCTCGAAATTCAATGTCAGATCGCCATATTCTATTGTTTTGGCGACAAGGGTCAGCGTTTGATTTGCAATGCCGGGGATCAGCTTATATTCTGTGGGAATTATGTACTTTCCCTTGTAATACATGCCTGCATCGCGGAATTTACCGTAACTAATGAACTGCGCATCAACCTGGTCGGTGTGAATCGAGATATACCATTCATTGCCGTATTTTGTCATGTTAGTACGATATTCATCATATTTTTTATCGGGCGCTCCACTAATCATACACACTTCGGTTACTGCGCCGGCAGTCTTGTTGAACGTAGCCACTTTGCCGTCAATGGTGATGGTTCCCGATGCCGGGCCAGGCTGTTCAAATCCTGCAAGCACTATGTCAGGATACATCATGGCCGCGCCCTGATTCTGATTGTACCAGTATGAGAAAGAAGGTGTAGTGGTCACCGAAAAACTTATTGCAGGCGCTTTGTCAGGGACTGCGGGGAATTTTCCATCGGATATGCACGTTGTGCCGCCGCCGATCGGATCATCTTTGATAAGAGTGCGGAAACTCTTCTCGGCGTCAACACAGTTGTACTCAACCGAGTCCGTAGTCTGCGTGACCTTTGTATCCGCATTCAATAAGTAAACATACCTCTTGTCTGGGTCTTTTGTACTCATTATTTCAACGACCACGGGTTTAATTATTTTTCCCCGAGCGTGATAGTTGTAAAAGGTCGTTATCAGATAATACTCTCCATCATCGGCATAACCCCATATTGATGGGCCTACATCATTCATGAGTACGCCATAACGGTCAAGCACAAGATAGTCGGCGGCCTTTGCTTTGTAAACCTTGCTTGCATCCTGTTTGAGAAGCGGCGTTGATGTTTCGTAGGGAAACTGGTCATAGCTCTTTTTATACACGTTCAATAATGCATCGGCCTCCTTCATCAGCTTTCTGGCTTTATTGAAGGCCGCCATATCGGCATTTTTCGTACCCAAATCGATTTGTTTTTTAGCGATCTCCAGACTGGCGTTCGCCTGGACGACGTTTTCTGCAGGTATCTCTCCATTTGCGAATGTGTCATACCAGAAATAGTAAGCAACCTTATATTTATTCAGGATGCTTTCGTAGGTTTCAAGGGTGACAGCCTGCATCACCTTGGTCATGTTGGGGTTGGACTTGCTAAGTTTGATGGCAGGCGCAGCTTTCTTTGACGAAGGCGCAAGGCCTGCGGCTTCAACAACCTGGGTGAATACCATTGCTGTTACGAACAATGCGCAACAACTGATTAGAACCAATAATTTTTTCACGTTGTTCCTTTCTCTCAAGTTTTGTAGTTTATGAATCTTAAAACATCAAAATCTGTTCCGCCTAAATGTACCAGGCTGTACTTGCCGCAACTCCTATGGTGATTTGAGAGGTATTCTGATTCATTTGGCATTTCCTGTCAACTTTGTTCATTCCTAAATAAGCCCTGTAGTCTGGAAAAATGTGCTGATCCTGTCAAACACCACATCGGGCGGC
>JBAXVB010000562.1:0-2946 GCA_037129415.1 Deltaproteobacteria bacterium
TATCAAAGAGATCCCGTGGGTGCTGACGATCCAGGGCAGCACAGATTTTCCCTGCATATAATTCATCTTCCGACAGGATTTGACATTCGACGGAAATCTCAAAGTAATCGCTGGCTTTCGGGGAGAGGACTCTTCTTTCAGGCGGATATACGGAACCTCGTATGACCAGATTCGGCTCGATCTTAACCATCGTCTCCTGTCGTTGAACAAATAATCCGCTAAAAAAATCGGTCCCCTTGATTTTCTTGAAAAAGACTTTTGTTCCGGGAATCCTGCTCTCGACATCATGAGATATGCGGACAAGCGTGGCGCTTATCTCTCGGAGGGATAAATCCCTTTCGCCAAGGGGAATATACACAAGGTCAATATCGACGGAGATACGGGGAATATCCCTGGCAAAGAAATTGATAGCCGTCCCGCCTTTCAAGGCGAACACGGCTTCTCTGTCGATTAACGGAATGATCCGCAGGAGCAATTCAGCTTGTTTGAAGTATAAGGAATTGATCATGCAGATATTCCTTGACGATTAACGGGAACGGTTATCTGATATTTCGCGTCAAACCGGCCGTTCGGTATGATCATACGTTTTCCTTTCCCGATAACGATTTTCGACAAATCCAGCTTTGACAACCAAGTGTGTTCATGTCTCTCCGCCATGTAAAGAAACAGCCTTTTCACCTTTACTGAGCAACATGCCATCAATAAACTCTGAACAACATCCGGACGAAGGGTAACCAGGTTTTCCATGATCAACAGGCTCTCGTCGAATCCGACTTCTTTGGGAACCAGATGAAGCATTTCCATGGCTGCGCGCTCCGGCGCCGCTATTCTGACCGAAAAATCACGGTCTTTGAAATCAGTAAACCCCTCCCGGCTGTCCACGGGGAAGAGATTTGTTCGCGTTACAACAAATTTAACGCCAAAACGATCTTCATTGAACCATGACGGTAATATCAATCCCCGTGGACCGTACAGAAAAACCCTCTTCTGCTTCGCCGACAGGTAATGGGCATATCCCTTCAGTTCAAGGGCTGATTTTCCTCCGACATGAACAGGGAGTGCAAGTTGAGTCTGAAGCGTATAAAGAGCGCCAAGCAACTCCACCCTATCTCCGGAACGTATGTATGCGCCGCGACCAAACGGTTCCAGCCAGCCGCTGTTTTTATACTTTACAAGCAGATCACGACCGAAACCTGAATCACCCAGATAGGAAGTGGCGCTGGGGGTGCCGGTGATCCACTGATTGATCAGGCGGTTTATTTTTGTCTTACTTTCAGTACCCATAGTTATCAAAAAACCACGCTCTTGTATCTGCTAATTTTAAACTGAAGTCAAGGTTAAGTTTACTTATGGCAGTTTTTGTTGACCTGTGGTCGTCATTTATGAATATTTTTAAACCAATAAACTGAGTTGGTCAGGGCCCCGGCCTCATCCGTGCTTTATGGAATAAAGATTTATCAATGATTGTTCTTCCTTTCCATTTCTTTTATGGCGTCACGTAGGCTGTCCGCTCGAACATGCAAGTAACGCTCTGTGGTGGCAATGTTCCTGTGGCCCAGAAGCGTTTTTACAAGATAAATGTCGGTTCCGGCCTCAAGTAACCGACTCGCATGTGTGTGTCTCAAGCTGTGGAAAACGCATTTTAAACGATCATCAGAAATGCTTTGATTCAACTTCAAATCATCAACGGCTTTTTTGAATGCATCTCCGATTTCTGTCATTTGTCCGCCATGCTTCCCAGGGAAAACAAGCACATCCGGTGCGCCTTTCGGCATCCCGGAAAGAATAGCCTTAACTCGCTCAGTCATATAAACAGTGCGGTTTCGGCCTGATTTTGTATCCCTCAATAAAATCGTTTGCCTAACTAAATCTATGTCCTGCCATTGTAACCCGGCCACTTCCGAGAATCGCAACCCGGCATCCAGTGACATGACAGAATAAAAATAGGTTTCCACTGATTTTTTTTTGAGTTCATCCAAAAGGCTGCTGCATTCGCCATTCGTTAAGAAACGCTGTCTTTGATTATCGAATTTTGGGATTTTAACATTCCTGGTAGGACTATCACCTGATACGATCCCGGCCCGACGCGCATGGTTCCAAACCTGTCTGAATGTCGCAAGACAATATTGAATGGTTCGCGGTGTTTTTTCGGCATCCAGTAAGCTCTTTTTGATTTGCTCGATATGAAAGCTGGATACGGTTTTCAGGGGAAAATTCCCAACTACAGGGAAAATCCAGTTTTCAGCGTGTCCGGTTTCCTTTATCCATGTGGCCTTGCCCTTGTGCGTTTTCTGGATAGGCAAATAAGAATTTTCAAAGTAGGCTCTGAATGTAAGATTTTCGGTTTCAAGGATTTCGCTTTGTCTTGCTGCCTCGGTTGCAACGTCCTGCTTGATCTGTCGTTTTTCTTTCAGCGTAACCGGCCCACTTGCCGTTAGATAGTTGTTCTTGAGTTCTGCAAGAGTCTTTTTGGCAAAGTCGAGCGTTACGCCTTTACTACCCCATCCAAGCGCCTGTTCAACTTGTTTGCCTGCTTGGCGAAAATAAATTGCATAGTACCTATCAGGATTTATGCCGTTTTTCCGTTCGACATGTTCCTTGTACCTGATCCCCTCTGATGCTTTTATCCAACTTGCCATATTGTATCCCTCGACGTTATTCCTCAATATTTTATCCAGCGGTTATCCAGCGGTCTCGGCTGAAGTAAGGTGTTTTTATATGGTGAAATATGAAGACAGGATAGTTATTTTTTTCAATGATGTCAAGTATTTTGATATGAAGGATGACAAAAGGTGAAAAGGCATGAAAATGGCAAAAAATAGACTTAAAATCCCTCGGTGTTTATCCCTGTACGAGTTCGATTCTCGTCCCATGCACCAATAAAAACAAGTAGTTACAGGTAAGTTACAACTTTTTAAGTTTTGAAAAATCGACCGATTGTAACGA
>JBAXVB010000563.1:0-2946 GCA_037129415.1 Deltaproteobacteria bacterium
AGGAATAAAGCACTTTCAGGGGTATCCCTGCCCCATAATATCAGACTGGCGCTCTCGACAATCGCCAATGGTCTGGATGACCTGAATCACGACTTGCAGTTCATAAGGCCAATTCTAAAAGGTTGTCCTGATTATGACGAAACGAAAACAAAGTACTACCTGCAACAAAACGTGGGAAAGTCTGCACCGTATTCCTGTGAAAAGTTAAAAGAGATCATTCATGACCATTTCAACGACTATGACCCGGCGCAATGTAATTGCAACCTTCCACCGCATGGAAAAGCAAAGCCGTCACCAGTTCGGTATGCGTACCCATCGATGCAGGATATGGCCGAAGCATTTAACTCAATCCAATGGAACCAGGATGATTCATTTCAAAAGTACCTTCAGCAGAAGGAGTTTGCCGGAAATTGGTTTCAGTACTTCGATGGGAAGGAATGTGAAGAGTTTCTACGAGCGCATAAGGCTGATCAAGGACTCAGGGTTGATACTATAAAGTCGCTAATAAAGGGTAGCTCCGAAACTGATGACAGATCAATCAGTGATATTTTGATTGAAATAGCCAGCGATCAGGCGGCCTATTTCAAGGATTCTGATGGTAATTTGTACGCTGAAATGGAAGTAGATAGCCACGTTGAGATTCATCCTATCAATGGAAAAGGCTTTGAAACGTGGTTGCGCCGGGAGTTTTATAAGGCTTTCAAAAAGGGGTGCAGCGCCCAACCAATGATCGAAGCCATTCTAACCATCGAAGCCAAATACTCATGGGATTGCGACACTAATCCCGTTTATGTCCGGATCGGCGGTGATTCCAAGACCATTTACATCGACCTGTGCAATCCTGAATACGAAGCCGTAGAAATTACAGCTACAGGCTATCAGATAATCAAGAAATCTCCCGTTAAATTCCGGCGCTCTTCCGGGATGATGCCCCTACCTTATCCAGTAGCAGGAGAGTCACTCTCACTACTAAGGGAGTATTTGAACCTGAAAAATCCGGAAGACTGGAAACTCATAGCCGCGTTCGTCGTTGCCTGCGCCCGTCCGACAGGGCCGTATCCAGTTCTTTGTCTCACAGGCGAGCAGGGATCGGCGAAATCAACAGCGTGTCGATTGATTCGTGAGATCATTGACCCGTCATCAACGCCTTTGAGGCAGATACCCCGCGAAGGTCGAGATTTGATGATTTCCGCAGTCAACTCATGGGTGCTGGCATTCGATAACATGTCACAAATACCTGCCTGGTTATCAGATTTAATGTGCAGGCTTGCCACTGGTGGTGGGATGGCGATCCGAACTATGTATGCCGATATGGATGAAACCCTGTTTCAGGCCACCCGGCCTATCATTTTAAATGGTATCAATTCAGTAACGGCGGAGCCAGACCTTGCAGACAGATCAATCCCCGTATCCCTTGCAACCATCGGCGAGACCGACAGGAAAACAGAATTAGAAATTCTTGAGAAATTCAATCAGGTCAAGCCGCAGATATTTGGGGCATTATGCCAGGCCGTCAGTGTGGCGCTTAAAAACATCAGCAGCACCAAACTGGCGAAGTTGCCCCGTATGGCGGACTTTGCTTTATGGGCGACAGCGGCCGAGCCTGCTTACTGCCAACCAGGGGAATTTATGGTCGCATATTCCGGGAACAGACAATCAGCGATTGATGAATCACTGGCGTCATCACCAGTCATGGATGCAATTCTTCAAATGACCGATGAACCTGGCTTCAGGGAGTGGGAGGGGACACCTACCGAGCTGCTCCAACTTCTGAACGAGAAAGCAGGGGATAAAATACAGCGTTCAAAATCATGGCCGAAGGAACCGAACCATCTGAGCCGTGGATTAAACAAAGCGGCCCCCCAATTAAGGAGCCGGGGGATATCAATAGAAACAATCAAAACGACCGGAGGCAAGCGCAAAATTCATATACATAAAGGTCGCAAAGTTACCGCCACTATCGCCACTCAAGTAGAAAAATACACCCAACAAGCTGATATTGATAATGAAAATGCAGTGGCGATAAAAAATAAATTACCGCCACTCAGCCAATTGTTACCGCCACTCAGTAATTTTACCGCCACTCAACCACCGGCAGATAGTGGCGGTAAAATAAATACAGTGGCGGTAACAATGAGGGAAGTGGCGGTAAGTAAAGATTTACCGCCACTAAGCAATAATAAACAAAATCAATTTGTTGCAGGAATTATTCTCCAAAGTGGCGATAGTGGCGATAAATTTACAAGCTTTAATGCTGATGAAATTATTCCGTTTTTTACGACAGACCCTCCGAAACCCCGAATGAGGATAAAAGTATGAAAACCATCGACCTTTTTAATTCAATCAGAAGATCGGGCATCCTACCTGCGCTGGAAAAAGGGGAGTTGTTTCTGGAAGGCGCCGAGATCGCTGAGGAAGTACTTCAGGAAATCCGGGACCGGAAACCCGAACTTATTGACTTCATGACCCGGATAAAGACCTGCACATACATCAGGGATAAAGAGAAGCTCCTTCAAATTGAGCCGTTTATCAGGGACAATAATATCCGGCGCATCTTTATCGACACTGAGACGACCGGACTTGACCCATACGACAGCGATCTTTGTATCATTCAGATCAACACCGGGATGAACTTCTATATCATCGACGTGGGAACCATCGGGATCGGTTCAGAGCTGGAGTTCTTTTACTCCGGTATCCGGGCAATCATGGAAGATGAGACCATTTTGAAAGTGGGTCATAACTTGAAGTTTGACTTAAAATTTCTTGCTATTCACTTATTTGGCGAATCATTCGACCCAAAGAACCTGTTTGACACTTACCTGGCGGAGCAACTCATTACAGCAGGGGTGTCCGAGAAGGGCGACAACAGACTTGATTCGGTTGTTCGTAAATACACAGGGGAAGCACTACCGAAGGATCAACAGAAGTCTTTTGTAGCTGGCG
>JBAXVB010000564.1:0-2943 GCA_037129415.1 Deltaproteobacteria bacterium
ACAGATTGGACGATATCTCAGAGATATTTGAGAGCGTGCTTGAATACAGTGTTAAGCTGCTCAGAATCATAGACAAAACAATGGCATTCATTCAAGACAAAGGATGGTTTTCTACACCATACACCGGAGCATGAAAATGAATAGTCGCATCCACTACACAAAATTATGAGATAATCCATGAGTTTTCAAGCTCCGGAATGACTGAAATGTCTTCAGAAGATTTCCGGAACCGCTTCCGAGATCATTTTTCAATTCATAAGTACCTGAAAATACATGGCCACAAAATCCGGTAGAATCAGAAACAATCAAAGAGAAATTGGACACACTTACCAAGAACGGGAAATTCTTGAAAACGAAAGAAACTTTCAGCTTTGGGAAGAGATAGAACCTATATTGCCAATTTTGATATAAAAAATGACAATATTGGGGTATTAATTTTGTAAATTAAATCAGTTAGTGCGGCCAGACCCCAACCTAAAGCAACAAAGGATACGACATGCCTACAGCAATAAATACAACATTATCAGAATTACAATGCCTTTTAAGTCATACAAAATTATCATCAGAAGCCAGGCTTAAAGTTACTTTTGAAGACGATGAATCCTCAGTAGAGTTGTTTAAAAGGAAAAAAGCAATTGAAGCAATGCGGCAACTGAAAGGTTCAGGAAATGGTAATCTTCTTGAATCACTTTTGCGGGAGAGAAAAATGGATAAACTAAAATGAGCCAATATGTTTTTGACACGTCTGCACTGCTGGCATATATCGAAAATGAGGAAGGGGCGGAACTGGTCGAAAATCTACTGATGAAAGCTCTTGAAGGAACAGAAGATATTTCTATCTCAATTGTGTCGTCTATTGAGGTTTTTTATATATCTATTCAGGAACAGGGCATGAAAACAGCAGAAGAACGTTTCAGATTAATTGAAGACCTGCCTTTGATGCAAGAACCTTTAAGTGCAAATCATATTAAAATTACGGGCGAAATTAAGTCGTGTAAAGCAATGTCTTTTGCCGATAGCTGTATCGCCGGATTAGCAAAGCTAAAAGGGGCGATCTTGGTTCATAAAGACCCAGAATTTGAACAAATTGAGAATGAAATTGTACAGTTGAAATTACCGTACAAAAAATCAATAAGATAAGCAAATAAGCGATTTATTTGTTGAGCTTAGCACGGCCCGACCCAAACACCAACGTCCGACATACAACGGAGGGGCATGGATGCGTATCTGGGTCAGCACTATTTTATTGACTGGATCATGAGACTGCCTGATAATCTGGAAGACAGTCTGTGGGTTGAAATCCATAAAGTTGAGGAGGAAGGGAAAATGCCATATATCAGCAGTGTGGAACGCATTGGCTATAAGCGTGGGTGGGATGCGGGAAAAACTGAAGGAGAAACCAAAGGGATTACACAAGGCCGGATTGAAGCCATCGAGCTGGGTTTGAGCCTGAAATTTGGTGATGATTCTGCGTTATTGCTGATGCCATTAATCCGCAGCCTTCATGATCCGGATCGGCTGCTCATGATCAAGGACGCTATCCGGGCGGTCGGCAGCATCAATGAAATCCGGCAACTGGTATTGGGTAAACAGGGGCAGGCGTAGCTAAACCGCAGTATACTAATAAATGCAATAGCGAATGTGAGTGTTTATGGATAAAATAGCGCCAAGCTTTTCATTTCACATAGATGCCGGACAGCAAAGCTCACACGGTGTGTCAGCGCCTTTGCTTATCCAGGTAATTGAAAACGCACAAAATGCAGTTGAGCTTATCGGCTGTGATGTCGAAGGCAAAGAGTTCAAACAACGGGTGAAAATCCCCACCAGAATTAGTCGCAAGTATCAACTGATTTGTCAGGTTCCTGTGGCAGGCAGTTACGTGATACCGATGACGCTTGGCGATCATGGCTCTGACCTGTTTGTCTTTGAGGATATCGACAGGGCCTGGAAAACATTCTCGGCGCTTTTGGCTGGAGTCAGTGACGGACGCGCGGATTGGCTTCGTCAATCGTTACCGGACAGTACACTGAGAAGGCGGGTCCTTGAATACATCAAAGGAATGGCTCCAAATGCCGGCGCCAACTGGTCATTGGATATTCAAGGGGCAACAGGCGACAGGCTTGCCCGGCTCACTGAAAAAGCCCACAATTTTATCCAGTCCACATTCATTCCAGTTGAGCGGCGTGAGGCAGAGAGAACGATTACCGGCGAATTGAAAAACATTGATTTTACACAGCGACAAGTCAAGATTGTATATCCACCCACACAGCGTGAGTTGGTATGTACACATGATGATGCGATTGAAGATTTACTTTATGAAAACAGACGGGCACTCATTCAGGTAACGGGCAGGGTTGTTCTGGATGAAACGGATCAACCCAAAGAAATACACGCTGTCTCCGGGATTCGAGATCTGGATTTAAGCCCGTTTACTATCGATGAAGTTCACTCGTTGAACCGGACATTACATGCCAAAACCACAATCATGCTTGAGCCGACACTTAACGATAGTCAGCAACTGATTTGCATTGAGGATCAGCGGTTGGGCATCGATGTTTTTGCTGAGAGCAGAGAAAAACTTTTGGATGAACTGTCAGAGCAGATCATGGTGATGTGGATCGAATACGCGCTTGCCGCTGATGAGTTATTGGAGGTGGCGGCAAAACAACTGAAAGTTGAACTGCTTGCCAGCTTTGAGGAGATATCCAATGCCACGTAAACAGGCGGATGTCGAGCACGGACTAAAAAACAAAGGGTTTCTGGTGGCGGATTCCCATCATCATTATTTCATCTATTATTCGCTTGAGGGAAAGAAGACAACGGTGATGATTCAGTCGAAGATTTCATGTGTTAAACAATCAACTTATAAAAAACGAAAAAGCTAAATCGAGGACTTGATGCAGCTTAAAATTACGATCGAAATTTGGCGGAAAAAAGAGTGGT
>JBAXVB010000565.1:0-2934 GCA_037129415.1 Deltaproteobacteria bacterium
ACTCCTTTGCATACAGTGGCTTTCAACCATTTCGAGTTAGCTCGTGATGCTTTCCAGCAGGGTCTTTACAAGGATGCCCTGGAAGAACTGGATAAAGCTGTATCGGGCGATTACTCCTCACCAGGTTACAGGCTGGAATGGCGATTCCATCATCTGCGCGGCATTATTCGTCTAAGTTTTACAGAATGCGATTTTTCCCTCGTGAAATTGGCTGAGGCTGAGCAAGCTTTTTTGGCTGCCGCCCGCTACGCCCAAACTGATTATCCCCAGGATGCGGGTCGCGCCTTTTTGTCCGCTGGCTGGGCAAGCTATTGCCAGGGAAAAATGGCAGATGCACTGGCCCATACCGAGCAAGCAATGTCTGTACATCCGGGCTTTGCTGAGGCATTTTTCCAGGCGGCCAAAATACTTATGTACCAGGGAAACACTCAAAATGCCTTATCGCTTCTTGGCAAAGCCATCGAATCCGACCGGTTCTACGCCCTCAAGGCCGCAGGAGACGGTGATTTCAAGAAACATGATGCGAAGCTGCGAAATTTTCTGGAGGCCATGCGCAGGGAAAAGTATCGCCAACTTGCGCCAAAAATCGCCAAGGCTACGGAAATCCTTCGTGGATATATGCTTACCAAAGGCTCAACCGAGGTAAAAGATAATCTGGAAAAATTTTTATCTGAAGGTGCATCCTGGCCATTGATGGATATTTTGGAATTGGATGCCGAGTGGAACAAAATCGCCGGAAAAGAGTGGGTGTTGATCTCAAAACTGCCGGAGTTTATCACCTCTGCTGAACATGTGGTTCTGGAAGCAGAAACATATCAGGAAAAAGCGTGCGTCAAACCCGACGCGTCTTTCCGGAAGATGGAATGCGATATGGAAACCAAAACCCGCATGGTGAAAAAGAAAATATTAAGGAAATACACCACCGAGGTCGAACGGTTTGAAATTCGTTCTTTTAATGGTCCGGTTATTGCTGACATGGATTTTTGCCGCATACCAGCCGGAACTTTTTTTATGGGAGAGCAGGAGACGCTGCATCAGGTGACTCTGACCAAAGATTTTTATTTGGCGCGGCATCCCATTACCCAAGCGCTGTGGCAAACCATCATGGGAAACAATCCAAGCCATTTCAAGGGAGAAAACCATCCTGTTGATCAGGTTTCCTGGGAAGATGTTCAGGAATTCATCGCTAATTTAAATGAGAGAACAGGAGAAAACCTGTATCGGCTGCCCACGGAGGCAGAGTGGGAATATGCGTGTCGGTCCGGAAGTTCCGGAACCTATAGCTTTGGGGATGATGAAAAGCTTTTGGGAGAATACGCGTGGTTCAACAACAATTCAGAACAGAAAACACATCCTGTGGGGGAAAAAAAGCCAAATGCCTGGGGTTTGTATGATATGCATGGCAACGTGTGGGAGTGGTGCCAGGATTGGCATGGAGACTATCCGCAAGGTTCAGTGACCGATCCTGTCGGGCTATCCTCTGGTACCCGCCGTGTGTTCCGCGGCGGGAGCTGGTTCTACGGCGCCGGCTACTGCCGGTCGGCCATCCGCTTCAGGTGCGCCCCTGGCTACGGCTACATCATCCTCGGCTCCCGTCTTGCGGCATCCCCGGTTTGGTGATGCCAGCTCCGGCCAGCAGACGTTTCTCTTGCTCTACCGGGGCGCAAACCTGACTATACTTTGAGCGGTCAAATCCTGTTCATCCTGGCCAAAATATAAGACTGGCCATGTTAAATGGGCGAGTATCCCGAAGCGACGATATCCCAGCATGTGATCTACTGCTTCGGCAACCAGGGGTTTCGGGTGTTCGAGGTGGCAAACCCTTAGGGGGGCACTCTTTTGTATTTACATTTAATCACATCTTCGTCGGTGCAACGGTGTCCGACTGCTCGGATGAGGCGCTTGAAATGAAAAAACGAATCCTGTACGCTGAAGCCAATTTTGAGGCGATTGTCCGTGAAAACGGCTATTTTGTGGACAAAACGGCCTACATTGCCAAACTGGAATCCGTCAAAAATCCGGTATTTCTTCGCCCCAGACGGTTCGGCAAGTCACTGTTGTGTACTATGCTCGAAAGCTATTACAGCATCCTTTTCCGGGACCGGTTCGACGTACTTTTCGGCCATACCTGGATCGGCCAAAATCCCACACCGCTGCATAATTCTTTTTTCGTGCTGCATCTGGATTTTTCCACAGTGGAAACCGGGGAAATGGCAGTCATGGAGGAAAGCTTCGATCTGGATTGCAACCTGAAAATAAAAACCATGGTCGGGCAAAGCAAAGACTGGTTCAAGAACAGAGTGAAAATCAACCCAGAGAAAAGTGCAGCAGCCAATTTGAAAAAAGTGATCGATGATATCCGGTTCAACAACCTCCCCCCCCTTTACATCATCATCGATGAATACGACAACTTCGCCAATCAACTCATCACCGGCCATAAGGATCATCTGTACAAACAACTTATGGCCGATGAGGGGTTTTTAAAAACTTTTTTCAAACTGATGAAAGAAGGCCGCAAAACCGGGGCCATTTACAATGTGTTCATCACCGGGGTTCTACCCGTCACCATCGATGAGCTGGCATCGGGGTTCAACATCGCCAATTTCATTACCCTTCACCCCACATTTGAAAACATGCTCGGATTCACTCAGAGCGAAGTGGATCGCCTGCTAAATGACATCTATCATGAGTACGACATTGAACCGGCTACCCGGAATCAAGTGGGGGAGGTAATCCGGAACCAGTACAACGGGTATCACTTTGTCGATCCGAATGGAGAGGCTGTCTATAATGCCACGATTCTGTTTTATTTCCTGAACTGGTTCTGTGAGTTCAAAACCATCCCGGAATATCTGACGGATATGAATCTGAAGACCGATCTGATGTGGGTGCGGCGCATCACCGGCTCCAATCCCGACAACACCAAAGAGTTTG
>JBAXVB010000566.1:0-2934 GCA_037129415.1 Deltaproteobacteria bacterium
TTCGTACAAAAGAGTTGCATTATGCTCCCTCTCCCAGCGGGGGAGGGTTGGGGTGGGGGATCAAGAACGTAAAATTATGCCAGTTCGCAGTATATATTCCGATGTATTCAACGACGGACTGCGAAGATGTTCGGACAGGCGTTATTCCACCTTTCGGAAAAAGAATAGTATCCCATAAACCAGAATCAGATAGAATACGGCTGCGGTAATGTACAGTTCGTAAAAGGCGAAGCTGCGGGAAGCGACCATTCTGGCCACTCCGGTAATGTCCATGATGGTGATGATGGAAACCAGGGATGTGGCCTGAAGCATAAAGACGACCTCGTTGGTATAAGCCGGCCATGCCAGACGAAAGGCCTTGGGAAGAATATTGATTTCTCTGAAATCGGATATGCCGTACGGGAATTTAATCATTGGGAAAGCTCCTTTGCTTACCATAGTTGCTCTGAGTTGAAAAATAAAAAAAAAGCATTGATCATAGTTTCGCCGCTGCGATAGAACCAGAATCATTCCTGACATTCATCGCAAAGCTTCAAAATGTTCCCGTTGATGGTGAGCAAACGGAAGGTCTATTTGAATTTCCTTATATGGGACACGAGGACACACCGCACTACCTTCTCCCTTGAGCAATTCCACCAAGCCGAAACGCTCCATGCTTTTCAGTGTGCGAGATAAATTTGATTTAGCTCGACCGGATAAGGTTTCCAATTCGGCAATAGACTTCGGCTGTTGCTCGATAATGAGATTGAGCAGCGTGCGATTTTTATCTGATAGCACACGGGCAAGGCTCTCAATTGATGTAAACCAAAGTTTTGGCTCATCATTCCCAGGCTTCAATTCACCGCACGCAATCGCCATCGTTCGCTCTTTCATTTTTTGATAGGAAGCTATACCAATTCGCAATATCTTCATAAGATACTTCCTTTTTCTTTCAATACGGCATCTACCTCGTTCCAGAAATCTTGTAACAGCTCCAGCGCGCCTTGATACTTGTAGGGCTTGATCGTGCCATAGCGATGCCAATGATCGTGTGTTGAACTCATACGCCGTGATGGCCCACTGCCAATGTTGACGGCGTGAGCATTATCAAAGCCGACAATCCGTTCTCCATCCGCTGCATGAAGCGTCAGCGAATAACTGATGCCATGCGGCCTCTCATCAGATGCGGCAACACATGTTACAACGAATTTCACCCAGTAGTTACCGAGCGGATCAACGACAAGCACAACACCGTCAAGCTCGATGAGATCGTCAAGCCCATGATCATGTTCTAATTTTGCCATTGATCTAATGTTATCATCAGATGATAACTATTGCAACCGGATTTTTACCGTGGGTGCCAGAATTGTCCGGTTAGGTTTTTGCGTGCAGGACGTCACTCGCTTTCCCTTGGGCAAGGGCTGGCTTAGGATACATCAGTCCTGTGTGTAGTAGCTCATTTTTAATTTGATTGCGTAGTTGCCTGACTCTTGCGATGGAAACTCGTACGTCGAAAGACTTCTATATTTTTCTAACTTGATTTTACACCATGGAGGTGTATACTTCTGATATGACAGTTAAGCTGAAGCCGACTTACGATCTTGATGCTTTCAAAACCGTGTTCAACAGCAAGGAAAAGATTGCTGTCACGGGTACTGCTTTACGGAGTGCCGCAGCGCTTGGCTTTGGGCTCGGAAATTGTTAATACAGATGATGTGGAGGGAGCATTTCTATAAGTCCATGACGGCTCATGCCGATTACCGGCTATGGCAAGATGTGCATCATGTTCCTTCGTCAGTTGGCGTGCTGTACGTCAAATTGAAGGGGGCTGGGGGCAAGAGGATCTTTCCAGCTATCCGCAGATTCAATGAATGGCGCAAATTCAATGAACGTCGGGGATTTTGGAAAAAAATGCCATTTTTAGACACAATAATGTGAAATCCAGCACCACCCATCCTACCAAGCTTTTCTGTGCTCTCTGATTTGAGGTTAGCTTGATCAAATTTCAGCCTTAACCTCAATTTTCCGATTTCCGAAAGAAGCTTCAACAAGTCTTTGAGCACGGTTTGTTTCATCCATTTCGCTGTATATCCTTATCAACCGATATTTTGATAAAATATCCAAATCCCTTTTCAGGCTTGCTGATGACTGATTCATGTCTTCAGCCATCTGCCTGACCGTGATTTTTTTCTTATTCCGCAAATACTGGATCAGTTCAGTCCGTTTGAGAAGTTCATTTAGATTAGAAGGTTCAACCCATATCGTGCATTTTCGAGTTAATTTTTTTCCTTCATCAATTTCCCTTGCAGTTTGTTTTGCTGATTCAAAGAAATTATCAATCGAACCGATTCTTATTTCCGTTTTCATTTTATGAACTCCTTTACTTCTTTTTCAAATCTTTCAACAAGTTCATGATAACTTACAAAATCATCAACCGGAGTAATCTCTCCCCTATAATGTTTATGGTGATATCTGTGTGTGTTGTCATATCCCAGAACACGCCCGTTATCATCAGGATAAATGGAATGATTGATATATGCCATACTATATTTGACAATTTCTCCACACGAGTCTTCCCAAGCTTCAATTTTGATAATCCCGCCTCCGCGCTTTGCTTTAACCGGAAAATTTTCATCTACAACTTTTTGAAGTGGTCGTTTCACTTTTAGGAGTCTCATTTATTTGCTGTAAATAAAGACAGATAACAGATTGTCATCATCAACATTCAAATCAGAGGCGCGGCTTTTTGCGTCCGCTGAATTTGTTTAGTGGGCATTCTCTCTTGTTAAAACGTCCTTTTTGGCCCAGAAAACGCGATTATAAGGCCTCTTTTAGGCCAGTTTTAGCTATAACTGTTTAGATTTATGGTGTTTTGCTTGGCCCGACCCCATGCCAACCCCTCCAAAAGCAGGATTGGTGTTCATCTGAGAAAACTTATAGACCTATGCGCAGAAA
>JBAXVB010000567.1:0-2931 GCA_037129415.1 Deltaproteobacteria bacterium
TGGAAGTGAATGTGAACAAGGATTTTAGTATAGGGACTGAATGGGTATCCATGGGGACAACCAGTATCGACGGGCGACCTGCTGCTTTTGGCGGCGGATTCAGCGGCGCCGGAGACTATCCCAATGTTAAGGGGATGATATCTCCGATAACTGGCGCCGCTGGAACTCTGCCTTCCGGGTTTTCAATGGGAATCCTGAGCGAAACACTGAATATCGGCGGCATTAAGTTTCCAGGCCTTGCCGCTGTTGTGCAGGCCTATAAAAAAGACAAGGATGTCAACATCCTGTCAACTCCCCAGATTCTGACCACAGACAATGAGGAGGCCATGATTATGGTCGGGAAAAACATTCCCTATCAGACCAAATCCGGCTCCACCGGCAATCTGGAATCCTTTAACACCTTTGAATACCGGGATGTTGGCATCACCCTGAAAATCACCCCTCAGATCAGCAGAGACCGGCTGGTCCGCCTGAATATCTCTCAGGAAGTGACCAAACTGGATCAGAGCGGCGCAACTGTAGCCGCGGCTATTAACGAGCGACCAACCACGCTGAAGCGCACCATCACTACAACAGTTCTGGTTCAGGACAACAATACTGTGGTTATTGGCGGGCTGATTGGTGACGACCTGTCTCTGACCGAGTACAAGGTACCCTGCATTGGCGATATTCCGGGCTTGGGATGGCTCTTTAAAACCCGCTCGAAAAATCGGGAGAAAACCAATCTTTTCGTGTTTATGACACCCCATGTTGTCAGTCATCCGCAGGAAAGCGAGGTGATTTACCGTTCCAAACAGGACCAGATGGACCTGATTCGTAAAAAGGCTGAGAGCGACAGCCCCGAGTCAATCAAGGATTAGATGTACCGAATCCCAAAAAAGACCGAGAGCGACAGCATCAAATCAATCAAGGACTGAAAATGCCCATGAACCGATCCCTCGAGAGGATAATCATTAGCCGCTGTGGTATTACCGAGGCTGCCTGGCAGGAAGCCGAAAAACTTGCCGACACCAAGGGTGCCAGCATCTGCGACATCCTCGTTCAGAAAAAACTGATTTCTGAACTCCAGTTTCTGGAATGCGCCGGAGAGTGTTATGATATTCCGGTATGGTCGGATCTCCCCATTTCCCACGATACACTCTTTGGCGGCGAACCTCTTTCCCGAAGGATTCCTATCCAGTTTCTGAAAAACCATGTCCTGGCACCGCTGAAGTTCAGGGCGGAAGCAGCGCTCAAAACTTTGGATGCGGAGGGTTTCGATCAGCAGGTGGTGATTGCGGTTCATGACCCGTCTGATTTTCAGCCTATTGACGATTTGATCAAGCTTCTGGGAATCCGCGAGTTCAAGCTGGTGTTGTCTCCGCGGGCCGTGATTTTGTCTGCCATTACTCTCAGCTACGACCGGAACCTGGATTCCGACGAAGATATAGTTCAGACCCTTGAAGACGATTCCACTGCACAGATACAGGACCTGGAAGTTACTGCGGATCTTCTGGATGACACCAGCGAGGCGCCAATTATTCGGCTGGTGAACCAGATCATTACCCGCTCCATTCGAGCCAGAGCCAGCGATATTCACATTGAGCCTTACCAGGACAGCCTGAAAATCAGGTATCGGGTGGACGGCATTCTCTATGATCTGCTGTCGCCGCCAAAGTGGATGCAACTATCGCTCATCTCCCGCATCAAGGTGATGTCCAGGCTCAATATTGCGGAAAAGCGTCTTCCCCAGGATGGCCGTCTAACCATTCGACTCGGTAGCCAGGAAATTGACATCCGGGTTTCAACCATTCCCACGGCATTCGGGGAGCGGTTGGTGCTAAGACTCCTGAACAAATCCGGATCCCTGCTGACATTGGCGGAGCTGGGCATTTCGCCGCCACAGCGGGAGCTTCTGGAAAAAGTGACTGCCTTTCCCAACGGCATTTTTCTAATTACAGGGCCAACAGGAAGCGGAAAAACAACGACTCTTTACGCCATCTTGTCAGCAATAAACAAGCCGGCCATCAACATTATCACCATCGAAGATCCGGTGGAGTACCAGTTGAAGGGCATTAGCCAGATTCAGGTCAATCCCAAAATTGATCTGACGTTTGCAAGGGGGTTGCGGTCTATTGTCCGTCAGGATCCGGACGTGATTCTGGTAGGCGAGATACGGGACAAGGAAACCGCGGATATTGCGGTGCAATCCGCTCTGACCGGACATCTGGTGTTTTCAACCCTGCATACCAACGATGCGGCCAGCGCCATTACCCGGCTGGTGGATATTGGCGTGGAACCGTTTCTGATTTCATCATCGGTGATTGCCGTGGCTGCTCAGCGACTGATCCGGGTTTTGTGCGAGCATTGCAAGACACCTTATATTCCCACAGAAACGGTTTTAAACAGCATGGGGCTGACGCTGGATCTGCTGCGGGGGCCTGTTTACCAGGCGAAAGGCTGTCCTGCCTGTTTTCATACCGGGTACCGGGGAAGGACCAGCATCTTCGAGATTATGGTAATGGACAGCGGGCTGAAGAACCTTATTCTTAAAACATTCGATTCCAGCCGCATCAAGCAGGAAGCCCTCCGAAAACAGATGATCACCCTTGGGGAAGACGGCGTTGAAAAGGTGCTGCAGGGCATCACGACCTTTGAGGAAGTACTCCGCGTCACCCAGAGCATTGCTTGAAATATGAAAAGATTCTTTCATTTATGCCTGCTTTTCTTCTGCATAGTCATTGCGCCAGCCTTGCCGGCTTTTGCAAAGGATCAGGACCCTGGCGAAGATGTGTTGCTTCGGGAGGAGTCCTTGTTTCTTTCCCCCATTACTTTTTACCAGAGATTCATTTCTCCTGCGGTCGGCAACCGGTGCCAGATGAGTCCTTCGTGTTCGACCTACAGCAAGGAAGCCTTTAATGCCCACGGCTTTTTCCTTGGCTGGATCATGAC
>JBAXVB010000568.1:0-2929 GCA_037129415.1 Deltaproteobacteria bacterium
ATAGTAAAGCGGGATCGGTCGGTACGAATGATATAGTGGTCAACAAATTCCGGACAATAGTATAAGATGTTAACCTGCTATAAAAAGGAGCAGGTAAAGACTAGACAGCCTGCTGAGCTACAAATTATAGAAGTAAAGCAGCCCAAAACGGAGGGGGGGGCGACAATAGAATGCAACACTAACAACGAAAGGTGAAGTAGAAATCAGGGCAGCGCCATTGCGCTGCGGATTACTCGGTTACCATCTTAAACTCGACTTATTTTTATCTTGACATGTGGGTCAACTTCATATAGACGATCTATCCAAATTCGGACAGTGGCCATCGCCTGAATATCGGCGCCGATTTCGCCCATTGCTCTGGATGAAGACAAGTCCTTAGACTTTACAGTGATGAAAGATTTGGTACACTGACAAAGCCAAACCACGAGCAATCGTGGGACGGAAAGCTACGGGTCCCCAAGGGACAGCCGAGTTGCCAGAGAACCGGATAATTTAGCCCGTGGCCATGTGCTGCGGGCTTTTTTTTTGGGGAAATTTTACATGCAACGCCTCCACACTATCCAGTTATTTCACGATCCACATTCCCGGCGCTCTGTTGCCGGACGGCATCATGTGGATGTGGTTGGATATCGCGTACAGTGCATCGCCTTCCACAATTGTAAGATAGTAAAGGCATAAGAACAGAATTAACAATTCATGAGGACGAGATAATGGCTCCCCAATTGGTGACTCGAAAAAGTGACTTTTTCCGGGTTTGGAAAAAATTCGTGGAAAGGGGTGTTTCGGATAATGTTCCAGAGACTATCCGAAATTCATGGTTACGCAGCCGAAATGCTGGCTTGAATCCCTTGGATATTTGCTTGACTAAAACCTTGATCGGTCCGGCGCTCCAAAATGAACTGAACAGTTCTATCGATTTTCATCACTTATTGGCAGCCCACCACCTGGATTTTGAGAAACACTACGCCGAATTGCCATTGGCTGTATTTTTTACCAATCCCGATGGCGACATCCTGTCCATTCAGGGAAACGATCTGATCCTTAAATCCCTTGACGTATCACCGTTAGGTATCGGTTCATCCATGAGCGAAGCATTATCCGGAACATCAGCGCCTGCTATTAGCCTGATGGAAAAACAGCCGGCTATAGTCATTGGAGAGGAGCATTACTTCCAGGGATTTCATTGGGCCAGTTGTTTTGCAACTCCCATTTTTTCCGAAGATGGATCGGTCCAGGGTGTTCTGGATTTTTCCACCTTGTGCAAGTTCGGAGAAAAACTAAAGCAGATCATCCCCTCTCTAATGCGTATTGCCAATTCTCTCCAATTTGAAATTTATGTAAAAGATAAACTGGAGCAGATTAAGTTCCACGAAGCCTATTTTGAATCCACCTTCGATTATGCTAAAAACATGCTGATTATGACCGATACAGAAGGTCGTATTCTAAATGTAAATGTCGCCGCTCAATCGCATCTCAAGCTAAACATTGCTATGGTCAAAAAACAATATGTGTCAAAAATTTTTGGTTTGACAACGCCGGTCAATGAAATGACCAAACAAACGGCCAGAGTTTCTTGTTTCCAGGCGGGTACCCGTGCGCCCCTGATCATGGAAACTATCCCGATCTTCGATATTTTTGGTCGGGAAAAGGCATATTTAATCAAAATCACTAAAACTGCGGCCATTTCGAACCCAGTCACTTCCATCCACCAGAACGATATTGATCCCTTTGGGAGACTGATTGGAAAATCGAAATTATTTCAGAATCTTGTTCATCGTGCTGCACAATCAGCTTCATCGTCATCCTCAATCCTATTGGAAGGCGAAACCGGTACTGGCAAGGAACTGCTTGCACATGCTATTCATCAGGCCAGCAGATATGCTAATGGACCTTTTATCGCCATTAACTGTAGCGCTATTCCCAATGATCTGGTGGAAAGCGAACTTTTCGGATATGATAATGGCGCTTTCACCGGCGCATGCCGACACGGACAGGTTGGAAAATTCGAACTGGCCAATGGCGGCACTTTGTTTCTGGACGAAATTCATACCATGACGCTGCCTACCCAAATGAAACTGCTCCGCGTACTGGAAGACCAGAAATTAACCCGCGTCGGCGCCAAGCAGCATATCGAATTACATTTTCGGGTCATAGCCGCCACGTCAAAGCATTTGCCGGACGAAATTGACCGAGGACATTTTTTAGCTGCCTTATTTTACCGCCTGAACGTTGTAAATCTTCGACTCCCCAATCTTAATGAGCGTAAAGACGATATCCCATATCTTGTGAGCGATTTCATCAATCAGATGAATAGTAAATTCGATAAAAAAATCCTCGGAGTTAGCCCTGATGTTGAGCAATTATTCGAAAGCTATTCCTGGCCAGGTAATGTTCGGGAACTAAAAAACGCCATTGAATCAGCAAGCATATTTTGCACCACTTCCCGAATTATCGTCGAGGACCTGGAAGGCGCTTGTATTTTGGAATTCAGACAACCTGTGAAAGGAAAAGGCTCGGATCAAACCATCGAAACAGTGACGAAGCAGATGATCGACGAAGCTCTGGACCGGTTTGGAAACGCCAAAGCCGCCGCTGAACATTTAGGTATTCCCAAAAGCACATTTTACCGTCGGCTCAAAACCCTCGGCGAAAATAACTCGTTTGTTGATAAGACAGTCGGACGTCTTAAATGAATAGGCTGTCTATCACTTCCTGTCCATGTAGCCTTTTTACAAAGTTTGAATACGCAGGTCGGTATTTTTATGGATTTATTTCTCATATTGGGAAAATAATCTCATTATGGGAAATAAATCACTGAATCGTGTTCTTCATTTAAAACATCTTCTCTGCTTAATATTTATTAACTATCGGCAATGATAGAATTATATTTTAACTGCAAGATACTTCTTGAGTTGGCAAGAGTTTTGCA
>JBAXVB010000569.1:0-2920 GCA_037129415.1 Deltaproteobacteria bacterium
GCGCCGGGAATTATAACGAGTTCCGAGTGGTCAGGATTGACCGATTGCGCCTTCAATGCCTGATCTGACGGAACAATGTCGTCCAGGGCGCCATGCACGATCAGCAGGGGAATGTGCAGGGAGGCCACAGCCGCCAGCATGTCGTGAGACAGCATGTCGTTCAGAAATCGGCTATCCAGCTCCAACTGCCGACCACGGCTCACAAATTCCACCCGACCGGTTTCCTGAAGCTGTCTCTTCTGATCCTGACTGAAAATACGGGTGGGATCCATGCCGGTAAGACGCCCTGCAATCGCACAGACTGCAGAAATCCCGGAAAGCCTGGTCCCTGCCAGAACCGAAATGGCTGCGCCCATGCTATGGCCGGCAAATCCCAGCCATTTCACGCCACAGGCTTTTAGAAAATTTGCAGCAGCCTCCATTTCGGTTATGTATCTGGTGTAGGATGTTTCAATAAACACGCCCTCGCTTTGACCATTTCCGGAAAAATCAAACCGAAGAACATGAAACCCCTCAGCAGCCAGTCTGGCGCCGACTTCGCGCAAAATGCCGGTATGCCGGGTGCAGGTAAAACAGTGCCCCAGCACAACACCATACTCAGAAGGCTTTTCCGGCAGGTGGTGGGTCCCGAAAAGCCTCTCTCCTAAATGATTCAAAAAATTGATATCGTTTTCCAAGGTTTTCAGCCCTTCATTTCAAATCACGATGGTCTCACCTGGCATGGGAACTGCGACTGAATACCCATTATCTTCCAGATGCCTGCCAAACGACAGTGCCTGTTCTTCCTCTCCATGAACCACAGCGATTTTCCGAATATTCAGATTCGATTCTTTCAGAAACTTGAGCATTTCCGTTCGATCTGCATGGGCGCTGAATCCTCCCATCTTGACCACATGAGCTTTTAAAGGGTATTCCTTATTTAAAAACCGCACCAGCGGCGCCGGCCCGGTTCTGCCTGCAGTCTGATATGCCTGACCGAGTTCCAGTATCCGCCGTCCCAGCGTGTTTTCGGCCATGAACCCGACGATCAGGATGGTATGCCGGGGATTGTGAATTTTATGGCGAAGATGGTGCAGTATCCTGCCAGCTTCACACATGCCGGAGGCGGATATTACGATGTGTGGGGTTTCATCCCGCATCAGCGACATGGACTCTTCAACGGAACTGACAAAATGGATATGTTCAAAGAAAAAAGGATTTTGTCCCCGTTCCAGAAATGTTTTGTGGGTATCGGTGTTAAAAACCTCGGGATGCTCGCCGAAAACCTGCGTGATTTTGCTTGCCAGAGGGCTGTCCACATAAATCGGCATCAGGGGAACTTCCCTTGCGTTATACAGTTCATGAAGCATGTACAGGAGTTCCTGAGTTCGGCCATAAGCAAAGGCAGGAATCAGGACAGTGCCGCCCCGGTTATAGGTTTCATTGATGATTTCTTTCAGTTTGGGCTTCAGTTCATCTACAGGATCATGGAAACGGTTTCCATAAGTGCTTTCCATGATCAAAAGATCCACATCCCGGTCTGCTTCATCAAAACTCAGAGTGGGGTTATTGAGAATGGGTCTGTCAAAGCGCCCGATATCGCCGGTATATAACACATTGAAAGATCGTCCGTTTTCCTTTGCCCGAATGGCGGTGATGGAGGATCCCAGGATGTGCCCGGCATCGTAAAACGAACAAGTCATCTCATTTCCAATGGAAATCGACTGGTTGTAAGGGTATCCGTCAAAAAAAGTCAAAGCCTGTTCAACATCTTTGGTAGTGTATATGGGAGTGATTTTCTCCAGACGGTATTTGTCCAGAAGATTGTTGATAACATCGACATTGAGTTCATGCTGATCTTTTTTGAGAAGGCTCTGGATTTTTTTGGCTTCGGACTTGGACACATTCTGGGTTTTGGGAGATGTTTTCATCTGATACAGCAGCCCCCGAACGGTCTTATAGTTCAGGTACCTGGCATCTGATTCATGAATGTGCGCGCTGTCCAGAAGCAGGTACTCACTGGCATCCGCCGTGGCTCTGGTACAGATAATGCGGCCATGAAATCGCCCCTGAGTCAGCAGCGGAATCCGGCCAGAATGATCAATGTGTGCATGGGAAAGCACCATATTCGTGATGAGCTTCGGACTGAATGGAAGGGTTTTGTTTCGAAGTTCGCTCTCTTTTCGCCTGCCCTGAAACATCCCGCAATCCAGAAGAATTCGATCGTTGCCAGATGTGAGCAAATGCATGGAGCCGGTAACTTCTCTGGCTCCGCCATAAAAAGTGATGTTCATGGAACTCTCCTCCGGTCCGATCTCCGGACCTTTATCGTGTTTCAGACGGACAGTTGACCCGTTTCCAGATTGTTGCTATAGTATGCTTGAGTTCAAGAAGTGCTGTCACCAGTTTTTCTTGCTCACCGCCTCCACTGAAAATCCCATAAACTGGCTTCTTCCATTTCAGTGGAGGCTTTTTTTTATCGGACAATGGAATTAAAATCAATCTATTCTTGTGAATAGAAACTGATGGCGGATGGCATACGGCAGAAAAAGCATCTGTCATCTGTCATCTGACATCTGCAATCTGTCATCCTTTTTTCAGGGAAATAGCTTATGCAGAACGAGACAGGCCCCCTGTCCGCCGACAGGATCAAGCTGACAATCGGGGCACTGGGTGTTGTTTACGGAGATATCGGAACCAGCCCGCTCTACACCATCAAAGAGTGTTTTCACGGAATGCACGCCATTGATCCTACCCCAACGAACGTACTTGGGGTGCTGTCACTGATTGCGTGGTCCTTGACCATTGTGGTCACCATCAAGTATCTGATGTTTATCATGCAGGCCGACAACCGGGGAGAAGGCGGAATTTTTGCGCTTCTGGCGCTGGTTTCGGGATCGGAGAAACAGCTCTCCAAGAACATGAAACCGGTGGTGGTGTT
>JBAXVB010000057.1:0-16917 GCA_037129415.1 Deltaproteobacteria bacterium
CATCATTGCAACCCTTGTCGCATCTCGATCTTAAATGTCATGCGTCAGCACTGATGAAAGGGTGGTTTGGACGAATGCTTCAGGGTAAGGTTCCCCCTGATGTGATTAAAGAATACGAGAAAAAGGGATGGGTCCAAAACCGCATTGAAGATGGGAGGAAGGTTAGATCCTTCCAGAAAGACGCATACGACGATGCCATAGTCAGAAACATTCTGACTTTTACGAGCAATATCGTAGAACCCCTTGCTCGGGATTTTATCGCGTATTTGGCAGACGAATTGGATGCAGATGGCGGAGCAACTGTCATTTACTGGGCATGTGGCGATGGAACGGCGATTGAAGTTATGGGGGATTTTACTGGGACTCAATGTCGAGTCCTTGATATAAAAGGGCCACAAACAGTTTCATTTGGAGCTGGAACAACGCTCACTCCAGCCATCAAGTATTTTGTTGACCGTTTCGTGGATGCGGGACGCGGAATGTATGTGTTTATTACAGATGGTAAGCTCGATGATTTGGAAAATGTAAAGAACTTCACAACCCAACTTGCCAAAGAGATAGCAAACAATAGTCGGAATCCGGTCAAATGCGTTCTCATCGGTGTGGGCAATGAAATTGATGAAAACCAAATGGAAGAACTTGATGATTTGGACACGGGAACTGATGTGGATATTTGGGATCACAAAATTGCAAATGATATGCGGGCACTGATTGAGATATTCGCTGAAGTGGTTACCGAAAACCAGTTCGTGGCATCAACTGGCATTATCTTCGATTCTGCCGGAAACATAATCAAAAAATACACAGATGGTCTTCCAGCCAAAATTGCCTTTTCAATGCCGTCCACTTCGCAATGGTTTGAATTGGAAGTCCAAGGCCAGAAAATTCGTCAGACAATCACTCAACCATAGGATGAGAAATCTACATGGCTAATCAACATGATACTTACGAAATGCTCGACACTTCGCCCGACAAACCCTCTCATGGAAAGCTGATAAGCTCGGTGGTACTGATCGTTGTCTTTGCAGGTGCTTTGGCAGCTTATTTTCTGATTGATCGTGACCCTGCGAAGAGTCTTGCTGATGCGAAGCAATCATTAGTTAAGGCCGAGCCTTCCTCTGCATCCACCCCGGTAGTGGGTAGTGTTGCACCAACAGTAGTAGATCAGGGCCTGGCAGCAAAAGAAATCCCAAAGTCGCCGGATGGAATGGAAACCACTGTATCTGCAACTGCTGCGACTGAACCTGCTAAAGAGATCAGCCGTCCAATTGAGGAAAAACCGACTCAAGTTACGACGCAGCAAAGTGTGGTTGCTGTGGACAATAAACCTAAAACACTATTGTTCGCAGAGCTGGTTAGAGAAGCAGTTTTTTTTGCATTTAATAAGGATGATACTTTCCCGTCTGAGGTCGAAAAGCTACAAGCCTTCTGCAATGTAATAAGAAACCACTCTGGAATAATCACCATTGAAGGATATTCCGATGGCATAGGCTATGACAGCTATAATCAAGAACTCTCAGCAAGACGGGCGAACAATGTAGCAGTGATGGTTCGAAGACTGGGCATGAGCGATCAGTGTAAGTTCACTGTTCGAGGAATGGGCAAAACCAACCCCATTGGAAGCAACTCAACAAAAGAGGGACGTGCTTTAAATCGTCGTGCTGTGATCTCTTTTGTAGCTGAAAAATAGTCTAAATAGGAGGAATGATTATGGCATTCTGGAATAAGATTTTTGGCCAAGACAAAGCAGCAGCAGAAGTAGACGATGGCAGAAGTCACCAATTGCCCAGTACGATCGTTGCGAAAGAATTCGGAGAAGTAAACGTCTGCAAGCGTGGAGGTTCATTCGAGATATTGTTTACCATCCTGATGGAGCCTACCGGTACAGCCGCAGAAGGTTGGCAAACCGGGGTGGCCATTGATGCCAGTGGATCTATGCTTGGCAATTTCGGTCAAGAGTTAGTAGATGGTCCCAAGCGGGATATTCCTACGAGCCTATTGGAACAGTATAAACGTGAAGGCTCCCTTACGTTTATTGAACACCAGGGTGAGACTATCCCAATCTTAAACAGGATAGCAAAAACTGATCTGGTTGAAAAAGGTTATTTCTCATGGTCAAAGAATGAGATAGGGCCGCTTGCTCGCAAAGTGACCGCCTATCTTGCTTCTAATCTGGATGCGGATGGAGGAACAACGGTCATTTATTGGGCGTGTGGCGACGGCAGCGAAATTGAGGTCGTTGGTGATCTCACAACCGATGACTGCGAACTGGCTCCCTTTGAAGGTCCGAAAGGCATTGATTTCGGTTCTGGCACGGTACTCACGCCGGCAGTGAAATACTTTGCCGAGCGATTTGAAGATGCGAAGAACGGCATGTATATTTTCATCACGGATGGAGAGCTTCACGACCTGGAAGACGTTAAGAATTACACCATCCAGCTTTGTAAAGATGTCCAACGTGAAAAGCGAAATCCATTGAAGTGCGTTCTGATCGGAATCGGAGATGACATTAATGAAGAGCAAATGGAAGAACTTGATGATCTGGATTCCGGAACGAGCGTTGACATTTGGGACCACAAGATCGCGAGGGACATGCGCGCTCTTATTGAGATATTTGCAGAAGTTGTCAACGAGCATCAAATCGTGGCTCCAAACGCTCGCATATATGACAGCTCAGGACAACTTGTTAAGAACTTCTCCGATGGACTGCCACCGAAGGTGTCCTTCACTATGCCGGTAAGCTCGGAATGGTTTGAACTAGAAGTGGCTGGTCAGCGTATCCGTCAACCTGTGGTTGTTCCGAAATAAACGGATACAGCAAAAATGTATATTTTACTGGAGGTCAAGAAGGAGACAAAAGGAATATTTCCCGATGTTTTGAACCCCTATTGGCCGAATGTATAACGATGAAAGTAATTGATCTGATAAAACCAATTAAAAAAGGAGAATGACTATGTCTATGGGGCGGCGATTGCCAGTCTATCTTTTACTTGACACATCAGGTTCCATGTCTGGAGAACCTATCGTAGCGGTCCGTCAGTGCTTGAAAGTTCTAATATCCGAATTGAGAAACGATGCATCTGCGCTGGAGACCGCATATCTTTCAGTTATCACCTTCAGTAGTAGCGCCCAGCAGGTGGTACCACTTACCGAACTGATAGCCTTCCAGGAGCCCAGTCTTGACGCCAATGGAAGCACAGCACTTGGTGATGCGCTGAACGTATTGGAACAATGCATGGATAGAGAGGTGGCGAAGTCCTCGCCCAGTCAAAAAGGGGACTGGAAGCCTCTTGTGTTTATAATGACTGATGGTCAGCCAACAGACAGTTGGGAGAGCGCAGCAGATCGGATTAAAAAGAAGAGGGAGTGCAATATCATCGCATGTGCGGCTGGCTCCGGTTCCGATGAGTATATACTGAAGCGAATTACCGAATCTGTAGTTAAGCTTAATAGTCTCAACCCTGGCGACTTAGCAGCCTTCTTTAAGTGGGTGTCATCCTCTATTAAACAGACATCCCAAAGCGTGGCGCAGGTTGCAGCGGATGCACCCTTTATTTTACCACCTCCACCGCCCCAAATTACTATTGTTCCATAGTCTCAATATCGCAGGGTAAAGATGAGATGCTGAGTACTTTATCAGCAGGTCAGTCTGGCTCTCCACTATGAAGTGGTCTAATAAATAGGATGATGGAATTTTAAATATTTTCAGAACATATGGCGATTTCCAACAAAGAACATACCATCTGAAGCAACCAAACGTTAAGTATTTAATGGGTATTTCGGGGTGTTCTTTGTTGGAAATCACCTAAATCTATTGCCAGGAGTATCAGATGACAAATTCGCAAGAGGATGAACTCGTCAAAGTCATACGATGGAAGCTTGATATTCCTGTCGAACCGGCTTCGCGGCGTACCCAAGAAGTGTGGTCACAAATTGTTAATGAAGACGACTACAACAAAGTTGCTTCAATCGTTGCAGAATCTTTGACTGGCTTACTGAAACAAGCGATAGAGTGTAAATTCGGTTTGGATATTAGTCAATCTGTGAGCGATGAAGATAGTGTTTCGCTTCATGCATTGTGGCAGTGTTTTACCGACTGGATTAAAGTTTCTGAAACTCATATGATATCATATATTTCCATAAAAATTCAAGAAATTTTTAACAAAAATCTTTTTCGTGATCCGTCTTTGTCGATAGGTTATTTAGCTAAATTGATACTCTGGAAGCTGGAGCTCGTCCCCCCTTTCATGTATGATCGTAATCGCAGAAAATGGGAAATACTGGAAAAAGAATTAGATTTTCCAGGAATAGCTTCAGAGATTGCAAAGTTCTTAGCAGAGCATCTCCTTGAGGAAGTTATCAGATACAGGCTTGATCTCCTCAAAGATCATGTTGCAAACAAAGAAGATATTCAAATCTTTGACTCGAAGTGGGATTGCTTCAAGAAATGGCTACATAACGAAGAGGGTAAAAGGTCTCCTCTGATCTCCCGCGAAATAATGAACGGTTTGGTAAAAGCATCTCCTGACCAGATTCAGCATTTATTAAGAAATGTCTCAGATATCAATAAAAGCGCCGGTTCATCCATCGCAAATAATCAAGTCGTAAACCTACAATCAACCGAAACTGGAACTACCCCTTCAATTGTAGCACAATGGAAGTACCTTCCAGTCCCTGATGGTCCAGATAAACATACCGAATTTGACAGCCGGTGTATGGATATACCAGATGGATTCAAGCTGATTGGAGCCCGAACCCGTGGCAAGAAGCACAAGCATGAAGGAACAAACTGTGATGATTGGTTTCATTTTACGGTAAGTGGAGACTGGACGATTATTTCGGTGTCAGACGGAGCTGGGTCCAAAAAGTTCTCAAGGGTTGGCTCTGAAGTCGCATGCAAGGCTGCTGTTACCCAGCTATCAGCAAGTTTAAAGGACCATAAAGTCAAATATCGCGATACTTGGAGTGCTGAAACCTTCAGGCGAGATGATACAGGTGTAAGTTTTGCTGAAGAAGACCTTGAATTTATCCAAAAAGCGCTTCACATATCCATGCTTTCCGCGTATGAGGCTATGGAGAAAGCAACTGCCGAACGATTTAACAGCGCAGACCATTCAGAAGTCCTTGGCAGACGGCTCGAAATAAGTGATCTTTCGGCAACTCTACTCCTTGCAGTACATACAACAGTGCAATTGCAAAATGGTGAAACAAGCTTGATATTCACCTGTTCTATCGGAGATGGAATGGTAGCAGTTGTCGACAAAAACGGGGCCACTCGTTTGCTGATGACACCTGATAGCGGACAGTACTCCGGAGAGGTAACATTTCTAAGCAAGAAAGAGGTGCAACCTGAGAAATTGGTTGGTCGTACTTTCCCTTTTCTTGGAACTGTTCGTGCGTTGGTGGCCATGACAGATGGTGTGGCAGACGATTATTTTCCGAACGATCCAGGTATGTCTCTTTTATATGGCGATTTAATCATCAACCAGATAATTAATCTTCAGGGTACTGATGAGCTGACTGTTACAAAAGCGCTCTCAGAAACCAAATTACCCACGCTGGCTGACGTTTCAAAGGCCGAATTTCATAAACTGGTGGAGAGGATAACCGACAAATATCCAACTAAAGTGATGATACGCTCTATGGTTACATACGCAGAGAAGCTTGGTATCCCCGTGCAAGATGTTTTGGCCTCTCCCGCTCTGCTTAGCGCAGGAAGCAGTGGAGAAACGATGTTTAATGAAATTCTTCCCGAAGAAAAGTTGAGTGTGTGGCTTGATTCCTACCAGGTGAGGGGGTCATTCGACGATCGTACTCTGGTGATTATGTATCGGGAGGTGCTCTAATGACCACAGAGCAGGCATTGCTTAAAGACGGTCGCACCGTCGACTTTATACCAGATATGATTGGCGATGGTACAATGAAGGAAGTTTACTTCACTTCGGATCGCAAGTCAGTTGTCTGCTTCTATAAAGATGCCTCGGCAAGCTCAGATCCTGTTCGTATGCAACGACTGGAATCGATTCTTGGGAAGTTCAATCCCACGATTCCACAGAACATGGGAGGATCTGCAAAAAACGACATGGAGGCGGGCTATTATCTTAAACTTTTTTGCTGGCCTACAGGAATTGTACTAAAACCCCGTTTCGGTGTGATGACACCAGCATACCCCGAAAATTTCTTTTTTGGTTCAGGACCAGATTTTATCAAGGGTAAAGAGAAAAACGGGATGCGTTTTATTGGTCCGAGGAATCGGGGAATCCTGGAAAAAGTTGCTCCAAATGAATTGGGAGACTGGATTAACTATTTTGCTTTATGTATTCAGATGGCGCGGGCAGTCGCACGTCTTCACAATGCCGGTTTAGCTCATTCTGACCTCAGTCCCAACAATGTGCTTGTTGATCCTTCAAAAGGAATGAGCATCATCATTGACATTGACTCGCTTGTCGTCGAAGGGCTGTTTCCTCCCGACGTGCTTGGTACGAGAGGATATATTGCACCAGAAGTTCTTTCCACTGTCCATTTGCCTGTTCATGATCCTAAACGGATGGCTCCCAATGAGAAGACTGATCAGCATGCACTGGCCGTTCTTATTTATCAGTATCTTTTGCTCAGGCATCCACTCGAAGGCAGTAGAATTCCACCAGTCCAGACAGCTGAGGAACAGGAGATGTTGGCTTTTGGTTCACAGGCTGTTTTTTGTGAGCATCCACATGACACATCAAATCGCCCCGAAGAGAGTCAGTATGTGCCTTGTTCATCACTGGGTCCTTTTTTGCTGGATTTGTTCATTCGAGCATTTGTCAAGGGACCCAATTCGCCGAATGACAGACCCACGGCTTCAGAATGGTTATGGGGGCTTGTAAAAACATGGGATTTACTCATGCCCTGTCCCAATAGCTCATGTTCTCATAAATGGTTTGTGGTTAACGGTACGCACAACATTAAATGTCCTTTTTGTGGTTCACGGCTCAAGACAGTCATACCTTTGCTTAAATTACGTAAAGAAAGTCGCCCTGGTCAATGGTTACAAGATGGTCAACTGCTTGTATACCATAATCTCTCATTATTTAGGTGGCATGCTTTTGACGGGGTGTTTCCTGGCCCTGAAACGGATCGCACCCCATTAGCTTATTGTGTGCTTCATCAAGGTAAATGGCTATTAATCAACCAGAATTTGGCTTCCCTCACTTCACCTGGTGGTAACAGAGTACCTGCGGGTCAAGCAGTGGAACTCAAAGATGGTACTCAAATAAGGCTTTCCCAGGAACCTCATGGGAGGATTGTGGAAATACAGATGATTAATCATTAGGAGTAAGGAAAATATATGTCCGGGCAGAATCTTGAAAAATGATTCAGGAATGGCTTGTTAAATTCATACGCTGCTACCAAGTGGTTGCCCCCAGTAGGCTGAGGGATGCTTGTCGCTTCACGCCAAGTTGTTCTGAGTACATGATCCTTTCTCTACGCAGATATGGCCTTTTTTGTGGTGCAATGAGGGGTATCTATCGAGTATTTCGATGTAGAGTCCCAAATGGCGGAGTTGACTTCCCATAGCTCTTGGTCAAGTTGAATTACTATTTTTGTTCCAATTATATATTTTTAAGGTTGTCAATTATGGGCTTGGTTGAACGATTAAAAGCGAAATTTAGGAGTAACTCTTCTGATGAGAGCCAGGATGACTCAAGTTCAAGCAATATAATCCCGCCCAATGGACAAGAAGAAGGAAGCTTTCAAGACGATCTGGATGCACTTCAAGACGGTGCAACGCTGCAGCTAATCCCTCGTGAATTTCCGGGCCCAGTTAAAATCAACAGATGCATGATCCTTGATGGTCAGGGAGCAACCATTTGGTCGCTCAAAGGGCCGGTTGTTTCAATTCGATCAGATGGGGTGGTCTTGCGCAATGTTAGGATTGAGGTGACCGGAGAAAATGGAACAGGAATGGCTGAGGAGGAATGTGCACTTCAGATTGAACCAGGGAGAGGTGTTCATCTTGAAAAAGATGTTGAGGTCCGTGGAACAGTCATAGGACTCCCGCAAGAGGAAGGTGACTGGAGGTATCCGCATTCATTGCATATTGGGTATCTTGCTTATGGTATGGACTATGAATTCATATTGAGGATACTGGTCCCTGTTCCCTGTCAAATTACATCGAACATATCTGGTCTGGAAATCAAACCACGAAGCCTTTCATCTGGTGCTAACGAAATTCATATCCATATGGAATGCCTCCCACAGGATACTTTGCTATACGGTTTTCTTTTATTAACTTCAACTTTTCTAAAACGGCGTATTACATTTAATGCTCATATTCTATCTAAGCTGAGCGCACAAACGGCATCTATTCCTGTCTCTGGTTTTGTCATTTGGGAACCTGAGAATTGGACGAGTCTGGTTGCTGGCCCTCAGCCACAACCAACTCCTCCAGAGCCAATACCTATTCAAGTGCAACCGGATGACCAGGTTACGGCAAGTCAAACTTCTGTAACCTCTTCAGGTAATTTAACACCCACCCAGACTATCAGTGGGGAGGTACCTCCCCGATATCCCGAGCCACAGGTTGATGCAGAGCCACAGAAACAGACTCTTTCAGAAGCGCCGCCTGTGCAAGTCGCTTCAGTTCAGCCCTTACAGCCTCCGACAACACCATCCGCTCCTGAACCCATCGTAAGTCCTGGTACCTTGCCTCCTGTTTCCGAGTCAGAGAAAACACCATCCTCAGGTATACGGAGAATTGAGGGAGCACCTCTTAGCAGTATTTTTTCTCAGTGCGAAAATCCATCAGCAACTAAACCCGAAAAGAAAAAGCACGGCTCTGTTAGTTCTGGTAGTTCCATAATTGATCCAAAGCTAAACGATACACCTATTTCAACGCTATTCATAAGCCCCGTGAAGGATTTAACTGAGTCTAATCATGAAGTAAGTCAATGCGATGACAAACGCGATGAGGTTGTAAAATCGTCTGCTCCTTTGCAGTCTATCCTTGTCCGGTCAAGGGCAATAAGTGGTCTATTCGAGCAGACATTTATACCCAATGATGTCGATGGTATTAAAAATCAGACAGATGAGGAAGTAAAAGTAACTGCTCAAGTGAGCACAACCCACGAAATTACTGCTCCACAAAAGAAGATTGTTCGTAGTAAAGCTATTTCTCCTCTTTTTGGTGGCGCAGGGAACAACAATAAACGACAGAAATAGAACTTCGCTGTGAGGTTATACCTCTAACATTTACGGCATATTCAGTTATCAGGTATTGGGCGGTGAGGGTTCGAGAATGAGTGCTTATCCCATCTGTAAAAGTTGCACAAAACCGATTAATGGCCCCCATATTAAAGCCATGGGAGCTGACTGGCATCCAGAGCACTTTCGTTGTGCAAGTTGTGGGCAACCTGTTAATCAGAGTGCATTCAAGGAATATCAGGGTTTGCCTTGGCATATCGAATGTTTTCAACGTCAAACAGCTATGTATTGTGCCTATTGCAATAAAGCTTTGGTTGGCCAATATCAAATGGATGGGTGGGGGACTAAATTTTGCCCCGTACACAGTAGTCAGTATCCGGTCTGCCTGTTTTGTGGTCGTCTTGTACCATCACATCAGCAGGAACATGTTCTGAAAAATATCGGATATGTTCGCTGTCCTGTGTGCCGTGCAAGTGCCATTGAAACTCAGGAACAGGCACAGCCGTTTTTTCCCCGTTTAGCGCAGTGGGTCAACAGCCAGGGGTTGCGATACAACAATCTGCCCTTGAAATTTGAAGTTGTGGATACAACTCGTCTATCGGAAATCAAGGGGCAGATCAATAACATTAATGCCTTGGGGGCAACGCTGGTTCAAAAGACCGTTTCGACTTTCGGAACAAAAGTGACCGTTAGCGGTGTCGCCATACTGCAGGGGCTGCCCTCCACGCTTTTTCATAGCGTGACAGTGCATGAGCTTGGACATGCATGGATTGCAGTTCATGGAATCACGGGACTGGAGAAATGGGCTGAAGAAGGTTTTTGTCAACTTCTCGCACACCGTCTATTGGTACAGATAGCTACGTTGGAGAGTAAGTATCATACTATTGCAATTGAGCGCAATAATGATCCAGTTTACGGAGAAGGCTTTCGTCGTGTGCGCGCAGTTGCTGAAAGTGTGGGCTTTCTGCACATGGTTAATTTTCTCCTCACCAGCAAGAGACTACCGAATATAAAAACGAATTAAATTTTTCGGCAAGATTTGAGTTTAATGAAAAATAACCCTTGACAACAACTGCAATTTGTTCCAAAGATGCAAGAAAATTCGCATAGGTATATATTTCACGACTTTCGGCCAAATTTATATATGGCTACCCACATAAGCCGGGACATTTTTACTTTCAATTACTTACGGGAGCAACCACCTATGTCGCCGGGACAGGGGCGATTCCGTTATTTGAGTGATGAGCCGCATTGAAAGTGTCCCGTCTTATGTGAGTAGCCATTGTATTTAAGCGATACTATATCAAAAAAACTTCATAAAATTGCCTTAAATTTCTACGATATTAAGACAATTGATTCAGTGATTACCACATAAATTGAATTATCTATCAACAACAAAGCGGCTGAAGGGTGGGATTTGAACCAAATTGCAAGTATCTCTGTCGATAAGCAGCCAGGATGCATGTGTCTTTGGTTCAAAACCTTTTATATTAGTTATAATTTGATTGTTTTTTTAAAAAAAACTATGAGGTGATTTATATGGGAACAGAATTTAGTAAATGTCCAAATTGTAGCAGAACCCTTGGTGGGATGGTTTTTGGCAATCTACATATTTATGAATGTAGGCAATGCGATAAACTTTTTTGCGATAAATGTGGAGATGGCAGGTGTCCCAATTGTGGATCAAAGGACAAGAGGGATGCAGGATATGTAAAGAGCTAATAATTGTTGGTCTGAATACCACTGATATTTATTGCTCTATTTTTAAACGGATAGTAAAATGGTTGGCGGGATGTTTGTACATCTCTGCAAGATTCAGCTCAACAGTTGGTTCTTTTCTGGTTCTACCGGATTATATGGTTGGGTGTAACTTTTATTCCGCTATGATGAATAATTCGTGTCATGGTTGCGATATCATTTTGTTATTTCCTGGAGGGTACATGGCGACTCCTTATAAGTGCCAGCGTTGCGGCTTGTCAAACTCAATGGGCAGTACTCATTGTCATGCCTGTGGCATTGGCTTATCGACTTCCTCCAAGCAACCACAGGCACTTCCCCCCACACCAAAGACAGTTAGCTTTGGAGGGACTTCAACCCCAACTGTCTCATCTGTTCCCGCTGTGCCAATAGCATTTTCCATACATAGATTGTTCGGTTGGAAGGCTATTGAAGGTCAGGTGATTCATATTGAGCAACCCTACATGGCGCGCCCCGATTTTAGCTGGATTGGCCTTCTAATCAGACTCCTTGTTTGTGGAATCGCTTTCTTCGTGTTTGGCCCTATCGCTTTAGGAATCATCTTTGCGATGATAATCTTTTCCACGATGTTGTCAATATTCTTACCGTTTAACAGGAGGAGCGGACCAGGATTTATATCCAGTGTGGCAACTCAGTTTGTGGGTTTCTTTTTAACCAGCAAGTTATTAAGTCCCAAGGCTGATGTTCCAGTACGGGATGTGCGCTTGCGGGATAAGTCGGGGCAGGAACATCTTATCAGATTAAAGGGCGATCTGGTTGTAGGAAATGTGAATGTTGGTGATGAAATCGAGGTAGAAGGATATGACCGCAAGGGTATGTTGATGCTTGTGCGCGGCAAGAATAAGCGAACACGCTCAGAGATCAGGATAAAATGCCGATGAGTATGGACGCGACACTCCTGAACAAGATATACGAGATCACAAGAGGCGATCTGGAGAGTTCGTATTTTCCATACCCGCGGCTTGCTCCTATCCTTGAAAGCATGACGTTCGTTCGCATCGTCCGCCTTGGGCGATTTTGGGCTCGCAAACAAAGCGAGGAAAGAATGTCCTTGGAAGGAAGCACGACAGATATGATTACAGGCCTTTATGGACAGTCGTGCCCATGGATGTTTCTTCTCAAGGGATCTCCCAATCAGGTAAATTGCTTTTATGGTATATATAAAAGTGCAACTGATAAGGCCTCAATATTTCAAACATTAAAGGGGGCGTTTCCCGATGTACGACTTGATGATGCTTCTACTCTCGACAAGACCTCACTTGACCGACTAAAGCATGCATTGTTTTTAACAGGCACACCAAGTCGGAAAACAAATCAAAAAGAGAATATTCGAGCTGACCAAATCGAGAAACTCTGCAGAGGGCTTTACGGGTCCGACTGGGCCTATATAATTTATGCTCAACCAGTTCTTGCTGTGGAAGTAACAGCTCACCTAAATGCTCTGTCCATGCAGATACGAGAGATTTGCGCATCCTGCCTCCTTAAAACAAGTGCCATAGATGAACAGAATAGAATAGCAAAGCGCTATCTTGAGCTTTTAGAGACGAAACACAAAAGATATGAACAAGGTCGCGCCTTAGGAATGTGGATGGTAAATGCAATTATGTTGACTGATAGTGATTCTTCTATGGGGCGAGCCAGTGGGCTTTTACATAGTGCGTTTTCTGGAGATGGATCTGTGCCTGATCCAATAAGAATTCGCCCCTGCAGCATTGATGCACACCAATGTCCTTCACTGAATCCTTTGACAAGCACAGAGGTCGGAACCCTTGCTCATCCACCGCACGAGGAGTATCCAGGTTATGAAATTAATGAGTACTCGCGTTTCGGTGTTGAAACTTGCGGTGGTTTGCTGAGTGATTCGAAATCGATTAAGATCGGAGATATCCTGGACAGGGGGGATAGTACGGGTAACTCGCTTCGCCTTCCCTTACGCGACCTTACGAAACATGGGCTCATAGTAGGTGTAACTGGCAGTGGTAAGACTAATACTTGTTTTTTACTGCTCGAACATATCTGGGACAATGGCAGGGGCATCCCCTTTCTTGTTATCGAATCCGCCAAGTCTGAGTACCGGGGATTGTTAATGAATCCCGCATTCAAGGGATTGAATGTTTTTACCATAGGTGATGAAACAACATCGCCACTTCGCCTGAACCCATTTGAAGTCCCGAAGGGAATTTTGGTACAGACACACATCGACTATTTGAAATCCCTGTTTTCTGCTGCATTTGTACTTTACCCGCCTATGCCATATGTTCTGGAGCGAAGTATTCAAGAGGTTTACGAAGACCGCGGATGGGATGTATCGAGAAATATAAATCGCCGCGGAACTGATTCGGAAAGGCTCTTTCCTATCCTCTCAGATCTATCAAACAAAATTGGGGCAGTGGTAGACCGGATGGGATATGATGAGCGGATTACGATGGATGTAAAAGCTGGACTACTAGCACGGATTAACCAGCTTCAAATGGGTGGTGGTAAGGGGATAATGCTCAATACGAGGAGATCAATTGGCTCCTCAGTGTTGTTCGAGTCACCATGTATATTGGAATTAAAGCAAATTGTTAGCGATGACGAAAAGGCCTTTATCATCGGTCTTCTGCTTATTCGATTATATGAGCACCACGAAAGCCAGTCAAATTCAGATAGCGATACCCTATGCCATCTTACTCTAATTGAGGAAGCACATCGTTTGTTAAGGAATGTGAGCACCGAACAGGGTAGTGAGGTCGCCGCCAATCCGAAAGGCAGGGCTATCGAGGTTTTCTCTAACATCCTTTCTGAAATTCGAGCCTATGGTGAGGGAATCCTGATCGCTGAGCAGATACCTCTTAAGTTGACGCCGGACGCAATAAAAAACACTAGTCTTAAGATAATTCATCGCCTTGTTGCGGATGATGACCGCAAAGTGGTTGGCAGTACAATGAACCTCAATGAACCACAAATGCGTTATTTGGCTACGCTAAAGGTGGGTGAAGGGATAGCTTATGCCGAAGGTATGCAGAAACCAGTCATCTTATCAATTCCTTTATCTGCTACTAAGCGCAGTGCCACTCAAGTAACGAATCAGCAAATCAGAGACACAATGGCATTTTTCTGGAAACAGAACACTCATCTCACGGTTCCCTTCGCAGGCTGTTCTATCTGCCCTGACATTCAGGTCGGGAGCAGTTGTTCACCGAGAGTAAGAATTGACTCGGATGGACTTCTGATAAATGCCTTTAAACGCTTATTCAACGCTCTTCGAATGAATCTTTCGTCAGTGATTGAGGAATATACCGCTTTCACAATGCTGCATCAGCAGAACCCACTTAAGGGCAAGGACAAACGATCATTGTGCTGCCTGTTGTTTGAGTTGATCGATTCAGAAGTTGAAAGGCGTGGAGAATTCTGGGGATGGGCCTATAAAGATGTTGAAGATGCTATAGCTCTTTGCTGCACTATAACAATGCACATATCTAACGACTTCGGTAGCGTTCAGCAAGACATCTTGAAGGATCGGATTTGTAAAGAATTGACCGTATTGACGCAAACGTTTCATCATCTTCATCAGATTGATTTCTTTCCTTATGTGGGGTGCTGTTTTTGCATGGAACCTTGTCAATATCGATTTGACATGATGTATCCGGAATACGATTTGGAATTGAAGGAATTACGATCTTTATTCTGCAATCTCGAAATCGAGATGAACAAATTGGTGGAAATCTCATGGCATATTGCTGGACGCGTTTTTCCGTTCGATGACGAACCACGAAAAGGGGCTGCATTTTGTTTGACCGTTCAACAGCTTAGTGATCTTGGATTAGTTAGATTACATCAAGAAAATATGGCGTTTGAGATAGCCGATTTGTTGAATCGGTTTAATGGAGGACATCATGGATAATTCGGAGAAACGGACTGAGCATTCCAATCAGGCCATGGAACGGAAATTGATACAGCAGCGGCAGCAACTTGAAGCCCAACGTTCAACCCAGATACGGAAAGGCGCAGAGCAAAAACAAGATGCCAGGCAAAGGGAGATAGAACCCATGCATGGTGGCGATACTATGGAAAGTCGTGAAAAGCGATTGTATCCTATTCGCAATAACCCAGATACTGCTAAAGACGTTGGTGCTAAAACACACTCAGAAAATCAACGTTATTCCGATAAAATAAACCATCTTACTCGTTTCAAGAACATCTCCGAGACTGAACGTAAAGATGTTGTGAACAAAATGGAAGCCAAGATGGATAAAACAAATCCATATTGGCGTGATTCAGAACGTGTAACCAAATTTGGTGAAACAGTAGGGCATGACCACTGGGAAAACCAAGTCGCTCAATGTGTTGAAGATATAGGGAAACAAGATTTGATGCAAGCCGATAAGTGGAGGATGCTCAGTGTTGATGAAAAGCGTTACGCGCTTGAATATGCAGGAAAAGAACTTGGGCGTTCTTTCCATCACCCTGAACCACCTATTACTTTGGTTAGAGAAAGCCCTGAATCACAAGCGGAGTACGGAAATGGGCATTCTTATGATCGATCAAGTGGCAAAATTATTGGGAGTGAATACGGTATTAGGATGAATGAAGAAGCTATAACTCAGAGACAAGAAAAGTTATTCGGTAAAGATCCCAAAGCGGCACTGGAAACCTTATCCCATGAGTTCAGGCATTCATACCAATGTGAGCAAGCACAAGCCTTTGAAAAAGGTTTTAAAACTGATGATCCTGTAAAAGCCAGGGAATGGGCTGAGAACTATCGGAATGACAATTATAAATACCCACCAGATTCCGAGCTATATAGAACTGATCCCGAACGATATCGCAAAGAGTATGAGGCATACTCGAATCAACCGGTTGAACAAGATGCAAGAGCCTTCGGAAGCAGGATTGCATCAGGAGTATATGCTGGTAAGAAATTTGAATAATATGTTGTTCTTGCCATTTAAAGCTAAACCGAAAAGATAGTTTATTATTAAAAAAGCTATACTACTTAGTGTCTGAACGGAAACCACTAACCATTTAATAATAATGGACATAGTGCTTAATTTTGAAAGTGCAGTTTTAGTGGTTTATGGTAGCTATTCTTACTTTTATAATTTCCGAAAAATTAGATATGTGTAGAATCGGTCTGCTGGTGTTTGGCACTAGTTTTGCTTGTCAAAAATCGTCGTTTCAAAAAACGGTGAATATCATAAATATTAACATATTTTTAAGTAGTTTCCGTTCAGACACTACTTATAAGGGAGTCGTTCTTGCAAATGCTAATACAGTGCCGTATGTGATTGTATCTATCGAAATACATAGCATATTTGCTGATACACCGCTTGGAAAAATAAAATTGCGTGGTGCAGATGCCATATAGTTGGTGTTGATTATTCATTGCAGTGAAATTACTATAAAGGAGACCAAAATGTATGTTTATCGATGTGTCCAAATTCCTCAATTAATTAAAATAGGACAAAAAGATGCTCACAGCATTGCCGTTAAAGAATACGAAAATATTGTCAATGAACATGCGAAGGATGGTTGGGAATATGTAGGCGTTGATGTGATTGAGTCATTTTTTCAACAAGGATGCTTCAAGAGCCTCATGGCCTCTATCCCTATAATCGGTGCTTTTTTCAGAATTGATGAACATTTCAAGCTAAAGATGATAGTTTTTAGAAAACCGAATTTATCCACTGTGGGTTTATACGGTCAAAGACAGACGACCACGATTTAACATGTGGGTGAGGGTGTAAATTAAACCAGTTGGTAAGCGGAACATTCTAATCACTTTATGATTGGGGAAAAATTAAACCTCTGTAAATTAGGATAATTGCCATGGGAAAAGTTGCTATCAAGAGATTATCGCAGAAGGTTGGTTTCTGGATTCAATTTACCATATTCTTTCACCGAGAATAGTAAAAGCCGACTATTAGAAGGAGGAATTTTAGAATGTTCAAACTGGAAATTATTAGCAGATTGGTCAACCAACAGCGTTGATTT
>JBAXVB010000570.1:0-2912 GCA_037129415.1 Deltaproteobacteria bacterium
CATAATCCGTTACCCCCATCCTAAGGGCCGCAATGGCGACATCCTCATCGCCCTTTCCTGTAAGGATGACTGTCGGAATGTCAATGTGGCGGATATGATAGATTTCCCTGATCAGATCCAGGCCGCTGATGTCAGGAAGGCGGTAATCAATCAGCAGAATATCATAATGTGATGCTGCGTCGGTATCGGAAAGCCGTTGTAGAAACTCGGTGCCGGAATGGACGGTATCTATCAGAATGTGTGGCGCGGTTTTGGCGAAATGTCTTTTGGTCATAAGGATGTCGCTGCTTTCATCCTCCACATACAGGACACGCAGAGAACCACTGGTCCGGATATGACGCTGGAAGTGGTTCAAAGCATTTTCCAGAACTTCAGGAAGCCGTTTCCAGTAGGTGCCGCGCTTGGCGACATAATCATCGGCCCCGGTTTTCATCACGGTAACGGCGGTGTCCTCATCCCCCTGACCGGTGGTCAACACTACTGCAAGGGGAAGAGACCTGCCCCGAATATGGGACAGAATGGCAAGGCCATCGCCATCAGGAAGGCGCATATCGGTTAGAACCAGATCGTAATTCTGATGTGTAGTCAGCCGGTGCATCGCTTCCCGCTGGGTGTAAACCACATCCAGACTATGCTACGGCGCATTTTTTTTCATCTCGGCGCTGACCAGTTCAATTTCATCCAGATTGTCTTCGATGTACAGTATCCTCATGGGTCATTTCCTATTGGGATTGTTGAACAGATCATTATCTTATCCGCACAGTCAACCTCTATCTTAAATAATGATTGATTTCAAATCATTTTTGTGTTTTTGTTCTGTATATCATTGCAGTTTTGGATAACCAGACCGGCACCGGAACGGTCTGGTTATCCCATTATCAAAAAAGAAAATGGTGCCAACCCCCCGAGCATTCACTTCTTGGTATGGGAAATGATACATTGGGAATTTTTTAACGGTAAACGGAGTTTATGGACCAAATCACTCAAAACAAACCCAACATCCTCCTGGTGGATGACCGGCCCGAAAATCTTCTAATTTTGGAAGAAGTACTGGGTACAACCGATCAGAATCTGATCATGGCCAAATCGGGAGAAGAAGCCCTGAAACAAGTTTTGGAGAAAGATTTTGCGGCCATCCTGCTGGATGTCCAGATGCCGGGAATTGACGGATTTGAAACCGCTGCACTCATCCGGCAGCGCAGACAGACCATAAATACGCCCATTATTTTCATTACTGCCGAGTCTCAAACCAATGAGACAATGTTCAGAGGCTACGGCCTGGGCGCAGTGGACTTTTTATTCAAGCCAATTGTTCCGGATATCCTGAGGACCAAGGTCAAAGTCTTTGCCAATCTGTTTACCATGAGACAGGAAATCGAAACAAACGCCCGGCGGATCAATGCCATAAATCAGCAATTGGAGCAGGAAATTCTGGATCGCTCCCGCGCCCAGGCCGAAGTTATGAAACTGAACCGGTTCCTTGAGGAAAAAATCCGGGAACTGGACTTGAGCAACAAGGAGTTGGAAGCGTTTTCCTACTCCGTGTCTCACGATCTTAGAGCGCCACTGCGCAGCATAGACGGCTTTAGCCTCATGCTCCTGGAAGAATATACGGAAAAGCTGGATGAAACCGAAAAAGGTTATCTGCATCGGATCCGTGCGGCATCCCGGCGGCTGGATCAGATCATAGACGATCTGCTTCGTTTGTCCAGAATCATGAGAAACGATATGCGACTGGAACCAATTGATCTTAGCGGATTGGTTCGAAGCATTTCCGGCGCATTTCAGGATGCATCTCCGAATCGAAAGGTCGAGCTAATCACCGTGCCGAATGTAATGGTTATGGCGGATATGAACCTGATCCGGCTGGCCATGGAGAACTTGGTTGAAAACGCCTGGAAATATACATCCCAAAAGACCGATGCCCGAATTGAATTTGGCGTAGATAGTCGTGGAACCGAACTGGCAAATCAAAAAACCTTATGTTTTATCAAGGACAACGGAGCGGGTTTTGATATGTCGCTGTCAGACAAACTGTTCGCGCCTTTTCAGCGCCTTCATCCCGAGTCTCAATTTCCCGGAACAGGCATCGGCTTGGCCATTGTTCAGCGCATCATTCACCGGCACGGTGGCGATATCCGGGCAGAGGCTGAAGTTGGCAAGGGCGCAACATTTTATTTTACCCTGCCTGGAACGTAAGGGCGACCGGCGGTGAATAAGAACTCAGTCATTGACCGCTTAAAGTATAAGTAAGGAATAACACCATGAAATATTACAGGCTTTTGACCATTGCGGGCTCCGATAGCGGCGGCGGTGCGGGAATTCAGGCGGACTTGAAAACATTCGCCGCTCTCGAATGCTATGGCATGTCCGTGATCTGCGCCCTGACCGCTCAAAATACTCAGGCAGTGACAGGTATTTACCCTGTTTCGCCGGAATTCATTTCGCTGCAGATTGATGCCGTTATGGAAGACATCGGCGTTGACGCAGTAAAAATAGGCATGCTGCATTCCCCGGAAGTAATTATCACAGTTACCGAACGGCTCAAATACTACCGAACCCCGAATATTGTGGTCGATCCTGTGATGGTCTCGACCGGCGGAGACAAACTTCTTCAGGATGACGCAGTGGATGCCTTAAAAACCATTCTTTTCCCCATCGCTTCAGTGATTACACCCAATTTGCCGGAAGCAGCTATATTGCTGAACCAACCGGTTGAGACTCTGCTCGGAGCTGACAGTTCCGAGCTTGAAACCGCCTGCAAAAATCTATCCGTGTTCGGCGCGCAAGCGGTTGTTCTGAAAGGCGGACATGCGATATCCAAGTTTGAATCAAACCATAGGATTCTGGATTTATTGTACACGACAAAAGATGATCGGATAAGCCGGTTTGAATCAAAAAGAATTGATACC
>JBAXVB010000571.1:0-2912 GCA_037129415.1 Deltaproteobacteria bacterium
GCTCCCTTTGGTCGCACCCTGACCTACATCTACATCAATTTTGTCCAAAGTCCAAGGCTATGGCCACCCGGGTTTTGCCGGTGCCGGTGGAATGGCAATCAATCTTGCGTCAAACTGGGCAAGAAAGAAAAGTAATCGGTTTTGCCAACATCCGTTACATGCAGAATACATTCTTGACAGTAATATTCATGGCTGTTAATGATGAAATCGCATGGATTTGCATTTCCTGAACGTCATTCAATCCCACATTTATAGACTACACGACATGCTGAATATCCAGAACCTGACCATCTGCTTTCGTACCCCCAAAGGTGTTACCCGGGCTGTGGACGGTATAAGCCTGCGTATTGCCTCTGGCGAGGTCGTGGGCATTGTGGGGGAATCCGGGTGCGGCAAGTCAGTGCTGGCATTGTCCATTATGGGGCTTTTGCCCAAGCCGCCAGCATTCGTGTCCGGGGGTGAAATTCTTTTCAAGGGCCGGGATCTGCTTAAGCTCTCATCAAATGATTTGCGCCTGCTGCGGGGCAACCAGATCAGCATGATCTTTCAGGAGCCAATGACTGCCCTTAACCCCGTTTTTACCGTGGGTAACCAATTATGGAAGTCTTTCGCATTCATGGGGATCACAGCCGGTCAGCGGCCCTGGAACACGCTATAGACATGCTCGCCAAATCTGGACGGACTTGCCAAAGAGCACGGTGTTACAATTCTGCCGGAGATGGGGTTTGATCCAGGTATTGATCTGATCCTGGGCAAGCTGGCCGTGGCCGATTTGGATGAAGTTCAAGGTATGAACAGCTATGGATTGGGCGTACCCGAATTATCCGGGTGCAATGCTCTGAAATACAAGATTACCTGGACCCTTGAAGGCGTGCTGAATGCCTACCGCAGGCCGGCTCGACTGTTGAAGGACGGTCAACCCGTTGATATTGCCGGTGCCAAGATTTTCCGCGAGGAGAATATCCATCTGATCCATATTCCGGGGGTCGGCGATATGGAAGCGTATCCCAATGGCGATGCCATTGAATTCATCGACCGCTTTGGCCTGGGACCGAGCCTTAAGGACATGGGGCGTTATGCTGCCCGCTGGCCCGGACACAGCGCCTACTGGCGGGTAATGGCGGACATGGGCTTTCTTGAAGATGAACCCCTGAAATTTCTGGTCGAGCATCTGACCCCTCGGCTTCAGTATAAAGATGGTGAACGGGATGTAGCGGTTCTTCGGATCGAAGTCTGGGGTTTGAAGCAGGGATTACGCCAAAAGATTACCTATGAAGTCATAGACTACCGGGATATTGAGACCGGTCTCTTTGCCATGAACCGGACCGTTGGGTTTACCGATAGCATTGCGGCCCAGCTCATCCTGTCTGGAGAGGTGAACCAGCCCGGCGTACTCTTCCCCATTTCCGATGTTCCCGGCGGCCGGGTGCTGGAAGAACTTCAGCACAGAAACATTCAGGTGGTGAAGCGGGAAGAGGAAATGGCCTAATCAGTATATGAACCGAATAAACTGACATGAATACAACCCAAAGACTGGCCGAGTTTGCACTTTCGCTTCGGCCTGAAGATATTTCTGATGCGGCCAAAACATCTTTGAAACGTTGCGTTCTGGATATTCTGGGCTCTGCCTGGGCAGGCCACAGGTCAGCATCCGCCATTGCCATACATCACATGGCCCGGAAGAATTTCAGGTCTGGGAAGTCCTTGATCTGGTTCACCTGCGACAGAATGGCCGCATCAGCCGCGGCCCTGGCGAATGCCGCATCCGCCAGCGCACTGGATCTGGACGATGGCCATCGTGGTGCGGCCGGCCATCCAGGTGCATCCATCATCCCGGCCGTATTTGCCGTAGCCCAGGAAGTCGGGGCATCCGAGGAGGAAATTATGGCCGCTATTATAGTCGGCTATGAAATTGCCTGCCGGGTGGCTGCGGCCCGTGATTTTTCCAGACTTCAAACCCTGTCCACTGGAAGGTGGTGCGCCTACGGGGCAGCGGCTGCGGCTGGCCGACTACACAAATTGTCGGCTATGGCTCTTTCCCAGGCCCTGGCAATTGCTGGTTCCCAGGTTCCTGATCTGGCCGCTTCCGGCTATTCCCAGGTGATGGGCAACCATGTCAAGGAAGGCATTCCCTGGGCTACCATGCTGGGCATTGTGGCGGTGGATCTGGCTCGGGAGGGGTTTACGGGTCCGCTGGATATTCTGGATCATCCAGAATACTTCCATTCAGATCAGATCACGGCCATGCAGGCAGGTGCCATGGCCATCGAACACATCTATTTCAAGCCCTATTCCAGTTGCCGATGGAGCCATGCTGCAATCGACACCCTGGTGTCGATCCTGAAGGAAAATGACTTGACTGCGGAGGCCGTTTGCCGGGTAACGGTCGAAACCTTTGAACGTGCTCTTAGGCTCAATAATTACCCGGACCCTTCCAGCTTGGAGGCGGCTCAGTACAGCATTCCCTTCTGCCGTGGCTGCCGTAAAAGGCGCGGCCGCACTGCTGCCGCTTGCAGTGGATAGTCTTCATAATGCAGAAATAGAAAATTTCGCCCGCCGCGTGACACTGATCCAGGACACCGGCCTGACTGATCTCTTTCCCCGCCAAACACCGGCCCGCGTGATCGTGGAAACAGCCACGGGAAACATCGAAAAAACCGTGACTGATCCACGCGGCGATCCCGCCAATCCCATGACCCAGGCGGAACTGGAGGCAAAATTTCGTTGCCTCACGCAGGAGTTTCTAACATCAGATCAACAACAGCAGATCATTGAATCCATCATGGCCGGGACATTTTTGCCGCATCTGATCAGGTAAATGTCATTCAAAAAGCTCAATGCATCATCTATTCTCAACCCAGAACCCAGAGCATCCTCACACAACTGCCGCAATCGAATCAAATTGTGTGTTC
>JBAXVB010000572.1:0-2910 GCA_037129415.1 Deltaproteobacteria bacterium
GTCAGACGGGCGAATATTGATCCTGCCCTGATTGATGATGTGCGTTATGGGTGCTGTATGGAACATCACGATACCCTGAACATAACACGGGTGGCGGCTCTGATGGCCGGTATTCCGGAAACGGTGACGGCCGCCACCGTCAATCGGGTCTGCATTTCCGGAATGGAAGCTGTGGTTTCGGGCATGGCCATGATCCAGGCTGGCATGGCCGATGTCATTCTGGCCGGAGGCGTCGAACACATGTCCGGCGTTCCATACACGGTTCCGGGAGCTCGGTGGGGATGTCGGCTTCAGGATCAGCAATTTGTCGATGCCATGATCCACGCCCTGCATTGCGGTTCCCACCTTCTTCCCCTGGATGCCACAGCTCCACTGAATCTGGAAGAGGCTCCGGCCAAATTCTTTGCCGGAAAACCCTATATTATGGGGCAAACTGCTGAATTTGTGGCCCATCTTCACAACATCAGCCGCGAGGAAATGGATGAGGTGGCGCTCAGAAGTCACAACAATGCAGAACGGGCCACGCTCGACGGCTCTTTCAGGGAAGAAATTGTTCCAGTTGAAGTTCCCCAAAGAAAAAAATCGCCGATTATTTTTGACAAGGACGAGCATTTCCGTCCTGGCCTTACCCTTGAACAACTTCAGAAACTGCCTCCCGGATTCATTCCCAAAACCGGCAAGGTTACGGCCGGCAATTCCAGCGGTCTCAATGATGGATCAGCCGCCATGATCATCATGTCGGCTGAAAAAGCCAGGGAGCTGGGACTAACCCCCATAGCCAGAATCAAAGCCACCTCAAGAGGGGGTTGCCATCCGGCGATCATGGGTCTGTCCCCGGTTCCGGCAGTTAGAAGCCTTCTTGAAAAAAGCGGACATAAAATCGGGGATTTTGAACTGATTGAGGTCAACGAAGCCTTTGCATCCCAGTACATTGGCTGCGAAAAAGAGCTGGGTTTAAACCGGGAGATTACCAACATCAATGGCTCGGGCATCGGACTGGGTCATCCCGTGGGCGCCACCGGTGCCAGAATCATGGTCACCCTGATTCATGCCATGAAAAAACGCGGCAACACGCTGGGCCTTGCCACCCTCTGCGGCGGGGGCGGCGTGTCCATGGCCTGCGCCATTGAAATGCTTTAAATCCGTTCACCGTTCACCGTTCACAGTCAGCGGTCATTATTGATGTTCAGGTAGTGGCGAATGATTATTCGCCACTACTTTGAGTATGATCCATATCTGTGAAAAAAGCGCCACGAATAACACGAATACTATGAAACATTGGGAGGCAAACATGTCCGACTGGAAGAACACGCCTTTGACCGGGGAAGAAACGGTCCGTTACAACGTCGTCAACAAAGACACCATCGAATTTTTAAAGAACCGATACAACAAGGTCAATCGATGGGTCATCGCAGACATGATCCGCAGAAGCCGGTATCACTATCCGGACAAAAAAGCCCTGATTTTTGGGGATCAAAGCCTTACCTATTCCGAACTCGAAGACCAGTCCAACCGCGTGGCCAACGCTCTTTTGGGGCTTGGGGTTCAAAAATACGACCGAGTGGCGATTCTGGCCCACAACACGATCCACCATGCGCTGACCTGGTTTGGATGCTGCAAGGCCGGAGCCGTCTATCTGGCTATAAATTATCTGCTGCGCGGAAAAGACATCACCTATTGCATCAATCATTCCGAAAGCACGGTTTTTATCGTGGAAGATGCGCTTTACGATCTGGTTAAAGATGTTCTGGATGACATGCCAACCGTAAAAACCCTGATCTGGTCCACCCAGGGTGCAGGAAAACCGCCTGTTAGCGACAGGTTCAGGGATTTTGACACCTGGTACCAGTCCTTTCCTGCAACCGAGCCGGACACTGTCCTGAATATCGACGATCCCTGCCAAATGACTTATACCAGCGGCACCGAAGCCCTTCCCAAAGGCGTTATCATCAGCAACCAGGCCCTGATGGCCCAGTACATGGGCGCCATTGTCGATGGCGGATACGAATCGGATGATATCAGTGTGAACGCCCTTCCCATTTTCCACTGCGCCCAACGGGACGTGTTTTTAAATCCCATGTTCTGGATTGGCGCTACCAATATCCTGTTGTCGCCTGAAATCAATAAAATCCTTAAAACCATTGCTGATTACAAGGCAACCGTGTTTTTCGCCCCTCCTACGGTATGGATCGGGTTGCTGCGCCATCCCGATTTTGGCAAATATGATTTGTCCAGTTTGAAAAAATGCTATTATGGCGCATCCATCATGCCCGTCGAAGTTCTGAAGGAAATGATGCAACGTCTGCCGGGAAGCAAGGTCTATAATTATTATGGACAGACCGAGCTGGCTCCGTATCACACGATTTTAAAAGCCAAGGACGCCATGACCAAACTGGGATCAGCCGGTATGGCTGGATTGAACATGGAAACCCGCCTGGAAAATGAAGAAAGCCTTCCGGTCACCGATATTGGCGTTCCCGGGGAGATCTGCGGCAGAGGCCCACATGCCCTGATGATGTACTTCAAGGAACCCCAGAAAACCGAAGAAGCCATGAAAGGCGGATGGTTTCATTCCGGAGATATAGGCGTTCTGGATGCTGATCGATATATTGCAGTCGTGGATCGTAAAAAGGACATGATAAAAACCGGCGGGGAAAACGTCTCCACACGCGAGGTGGAAGAAGTGATATACCAGGACAGCCGAGTCGAGGAAGTGGCGGTGGTGGGTATCAACCATCCCTCATGGGTTGAAGCGGTCACTGCTTTTGTCGTAGTCAGGCGCGGTGAAAAAATAACCGAGCAGGAAATCATTGACCGCTGCAAAAAGGAGCTGGCGCCATTCAAGGTCCCCAAGAAAATCGTGCTGATGGATGCGCTACCGAAAACCCCTACCGGAAAAATACTGAAACG
>JBAXVB010000573.1:0-2904 GCA_037129415.1 Deltaproteobacteria bacterium
TTCAAAGGGTGGAATCATTTTAGCTATAGGAATGGAAGACATTTTGTTTTAATAGTACAATCATGGCTCCGAGGTCAAGGATGTTTGCACGAACTGGCAGTCCCCCCTTGCGCAGCATTTTAAATTGTGATAAATTCAGTCTATGAAACAATATGTTATTGATCAGTTAAGACCGAATGACTATTTCAAAATCAAGGCATACCTGGATATGAACCTCAGGCTGTCGGGCATTCCTGATATTTACTGGTTGATCCTGCCGCAGGAAATGCTGGAGGGAAATCAGGCTGAACATGCGGACTGTCAGCCGTTGTATTTTGCTTTGGAACTCAGCCAGTCTGCACTGTCGTGTGAACTGCTTGTGCGAACCCTGAGCCATGTCCGGTGCGATTGCATGCGTTATGCTTCACTTGCTCAACGAAACTGGCTGATTCAGACCATTGACGACATTTGCGATCAACTGGCATAAAGATATCCTGGCGCAATTTGAATCCGACCATCCGCTTGAAGATATTCTGGCAAATTTCCGTTAATCCCCCTGCTTCCCGCCGCTGTCAACTCAAATTTGAAAGTGATTAATGAGAGTTTCATATCTGATTCATTATCTTTGCACTGCGTTCATCATGGTATGGGGCGTCGTGGTCACCATCATTTTTGGTACTGCGGCCATCGTGGTTTCTTTTTTTGACAAAAAAGGAATTCTTCCCCATATCGTTGCCAGAGCGTGGGGCAAATCCATTCTTTTCGCCAGTCGAACTCATGTCACCGTAAAAGGCTTTTCCAGAATTGATCCTGATAAGGCATATATTTTCATGCCCAATCATTTAAGCAATTTTGATATTCCGGTAATTCTGGCGCACTTGAAGGTGCAGTTCAGGTGGTTGGCCAAGTCGGAGCTGTTTCGCATACCGCTTTTTGGGTTTGCCATGAAAAGAGCTGGGTATATCAGCATTGATCGTTCCAATCGGAGGTCTGCCTTTGAAAGTCTGGCCAGAGCGGCGCAGATCATTAGAAATGGCAGATCTGTTCTCATCTTTCCGGAAGGCACGCGCAGCCGGGATCAATCCATCAAGGGGTTCAAGAAAGGCGGTTTTGTTCTGGCGGTTGAATCCGGTGTGCCGATTGTTCCGGTCGTCATTCATGGAACATGGCGGATCATGTCCAAAAACGGACTTATGATCCGGCCTGGAAACGTAACTGTGGAAATTATGGAGCCCATTGAAACAAAGGATTATTCCAGGAGAACCAAGGACGATCTGTTGGAACGGGTTCGGATGGTTATTGTGGATAATTTCGCGAAAGGAAAAGTTGAATTATGAGCCTGAAGATCATTCCCCTTGGCGGATTGGGTGAAATTGGCCTTAACATGATGGTCTTTGAGTGCGACGATTCCCTCTTTGTTGTGGATGCCGGATTGATGTTTCCCGAAGACCACATGCTGGGCGTGGATTTTGTAATTCCAGACATGGACTATCTGAGACAGAACCGTTCCAAACTGGCGGGAATAGTATTGACCCATGGGCATGAAGATCATATCGGAGCGCTTTCTTACCTTCTGAAAGAGATCAATGCGCCGGTGTTTGGCACACCGTTTACCCTTGGCATGGTCCGTCACAGGCTTGAGGAGTTTGGTATTCTCCAATACTCGACCCTTCAAAGTGTTGCTCCCGGTGATAAAGTCAGGCTTGGCGTTTTTGAAATTGAATTCATTCGCGTCAACCACAGCGTTGTGGATTGCGTCGGACTTGCCATTTACACGCCTTTCGGGCTGGTCGTTCATACCGGTGATTTCAAGATCAGCCATTCTGCGCCAAGAGATCTTTTGGCTGGCATGAATACTGATGTGGCGCGGTTCGCGCAGTGTGGTCATGAGGGTGTTCTGGCCCTGCTTTCCGATTCCACCAATGTTGAAAAAAGGGGATATACGGCATCGGACAGGGAGATCGGCGATAATCTGGCAGGCATTGCTCAGCAGAGCAAGGGGCGGATTGTCGTTGCCTTGTTTGCATCCAGCATTGTTCGGATTCAGCAGATTGTTGATATTGCGGCATTCAGAGGGCGAAAAATCGCATTTAACGGGAAAAGCATTGAAATCAGCGTTCATATCGCCAAGAGCCTGGGATATCTTACCATTCCGGAAGGGATGGAGATTTTTATCAACCAGATCAACAACTATCCGGACCATGAAATTGTCATCGTGACCACCGGCAGTCAGGGAGAGCCCATGTCCGCCCTGGCCAGAATGGCAGGCGGTATTCATAAAAAGATCAAGATCAAGCAGGATGATACGGTTATTCTGTCATCAAAGTTCATTCCGGGAAATGAACGGGCCATTGCCAAGATCATCAACAACCTGTTTCGGCAAGGCGCCAATGTCATTTATGAAAAAATATCCAATATTCATGTGTCCGGCCATGCATTTCAGGAAGAGCTGAAGCTAATGATCCAGTTGACCCGGCCCAGGTATTTCGTGCCTATACATGGGGAATACCGGCACCTTGTGCTTCATGCCCGTCTGGCCATGGATATGGGTATAGCCAAGGAGAATATCTTTCTGGTTGAAAACGGCCAGAGCATTGAATTCGATGGTGACGCCCGACTTCAGGAACGTGTGGATACCGGCAGGATTCTGATTGACGGAAAAGGGATCGGGGATGTGGGCAAAAGCGTTCTGAAGGAAAGGCGGGTTTTGTCCGAAGATGGAATTGTTGGAGTCACGATGGCATTTGACGAGGCAACCGGCATTGTAATCTATGGTCCCGAAGTGTTCTCCAGAGGGTTTGTGTTTGAAACGGAAACCGGTCATCTCCTGGAAGATGCCGTATGTGTGATTTTGGAAGTTGTCGAGGACATCCCCCTTGGAACTCCAGGCAGGGTAAGTCTGATTCGAACGCGAATGCAGACGGC
>JBAXVB010000574.1:0-2897 GCA_037129415.1 Deltaproteobacteria bacterium
TAATGTTTAATGGAATCCATGATAAGCACAGATTTTTGAATAGACATCTCCGCACAGTGGCAGTAACTACCCCCCCCCCCCAATGTAACTTACTGTATTTACACGACAATATTGCTTTCACGCATCTGCGACAGCCCATTAAGACGATTTCCAACAAAAAATATATGGCCTTGATCATCGTTTCGGCCGGTTGGGTTTATTTCGTAGGGGCGAATCTTGTATTCGCCCTTACTATTGCCCGATGGCATCCCGCCCAACCGCGACATGGCGTTTTTAAATGGCACACTCCAACTGATGGAGCCTTCCGCTCCACGCGGGCAGCGCCTGCCGATTGATTTCTTCTTGCGCTCCCTGGCCCAGGATCAGCGAGAACGGGCCATCTGAAATCTACCCCCCCCCCCCCAACCAGGGAGATGCACAATGACTATCAAGAATAACCGACCCGAACAGGCCGCCCCTTTTTCGGCGGATATGACAGATGTATCGCAAGCAAATTCACTTCGACTGAGCCAGGTGCAGGCAGGAACGGCATTGCGCCGGCAGGCCGAAGAAATCGATCGGGAAAATGCGGCATTGACGCTGGAAAATCCCCAATCTCTGTCTCTCGAAGAAACCCGGCAGACGCTCCATGAGCTGCGCGTGCATCAAATAGAGCTGGAGATGCAGTGCAATGAATTGCGCTTGGCTCAGGTTGAAATAAATGTCACTCGGGCGCGCTATTTCGATCTCTACAACATGGCGCCGGTGGGCTTATGCACCCTCAGCGAAAAGGGGCGGATACTGGAAGCCAACCTCACCGCCGCCACACTGCTTGGCTTGGCCCAGGCCGAGCTGGTCAATCAGCAACTCTCCCGGTTCATCTTCAACGAGGACCAGGATCTCTACTACCTGCACCGCAAACATCTCTTTGATACCGGTAAACCGCAGGCATCCGATCTGCGAATGGTGAAAAACGACGGAACAGCATTCTGGGCGCATCTGGAATCGACCGAAGCACAGAACGCCGACGGCATTCCCGTATGGCGATTCGTGATGAGCGACATCACGAATCGCAAGCTGGCGGAGGCGGTGCTGCAACGGACACACGACGAACTGGAGCGGCAGACGGAAGCGCTGCGAAAATCAGATAAGGCGTTGCGGGCCTCGCTGGAGGAGAAAGATGTGCTGCTAAAAGAAGTCCATCACCGGGTTAAAAACAATTTGGCCGCCATCATGGGGCTGATTGACCTGCAAGGGCAGAAGATAGTTGACGAGCCGACCAGAGCCGCAATGACGGAGCTGAGCAACAGGATCAGGTCCATGTCGCTGGTCCACGAGCAGCTCTACCGGTCCGAGAACTTCGCCCGGATTGATTTTCAGGATTACCTCAACGTATTGACCGCTCACCTGCGTTCGTCATATCATCGCTCTGGAAACATCCAGGTCAGCGTGGCAGCAGATGGTGTCAAGATGGGTCTTGACAGCGCCGTCCCCTGCGGACTGCTGTTAACTGAGCTGGTAACCAACGCCTTCAAATACGCTTTCCCGGCTGGGCAAACCTGCTCCGGGACCTCCGGCTGCGAAATCGCCGTCTCGGCGGAATGGGATGGCGCCGCCTACACACTGACCGTGTCCGACAACGGCGTAGGGTTGCCCGACGGTCTGGACTGGACGAAAACAAAAACCATGGGCCTGCTGCTGGTCAAAATGCTCGGCCAACACCAGCTCCAGGGCAAGATCGAAGTGGATTATACCGGTGGGACCAGGTTTCGGCTGCGGTTTGTGCCCAAAATTGCATGTATATATGAATAATGAATGAGAAATTCATCATCCCAAGGGAGGTTTCGTGGAAAATAAAACCATACTGATTGTTGAAGACGACGGGATTCTTGCTGTCCAATTGCGGAATATGCTGATTGAGCTGGGTTACAGCGTGCCGGAGCCGATGGCTACGGGGGAGGAGGCAATTGCCGCCGTGGCTGCCGTGGCTGCCGTGGCTGCCGTGCGGCCCGATTTGATTTTGCCTGATTTGATTTTAATGGACATCCAATTAGCCGGGGAGATGGATGGTATCACCGCCGCCGGACGTATCTGCTCGGTGGCCGATATACCCATCGTTTTCCTGACTGGTTTCTCCCAGGACCCTTTGCTCCAACGGGCCAAAACTATTGCGCCTTACGGCTATCTGATCAAGCCCGTGTCCTTGCGGGAACTGACGGCCACCATCGAGATAGCATTCTACAAACACTCGCTCGACCGACAGCTCAAAGAGATCAACAATGAATTGTGCCTGGCGCAGGTGGAGCTGAATGCAGCGCGGGCGCGCTATTTTGATCTCTACGACATGGCGCCGGTGGGCTATTGCACTCTCTCCGAAAAGGGGCTGATCGGGGAAGCCAACCTCACCGCCACTGCCCTGCTGGGCGTGGCCAGGGGCGCGCTGATCAAGCAGCCGCTAACCCGGTTCATCCATCCTGATGACAAAGATATCTGGTACCAGCATCGCAAACAACTCATTGAGACCGGTGAACTGCAGGAGTGCGAACTGCGGATGCTGAAAAACGACGGAACGGTATTCTGGACGCATCTGGCGACATCCGCCACACATGGTACAGCATTCTGGACGCATCTGGCGACATCCGCCGCGCATGGCGCTGTAGGCGAACCATCTGTTTACAGCACTGTGATGAGCGACATCACTACGCGCAGGCGCGCGGAGGAATTGCTGCGAGCAAGCAATGAGTTATTCTCGCTATTTTTTCGTCACTCGCCGATTTACATCTACATCAAAGAGGTGACTCCCAACCAGAGCATTGTACTGCAGGCCAGTGACAATTTTGGGCAGATGATCGGCATTCCGGGCTGCGAAATGGTCGGTAAGGCCATGACGGAGCTGTTTCCGCACGATTTTGCCGCAA
>JBAXVB010000575.1:0-2897 GCA_037129415.1 Deltaproteobacteria bacterium
AGTTTAAACTGTGGGGCGGGCTGTTTGCCCTGTTTTGCTCGGGTGTATTCCTGGGGGTGCTGGCGTCATGGCGAATTGTCGAGGACAAGGCTATCGAGAACCTCAGCAGGGAACACCCCAGAGTTCCCAAGTCTATAGTAAGAAAACTCGACCGGGAACTGGAGCTTAGTGACACCCAAAGAAAGCGGATTGAGGAGATAGTCTGCCGAACACACCGGGAGCTGTTGGCCTTCCGGGATCGCATCAGACCCGATCGAGAGCGGATCATCCAACAGAGCATTGATGTCATGAAGGCCGAGCTTTCCCCTGAGCAGCAGAAAAAGCTCGATGCACTTCGCGAAAGACTCAAGGAGCATCGTACTCAAGGCAAAATGAGTCACAACAGCGATTCAGACGAAAAGGATACTTGCGAGTGAGTGCTGAAAGCCTGCTTCAATTGCAGACGTTACATCAACAGTATAATCAGGCCAAGACCGGGGTGTCTCACTGAAGTCCACCAACATCTATTGAAATCAAAATCAAAAGCGGGAAATTCATGACAACAGACCCAACTTCGGAACCCAACACCCCAGACGCATCAGAACCCGATAGAGCCACAAAAGAACAGCATCATGCCTGGTGGCTCGTAGTGATACCAGTGGTCATCCTTGCTTTGGGGGTTTACCTGTTCCAAAGCAAAAGAGTCCCCGCTGCCGAATTGGGAACAAAACCCAAACTACCCGGCATACCGGTGTCAGTTGCTCTGGCAAGAAAGGCGGATGTCAGTGTTTATATCTCAGGACTTGGCTCGGTTATTCCGATTAGCCCTAAAACAAGCGTATTTGTAATAGGAGATGAATTTTCTAACGCCAATTCCTCTAATCCTTATCAAAATAAATTTTGGCTAACAAATTAGGCGCACTACTCCTATGTTTTTAGTTACTTTTTTTCAAATTGTAGTTTTTTTGAATTTTATAGCATCCTTTAGTTTGGGGTTATAATGAGCTCACGGTTGCATTGTGCAAAAGGCTGCCCAGGAATGTTTGTTTATGTAAAAGCAAAGCTTTTGAGCATTTCGAAAAAATTAAGCATACTCTTAATCTTATCGTTGTAGCCAATAAACCGGTAACAGATTTTACGACCGGTCTTTATGATCAGGCAGGGAATGTTGATAAAGGTATTTACAAACCTTTTGAATTCCATTCGCACAATGGTCTTGCCCAAAGGTTGATAAGGCATGAGCAGTCCATACCAGGCTTTCAGGGTCCAGGCCAGGGAGGCGATGACCATATATGCCCAATTGGAAATTAAATTGTTAGAGGGTGCGTGAAGTGCCCTTGTACCATTCTTCAACTGTGCGATATCGTTTTCGTGGTCAGCTCGGTCTCGGTAAAATTCGAGGACCTCACTGGCGGAACGAATCTCATCATTGGTGATATAGAAAAAATAGCGGATTACGTTGTCTAAAACAACTCCACCACGCGTGATCTTAATCTTTTTTTTCAGAACGATTACCCGATAGGTCTTGTTGCATTTTTTGGGCTGGTAGGGAAACTCGGCCAGATACTCGGCTTCGGTCTCGATTTTTTTGAATCCACGATCTTCGATCACTTGATCTTTGACATTTAGCGGATGTTCACGCTCTTTGGTTGTGATGGTGTATTTCGCTTCTCTTTCAAAGAGTTTCCATTGTGATTCGGAGATACTGTCAGCAATTCTAATCATATTTTCCCTGGCATCCACGCCGAATACAAAAATACAGCGTTCAGACCAACGGTCAAAATTGATTGTCAGATAGTAATCAGTATCCCCACGCAAGTATACAATTTTAAAAACATCCGATACCAGATCTATCGCTTTATCGATCCATAAGGCTGAATCTGCATGAGATGGAACATTGCCGGGTCGATTGACAATATAGAGGGCCTCTCTTGTACTGGCCAATGAGATAACGAGGGGATGATAGCCCCATAGCTTATTGTAAGAGATATCCATTCCCCCTTTGCACTCGCCAGTGGTTGGGACAATGGTGCCATCAACATTGATAATGGCCTCTTTTTTAAAACTTTGAGATTGCTTAAGCCAGATATTCTTACGAATATTGTTTACGAGATCCATAAACATGATAATATTCTCCCGATTAAATCGCCGCAGAAAATCTCCCGCAGTGGTCGGATCAGGAATGATTTGAGCTCCCAACGCATCTATGTATGGCTCATTGTTTCGCAACAATTCAATATCCTCCAGACAGGTACCGCCTGCAAGAATATTGAAAACGATGTTCAGAATGTGATCGGATTCATGGTAGGGGAGATGGCGCTTCAGCAGATCGAGTTTGCTGTTGATTTCCTCAGTCAGTCCTAAGCTTTGGACCATCTGGAGAATGATCCCGATGCCGCCACAGGAAATCCCGCTATAGCGACCGTCAAAGTCGTAGTGAATATTGCGACCACTAAGCATAGGACAAGGTTGATCTTGCCAGTTTCTTTTCTTGAGCTTTTCCTGAAGTTTTCTCTTACGTTTGTCTATTTTTTTTTGTGTATCTTTTCGCACTTGAAACGCTCCTTTCGGTTATTTGTCTAAGTTATAGTTATCTATTATAACACATTGAAAGTAGAGCAAACAAGTTCTTTTTATTGGAATTTGCTATTTATATTACGATTGTTTTAGGATTAGCACCGTCAATGTAAAATCACGGGTTGACGGACAGTTGATGGAAGTTCACTTTCTTGAAGGGCAGAGCGTAAAGCGCGGCGACCTGCTGGCTACGACGGAAGTTCGGTGATTGTGAAGGAACAAGGTCAAAAACAAAAGAATGGGGAGAATACTCCGGGGCGCGGCAAATGAACTCTTCCGCCAGCCCTTGAGAATGATCAAAATAAATGATGGAAAAATGGCGTAAAATTTGCAAGATAGGT
>JBAXVB010000576.1:0-2895 GCA_037129415.1 Deltaproteobacteria bacterium
CAGGCCGAACAGGTGCAGGACCACGTTCATGAGCTTATCCATGAACAGGCCATGCAACTTGATCTCTCCTTTTACGATGATCCCGGTTACTACGACAAACTGCACCGCGCCCGGACAGACGCTCTCAGCCGCCCTGCAGCCCTCATAGAAAATGCCGGCACACTGATGCAATGCCTTATCACTCTGGTCGCCATGGGGGGCATCCTGCTGACCTTCGGGATATGGATTCCTATCCTGCTGGTGTTCAGTACCTTGCCTGCCCTTCTGGTCGTTCTCCGCCACACGATCCGCTTTCACCGCTGGCGGATTCAAAACACCACGTCCATTCGCAAAACCAACTATTATGACTTGATGCTTACCCAGCGTGAAGCTGCGGCGGAGATGCGGCTATTTGGTCTTGGACCGCATTTCCGGGCGCTTTTCCGTGATTTGAGTAAGCGATTACGCCGGGAGAAGGTGCAGCTTGCCCGCAGCGAAGCCATAGCCCATGCTGCGACAGCCCTCATCGGACTGGCAAGCATGGCCGCCGCCCTGGCCTGGATGGGTTTTCAGGCATTAAAGGGGGCAGTTGGATTGGGTGGTCTCGCCCTTTTTTATCAGGCTTTTTACCAGGGTCAGCGCATGATGCGTTCGCTTCTGGGCAGCGCCGGAGATATCTACCGCAATATTATGTTTTTGGAAAACCTGTTTGAATTTCTGGCCCTGAAGCCAAGGATCAGTTCACCAGAAAAACCACTTCCACATCCCGGTCTGCAAAAAGTACTGAAATTGGAAAATGTCACCTTTTGCTATCCCGGCACAGCCCGTCCCGCCCTGGAACACTTCAACCTCCGTATTCCGGCAGGACAAATCACCGCACTGGTGGGTGAAAACGGCGCTGGTAAAACAACCCTGATCAAGCTCATCTGCCGTTTTTATGATCCTGAAGAAGGCCGCCTGCTTATCGACGGAACTAACATCAGAAACATCTCTCTTCCGGCGCTTCGACAGCGGATCACCGTGCTTTTTCAGGATCCGGTACACTATCATGACACGGTCTTCAACAATATCGCTTTTGGCGACATAGACAACAACCCTGACATGAACCAGATATCTGCCGCAGCCAGGGCTGCAGGGGCGGATGCGCCGATCAGCCGTCTGCCCGACACATATCAAGCCGTGCTGGGAAAGTGGTTCGGCGGCTCTGAACTTAGCGGCGGCGAGTGGCAGCGACTGGCTCTGGCGCGGGCCTTTCTGAGAAGAGCGGAATTAATCATCCTGGATGAGCCGACCAGCGCCATGGATTCCTGGGCGGAAGCAGACTGGCTGCTGCGTTTTCGAAGGCTTGTAGCCGGCCGGTCCGCCCTGATCATCACACACCGCTTCACGACAGCATTGCAGGCGGATGTCATCCATGTTATGGATAGGGGTCGCATCGTTGAATCCGGTAGCCACGAAGAACTGCTAACTGCCCAAGGGCGCTACGAATCATCCTGGACCCGGCAGATGCGACAGAAACGCAATTAATAACTCAAATTGCTCCGAGGGAGTATCCGTGAAAACAATGGAATGGGAGCTTTTTCGGCTTCTTACTGACTGTTTGAAAAAAGATGAATCAGCATTTGACGCTGCCCGGCTGACGGATCTTTCGTCGGAGCGATGGCAGGCTTTTCTGACCTTAGGATGCATTACATAATAACATGAGCAATTTGTCGCGGCAATATTGTGTAATTCCATTCACCATGAAATGCATCTCTTTCGATAGCTAACGATTGTATTTCTTTGTCCGTGATTTTAGTTCCTTTGGCATATTCATTAGTGTCTACTCGGCTCATCACCTGCCCCGCATGGTCAAAAAAGGACATGCAGCCTTTGAACTCCACTGGAACCTGACATGCCCAGATGAAAGCTATAGCATTGATCCAGGCGACCTGTGGGAGCACTCCGTGCCGGTTCACATTGCCGGCTGCGATGCGCTGACTCTCTCGCCCGAAGACTTGTTGCTGCACCTTTGTCTGCATACCTCCTACCACCACCAGTTCGCCTTTGGTTTGCGGCCTTCCTGTGATATTGCGGAAACGATCGCTCGCTTTGGTTCTACCCTCGACTGGCGGACCCTGGCAGAGCGGGCGGAACGTTGGGGCTGGCAACGTGGCGTTTACCTGGCCCTGCAGTTAGCGAAGGAACTGGCGGGCGCAGATGTTCCGTCTGATATCCTGGGAAGGCTGCAATCCATGGATGTGACGGAAGCTGTTCTTGAGAGCGCCCGCTCCCAGGTTTTCACCGACGCAAGATTTGCCATCTCGATCCCTGCGCCTTTTGCGGAACTTCTGGAAAGCGGGCGACTCCGGGACAAAATCTGGATTTTCTGGCAGCGGGTTTTTCTTCCCAAGGCCATTATTTCTTCACAGTATTCAGTTCCAATGGATTCCACCAGAATTTACTGCTGCTATCCGCGCCGCTTTGTCGATGTGCTGCGCCGACACGGACACACCCTGAAGAAACATCAACAAAACGATGCTTCGTTGAAATCCCTTGCCGAGCGCACAAACATTATTGCAAACTGGTTGGCCCAACCGGCAACAGCTCCGATATGTACGGAGGGAAGGTCTGGACGGTAAAAAAGACCATTTTAAGCAATGCGCGGCCGTGCCGCCAATGCCGATGTTTACCGAACTGTCCGGCCGAACAGGGGTTCTTTGCTGAATGAACTGGTGGATATGTTGGAAGCGAGTTTTTTGTCATGAATGGCATCATCTGGCTCGCATCATACCCGAAGTCGGGCAACACCTGGTTTCGTGCCTTTCGTGATTTAAAAGTAGGGGCGACCGGCCGGTCGCCCTTACTCACCGTAAAGATGGGTGCCTGCCTACGGGTTTATCACATCAAACACACGAAACCCCTGGTTGCCGAAGC
>JBAXVB010000577.1:0-2891 GCA_037129415.1 Deltaproteobacteria bacterium
CGACAGTAAGTTTTGACCGAAGACTCCAGTCTGAATATCTCCTGGAAACGATGGCCGCTCTTGTGTGAATGAATTTCGTAAAAATAAACCCCACCTATGTCTCTTCCCGTGCAATTGAGATAAACAGCTATAAATCGCCTTGGATTCCCCTTTTAGAAAATGCGCAGGGCAACGGCTCAGCGTCGCGCAATAATATATCCGGTCCGCCCACAAGTACCTATTTCACCATAACTGGCAAACGCAGCCTTCAGCCCTTTTACACCGTAAGACTTGGTGATAAGAAATCGCTTTTTTAAAAGTTTTCAGTTAGCACCTGTTTTGGGTGCTGTCAAGGAAGTTTATGAGATGATTTCCTGGCAAAAGATGATAATCATGTATGGTATTACTTTGATTTACAACAGGTTTTGTGTTAACAGTAACCAAAATGGTTCTTTCAACAACAATCAGAATGTTTGTACATTGCCATCATCCTTAAAAAGAAACTAATCCCATACATTCAAAGCAATGCTGTATTTTCATCCGATTTGGTCTTGTCTGAAACATTATATCAATAAAGGAGGTTGCCATGGTTAAAGGAGATAGATTCACCGAATTGAACAGGAGAGAGTTTCTGAAAGTCGGCGTGTTGGGGACAACTTCAGCCCTCCTTGGGAGAAATACCCTTGCCAAAGCAGCGGAATACTATTCTGCGGAAGAACCATTTGTCTTTCCAGCACCTGTATATCGGACTTTAGGCCGAACCGGACTGAAAATCACTGTCGTAAGCTTTGGGGCGATGCTGACGCCTGAGCCCGAAGTGATAAAAGTCGCCTTTGATCACGGTGTCAACTATGTGGACACAGCCAGAAAATATATGGGAGGAAAAAACGAGGAGATTGTATCCAAGGCATTGAAAGGCAGGCGAGATAAGATATTTGTGGCGACAAAGACACAACCATCTTCAGTGTCAAAAGCGGACATTATCAATGATGTTGAAACAAGCCTCAAGGCGCTTGAAACAGACTATATTGATGTGATCCAGCTCCATAGTCTTACCGACAAGGAGAGAATATTCATTCCGGAGACACGTGAAGCGCTCATTAAATTGAAAGAACAGGGCAAGGTGCGCTTCTGCGGTATCACCACACATAAAAATCAAGCTGAAATACTCAATGCTCTTGTGGATGATCCTGACCGATTCTTTGATACAGCGCTTGTGTCCGTCAATTTTAAAAGCGACAACGATATTACTACGGCGATAGAACGGGCTGCCAAAGCGAATATAGGTATCATTGCAATGAAAACCATGGCAGGCGGGTATGCAACCGAGGTATTGGGAAAGATCAGCCCCCACCAGGCAGCACTCAAATGGGCGCTGCGGAACCCGAATATCACTGCTGCAATTCCAGGTATGAAAGATTTGTCTCAGCTCAAGGAAGATATTTCCGTAATGGGGATGTCCTTTGAACTTGCGGACGAGCGCATCCTGAAACGTTACGATGCCGCCGTGAAACCCTATTACTGTCATTTATGCGGAAAATGCGAAGGAACATGTCCAATCGGCGTGGAAATCAGCACGATCAACCGTTCGCTGATGTATGCAGAAGGCTACAGAAACCACGAACTGGCCTTGGCTACCTACCGTGAAATCCCTGCGTCCGCTTCTGCCCTGGCATGCTTTGACTGTTCGAATTGCGTTGCACACTGTGTCAATGGGCTCAATATCAGGGCAAAAATGGTAAGAGCCAGAGAATTGCTGGTTTAGCGGCCTTAGAGGAAGGTACATGCAGAAAACATATAGAATCACCCTGCTGATTATCACATGGTTGCTCCATGCTTCGATCCCGGGTTACGCTGTTGAAACCGAGATCGCCAAAGCGTTGCCTACTCCCGCATGTATCGTGGACTGGCCTATGGATGGCAAAGTAACCCTATTTGACAAAGAAACTTTATTTGATCACATCAATGGCGAATCAGAACTCTATTTCCCATACGGATTTCAGGCTCTTGCTTTTGCCAGATATGTAAACAAGAATAATCCGCAGGCAGCATTTGATGCCGATATTTATAAAATGGGCTCTCTGCTGGATGCTTTCGGAATGTATGCAAATTACCGAAGAAAAGATGATATGGATGTAAATGTAGGTGCTGAAGGAACGGCTTCTTCATCTCAACTTCTTTTCTATCAGGACAAATATTTTGTGCGGCTCCAGGCAAGCGGAACAACGAATCCAGGCCCGGACATATTCCTTGCATACGCCCAGGCCATCTCTAAAAAACTCCCGCAGAACAAAAGCAGACCCAAAGAACTTGAGGCGTTCATTATCCCGGCTATAGAGAGAAAGAGCATACGTTATATCGCTCAAAGCCTTCTTGGATATGATTTTTTGCGCAAGGGGATTGTGGCTGATGCCGTTCTGAATAATGAACAGGTTCAGGTCTTCATGGTGCTTGAAAATTCCAGGGCGGCGGCGCGAAAGGCATTTGATCAGTACGCCAAATATCTGAAAACATCAGATAAAAACGTCCAAATTGCTCAGATGCAGCATCAGATTTCACTGAAAGCAAGCGATCCGCTGTATGGAAATGTAGTGGTTGAGCAAGCAGGTCAATTCGTCTTTGGCGCTGTTCGGGTAAGAGATACTGCCGGAGCGCAACAACTACTCGATAAATTGTATAAACGAGTAGCAGTTAAATAATCTCAAATGGACTGCCATATCAAAGATATTGTCTTAATTTCGGTAAATTCATACATTAATAAAATTATTTTTTGTGTTGAAATATATCAATAAAAATGAGATGCAAGGTTGATTATTTTAAACTCTTATAATATTATTCCATGAAACTTTCATTAGGAAGTTTGTTACTATGGAACAACTAAGACCGTATTTCGAAAAATAAAACAAAGGAAA
>JBAXVB010000578.1:0-2887 GCA_037129415.1 Deltaproteobacteria bacterium
GTTCTGGCCTTTTCCGAGCAACTGATCATGCGATTGCAGTTGTGAGAAAAATCTCCAATAATCGGATTGATCTGCGCAATTGCGATTTTCATTAGCAGCCACAGCTCCCTTTCCAGAATGGCGACATGGATCTCAGACGTGCAATGATGGGCGGAAGCTTTTCAACTATAAGATCAATTTCCGATTCAGTATTGTAGATGCTGAGGCTGAAACGGATAGTGCCGTGCGCGGCGGTAAACGGAACGCCCATGGCGCGAAGCACATGAGATGGTTCCAGCGACCCGGAAGTACAAGCAGAGCCGGAAGATGCGCAAATGCCGAATTCATTCATCATCAAAAGAATGGACTCTCCTTCCACGAATTCAAAGGCGATGCTGCTGGTGTTGGGAAGCCGGTTGTCCGTATCGCCATTGACCAGGGTATTGGGGATATTCTGGACAAGCCGGGTTTCCAGTTTGTCTCTGAGGAGCCTGACGCGGGTATTTTCTTCCGTCATGCGCTCGACCACAAAATCGCTGGCCCTGCCAAGACCGATAATGGAGGCCACGTTTTCAGTGCCGCCCCGTCTGCCTTTTTCCTGATGACCGCCGATCAAAAAGGGAGAGAATTTGGTGCCTTTTCTCACATACAGTGCGCCGATGCCTTTTGGTGCATGAAGTTTGTGGCCGGAGAGCGACAACATGTCAATCCGGGTTTTTTTGACGTCGATGGGGATCTTGCCAACAGCCTGAACAGCGTCGGTATGAAAAATAATGCCCCTTTCCGACAGAATCCCGGCAATGTCATCAATGGGAAAAATCACGCCGGTTTCGTTGTTGGCCCACATGAAGCTGGCAATGGCGGTATCATCGGTTAGATGGCGAATCAGATAGTCCATGTCGAGCCGGCCCTTGTTGTCAACCGGAACGAAAGTGACCCGATAGCCGGTTTTGGCAAGGTATTCGCACAAATTTTTTATCGCCGGATGTTCGACCCGGGAAGTGATGATATGCTTTTTGTCCGGGTTGGAGCGAAGGGCCGCAATGATGGCGGTGTTGTCGCTTTCCGAGCCGCAACTGGTGAAAACGATTTCTTCAGGGGAGGCGCCCAAAAGATCTGCCAGTTTTGTCCTGGCATCATTAATATGGCGTCCTACAGCTCCACCGAAAGTATGCATGCTGGAAGGATTCCCATAGTCTTCGGTAAAATAGGGAAGCATTGCTTCAACCACTTCGGGGGCCACCCGTGTGGTAGCATTGTTATCAAAATAAAGCGGATTCATAGGGTTACCTCCTCAACCACGAGTTCGGGCGTTACCAGTTCGCGAAGTTTGGCTTCAACATAATTCTTGAGCGTAATCTGTGATTTTTTGCAAGTGGCGCATGTGCCACGGAGCCGGACCTGTACGATGTTTCCGGAAACATCAATCAGCTCGATGTCTCCGCCATCCTTATTCAAGGCCGGTTTAATCTCGCGTTCCAGGGTTTGTTCGATCAGTTTTATTTTCTGGAGATTGGTCAGTACCGGCGATTTTTTTCTGGCCGGTATTTCTTTACCCAGAACCGTATTGATGATCTCCTGAATCTTTTCATGGCAGTTTCCGCATCCGCCGCCTGCCTTGACATAATCCGTGACCTGCTCAATGGTCATCAAATGATTTTCACGGACAGCCCGCTCAATTTGAATGTCTGTAACGCCAAAACATTCACAGACAATATTGCCTTCGACCTTTTTTTCTGCACTTCCGCGATAGCAGGTGATCGCCTTTTCCAGGGCGTCCCGTCCCATGACCGAGCAGTGCATTTTTTCTTTTGGCAACCCGCCCAGATAATCAGCAATGTTTTCATTGGTTATTGTTTCGGCCTCTTCCAGCGTCTTTCCGATCAGCATTTCGGTCAGGGCGGAAGATGATGCAATGGCGCTGGCGCAACCAAATGTCTTGAATTTTGCTTCCGTAATCCGCTTCTGATCGCCCAGTTTTATATACAGGGTCAGGGCATCTCCGCAAGCCAGAGATCCGACTTCTCCGACTCCGTCCGGATTCTCAATTTCCCCGACATTTCTGGGATTGAGAAAATGATCTTTAACTTTATCCGTGTATTCCCACATAACAGCCTCCTGATTAATTTACCCATTAAATAAAAACGTTGATTTTTTCCCCTTTAAAAGGTGATAAACAGTAAGAACGATTTTGACTAAAGTCCATCTTACATAGTAAACCTGATGAGAAAGGTCAAGAAAGGAGGTAATGCTTCATGAAAACAAGAAGAGCGAAGCTATCCGGAACATGGTATTCCGGCACAGATTCTGAGTGTCGGAAGGAAATTGAATATTTTATCAAAAACTCAAGCCTGTTGCCTGACCCGTCCTGTCCGGTTGTCGGTGGAATTGTTCCTCACGCCGGTTGGTATTATTCCGGAAATATTGCCTGCGATGTAATTCGTTTGCTGAGCAGTAGTGTTCCTTCGCCGGATGCTCTGGTGATTTTTGGAACCCATTTATATCCGGAAGCACCCTTTACCATCATGAGAGAAGGGGCTTGGGAAACCCCTTTGGGGAATATCGCCATTCACGAACCTTTTGCCCGGGAGCTTTCTCAGAATACCTCGCTTGAGTTCGAGGCATCCGATAATGATGTTCCGGATAATACCATTGAGGTTCAGCTCCCCTTTATCAAATATTTTTGGAACAACGTTAAAATTGTCCCCATTGGGGCTCCGCCTTCTCCAAAATCGGTAGAGATGGGAAATATCGTGGCCGCCACGGCGCAGAAAATGGGATTAAATATTATTGTCCTTGGTTCAACGGATTTAACGCATTATGGCGCCAACTACGGCTTTACCCCCAAGGGCAGGGGAAATGCCGCCTTGCAGTGGGTCCGTGATTCAAACGATCGAAGCGTCATCGA
>JBAXVB010000579.1:0-2887 GCA_037129415.1 Deltaproteobacteria bacterium
GCCTATTTTATTTCCGATGCTCACCTGGGCGCGAAAACCCCTGATGCCGAAGAAAGGGAGGCCAGGGTGATTGCCTTTCTGGAAAGCATTACCCACAATGTCAGGTATCTATTCATTGTGGGGGATTTTTTTGATTTCTGGATCGAATACACGCATGCTATTCGTCCAGATTATTTTCATGTGTTGTATGAACTCAGACGGCTGAAAAAACAGGGTGTCGAAATTCATTATCTGGCGGGAAATCATGATTTTGCAATAGGGGAATTTTTATCAGAAACTATCGGTATTTTCGTTCATCCAACCGGATGCCATCATATACGGCTTCAAGGTAAACAACTTCATATCTGTCATGGAGACGGGCTGATGCCTTCAGATCGAGGATATAGGGTTCTGAAAAAAATCCTGCGAAATCAATTGTGTCAGAGAATTTACAAGACGCTTCATCCCAATTGGGGCATTCCCATTGCAGAAAGGTTTTCGCGGACAAGCAGAGATCAAATCAACTTCAGATCGCGGGAGAGTGAGAGGAATGCATACCGTCAGGTAGCCCAAAATATGCTGAAAGCAGGACCGGATATCGTTATTTTTGGCCACACCCATTATCCGGAAATTCATTACTGGGACGACAAAATCTATTGCAATATTGGAGACTGGATTCAGCATTTTAGTTATGCTGTGCTGGAAAACGGAGAGATACACCTGAAAAATTATGAATTATGAATTACGAATGAAAGTGAGCGGTTAAGGTTGAATGTTTTTCCATTCATCATTTAGCATTGATGGTAAAAGATAAGGGGCTTGTAGGCAGGCGCCGACAGCCCCTATTTGACCGGGTTAAACGTTCAGCGCGCCGGACATCAGGTCACCAACCATTTTGGTGAACCGGGACGGATTTTCCAGTTTACCACCTTCACCGATGACGGCCAGATCATAGAGAAGATCGCTGTAGTCTTTCAGGACAGGATCACTTCGCTCCTTGTCGTAGATGGCCTTGATTTTGACCACCAGGGGATGATCCATGTTCAGCTCCAGGACCCGTTTGACTTCAGGGGATTTCTGGCCCGTGGCCTTCAGAATCTTCTCCATGTATGCGCTCATGTCGTAGGTATTTCCGGACAAGCAGGAAGCCGAGTCCTTCAGCCGGGTAGATGGCATAACCTCTTTGACCTTGTTTTCCAGATTGGATTTGATAAAGCTGAAAAGAGCATTGAACTCCTCTTTTTTGCTGTCATCCACTTTCTGAATATCCAGATCACCTTTTTCTGCGCTCTTGAACGGCTTTCCATCAAACTCGGTCAGAGACTGGACCACCCACTCATCAATGGGATCTGCCATCAAAATGACTTCAAAATCCTTTTCTTTAAGTTGTTCCAGATGAGGGCTGTTGAGAAGGGATGTCAGATTTTCGCCGGTGATAAAGTAAATGTCTTTCTGCTCGGCTTTCATGTTGGCGACATATTCGGAAAGAGATATCCGCTTGCCATCGGATTTGGTGGTCTGATACCGGGCAAGTTTGGCGATTTTATCCCGATTTTCCGAATCCATGTGAATGCCGATTTTCAAAATGGATCCAAATTCATTGTAGAATTTGTCGTAAACTTCCTTTTCCATGTTGCCAAGAAGCTCGATGAGCTTTTTTACAAGATTTTTACGAATATTTCTGACGAGTTTGTCCTGTTGCAGGATTTCGCGGCTGACATTAAGATTTAGGTCCGGCGCATCCACAACCCCTTTGACAAAGCGGAAGTATTCCGGCATGAGATCTTCGCAGTCATCCATGATGAACACCCGTTTGCAGTACAGGTTGATGCCATGTTTGTGTTCCGGATTGAATAGATCAAAAGGAACCTGGGAAGGGATATAGAGCAGGGCATGGTATTCGGTGGTGCCTTCAAACTTCATGTGAAGCTGGGTAAGGGGCGGATTCCAGTCATGGCTGATATGTTTATAAAATTCTTCATATTCTTCCGGGGCGACATCTTTTTTATCCTTGATCCAGATGGCCTTCATGGTATTAAGGGTTTCTTCGCGAATCACTTTCCGGGTGGTTTTGCCAGCGGGCTTGCCTTCTTTGTCTAAGAGCTGTTCGGCTTCGGGAATGGGATCATCCTTTTCAACATCCATTACGATTGGATAACTGACAAAATCGGAGTGCTGTTTGACAATGCGCCTGATGGTCCATTCATCTGTAAAATCCGTCTCATCTTTTTCTTTTTTCTTTAAATGAAGGGTGATTCGGGTCCCGCGAGACCGTTTGGTGGCCTCTTCGATGGTATAACTTCCATCACCAGTTGATTCCCAGAGGGTGGCCTTTTCTTCTCCCGCTGCGCGCGTCAGAAGGCTGACCTTTTCAGAGACGATAAAAGAGCTATAGAACCCGACCCCAAACTGACCAATCAATTCCGGGGTCAATGTGTTCTGCTGATGGGTTGCTGCAATTGCTTCAAGAAATGCCGATGTGCCACTTTTGGCAATGGTGCCGATATTTTCCATCACCTCGTTATATGTCATGCCAATGCCGTTATCAGAGATTTCAATCGTCTGTTTGATGCCGTCCGGAACGATCTTTATTTTATATTCTGTGTCATCTCCAAGAAGATCAGGCTCTGTCTGTGCTTTGAATCGCAGTTTGTCAATGGCATCGGAAGCATTGGACACCAGCTCCCTGAGAAAGATATCTTTATTGGAATACAGCGAGTTGATGATAAGGTTGAGAAGCTGTTGGACTTCAGTTTTAAATTGCAAAGTTTCTTTTTTAGAGGACATGTCATCTCCTGTTTGAAAAAGGGGTTAAAGTGTGATAAAAAATTCAAAATGGATATTTTTTCAATATTATGGGTTGATTTTTTCAATTGTCAACCCTGAATCCTTCTGGATTATGCTCACT
>JBAXVB010000058.1:0-16345 GCA_037129415.1 Deltaproteobacteria bacterium
CTCACTCCTCAGGATTTGCTCGCCTTGATCTTGAACTTTCTACGAAGGCATCCTTCCTTTGCATAAAGTGGAGAATAAAATTACCGTGATCCTTCCTTAGTCTGGGCTGTCAGACCGGACGAGGTCGTTTGGCGGATAATATTGGCGTATTGACGACCAAGGCGGATTTGCCTTCTGATTTTCGAATGTCAATTTTGAGGGTTTCCTTGTCAATTTCAAAATATCGGGAAATGACATCCACAATATCCTGATGTAATCTGATCAGAATGTCGTCCGATACTTCCAGCTTGTCATATATCAGTGCAAACTGAAGCCGTTTTTTGGCGACATCTTTGCTGTCGCCTTTGTCCATCAGCTTTTTCAACCATCCTTGAAACATAGGATCACCTTATTTACCAATGCCAATTTTCAGGCCAACTCGTTTCCAGAAGGATTTGAGCGTTTGCGGAATTTCTATGGGAAGATTTATTTGCCCATTCAGTCGCATGGCAATGCGCCGGAATGCCTGGCCTGCTTCAGAATCTTTCTGCAGAACCAGAGGGACTCCCGTATTGGTCGATATGATAACCTGGGTGTCCATCGGAACCAGACCCAAAAGCTCGATAGACAGTACTTCCACCACATCATCATGACTAAGCATATCCCCACTTGCAACCATTTCGGGAACGATACGGTTGACAATCAGCTTCGGCGTAATGGATCGCGCATGTAACAGGCCGATGACCCGGTCTGCATCACGGACAGAAGAAATTTCAGGGGTACAGATCACCACAGCATCATCCGCAGGCGCAACAGAATTTTCAAAGCCCCGTTCGATGCCTGCAGGGCAGTCCAGCAGCACGAAATCAAATTCTTTCCGAAGTTCCTTGCAGAATTGAACCATGTCATCCGGGTTCAGGACATCCTTGTTGTCGCTTTGAGATGCTGGAATCAGATGCAGATTTTCAATTCGCCTGTCTTTTATGGCCGCCTGCTTAACCTTGCATTTACCCTTAACCGCATCAACGATAGTAAATACGATGCGATTTTCAAGACCCATCACCACATCCAGATTCCGCAGGCCGATATCCATATCCACCACGGCAACCTGCTTGCCTTCCAAAGCCAGAGCTGCACCGATAGCGGCAGTTGCAGTCGTTTTGCCAACACCGCCTTTTCCGGACGTAATGACGATAACTTTTCCTTCCAATGAACACCTCTTTAACGAACTACCGGCCACGTAAGCCGTCCGAATGGATTTGTCTTAATATAATCCTCAACAACAATGCCACCGTTTTCAACATGGGCGAACTCAAGGGCATGAACGGATGTAACTGGTAGCCCCGCAGCAATGACACCCCCAATCTGGATCTGAATGGGCTTGAATCCGATGGCCAGAATAATGGCATCTTCGTTATCCGGTTGTCCTGCCAAGGCAGTCCCGCTGAGATTACCCATGATCAGAATATCGCCTCCTGCAATAAGCTCACTTCCGGGATTCACATCACCCAGAATAACCAGATGCTTTCTGGCAATGATCTTTTGACCAGACCTCACCCTTCCGGCAATAATTAATGCATCGGTGTGGTGTTGATGCCAGGTATTGGACATATCCAGTTTTTGAGGCTTATCCTCATTCATGTTATGTTCCCGCTGAGGCACTGATACGGATTCAACATTGTACTTGTTTTTTAAAAAAAGAGCTATACTTTCAATAAGTTCCTGGTGGCCTTCCGTCTTGCCAATATCCAGAACCACACGGGAATTGAATGCCAGATGCTGAAGCTGGTTGAAGAGACGTGTAAGTTCCTCCTCAATAAAACCTATCGGAAGTGTTGGGTCCAAGGTGACCCAAAAACCGTCTTTCACCCCTTTCAATCGCACTTGGGCTTTATCCTGGATATGTGTATCCATCCCGTTGTTATTACCCAAACTCAATGCCTCATCTTAAATCAATCTGTGCGATTTTTCAGCAGCAGGAACTTGAATCCTCCCTCAATGGTGGAATGGGAGCACCTTCTGATGTATTTTAATGGTAAAGATTTTTTTTTCTGAGGTATAGTGATATAAGATGAATGTGTCAAGAAAAAGAAACAGCAGTTTCACTGAATTCACCTGAACAAACCCTGGAAATATGTTAAAAAAATCATGTATTCACGCAGGTTGGTTGATTGATGGCTGTGGCGGCCCCATTCAGAAAGATGTGCTGATACACATTTATCAACATACCATCCAATCCATCGAACCAGTGCAGAAGGCAACGTGTAAAAATCCATCGGATTTTCTGGATCTTTCGGAATATACTCTGCTCCCCTGCCTGGTGGATTGCCATGTCCACCTGTTCATGTCTGGCACGGATGACATTGCCGCACGGAAACGACAGCTTGAAGCGGAGTATGATGAGCTGAAATCTGTTATCTCAAGCCATATAGCCGGGCATCTTTCCAGCGGTGTCGGGGCGGTAAGAGATGGCGGAGACGGCAAGGGACTTGTTCAGCGGTATCAACGGGAATGTTTAAGTTTGAATGATGGGAGAAAGAAACCGGTCGGTACGGGTTCTGCCTGTCATGCAGGCATTGATGTCAAGGTTGCCGGAAAAGCCTGGCATCAGTGCGGGCGATACGGAAAGCTGATAGGCAGATCGCCGGCTTCCGGCGAAACACTGGCAGAGGCCATAAGCAGTGAAGCCAGCCTGCCGGGATATACCCGTCCCGATCACATCAAAGTGGTTAATTCGGGGGTCAACAGCCTGCTTTGCTTTGGAAAGGAAACCCTGCCGCAGTTTTCCCTGAAGGAACTCACTCAGGTCGTTGGCGAAGCCGGGTCCCGGCAACTAAAAGTTATGGTTCATGCCAATGGCAAGCTGCCGGTACAAATTGCCATTGAAGCCGGATGCCATTCCATTGAGCATGGCTTTTTCATGGGAGCCGAAAACCTTGCGCGAATGCGGGACAAGCAGATTATCTGGGTGCCAACTACCTTTACCATGCGGGCGTATTCAGCGTTGTTGATGCCTTCAAGCCGGGAAGCCTGCACGGCCCAGCGGAATCTTGATCACCAACTGGATCAACTTCGAATAGCCCGGGAACTCGGCGTTCCGGTTGCACTTGGAACAGATGCCGGAAGTCTTGGGGTTCATCACGGGATTAGCGTCAGAGAAGAATTCAGGCTTTTTGGGGAAGCAGGCTATACCATTTCAGAGGCTGTGCAATGCGCCACCAAGACCGGAGCAATGCTTTTGGGGATCACGGATATGGGTATCCTGATTCCAGGAATGCCCGACTTGTGGATTGCCGTTAAAGGCAGCCCGTTGACGCTTGCGGAAAACCTTGGCGACGTTTTTAGAGGCAAAGGCTTGTAGATCAGACCTCGTTTTGTACAATAATTTGGGCGCAGTTTACATATGTAATTTGACTGTTTGAGCAATCGCACAGTGAAGCTCAAACTGTTCTTGACCGCGCTCATGAGAAGTGTTACTCAGAAAGGGAGAGACCATCAAAAAACAATTGCTTATCACCCTGTGTCCTGTTTTGTCAGTGCCGAGTTGTCATTACCGAAATCTTCGACCGGTGAATTCCATCCTGCGAACGTGGACGGGAATCTGCCCCAATTGAAGATAACTGGTGAAACCGGTTTTCCTTTTGGAAGGAGGTACGATGAAGAAGTTGGGGGTGTTGTTTGTTTGTCTATTTATGTTCAGTTCTAATGCCTTCTGTTTTTCATTCGCGGATGACGAGAAGACCGATGCGAAAGAGCGGGCTGCCAAAAGCAGCAGGGTTCATAAGCTGACAGACGTGCCTTGCAGGGCTTCCTTGAAGGGCATGAAGATTGCTGTCATGATCGCAGAACGCCATTCGAAGGGTCAATTATCGGTCAGCCAATCGAAATACAGTACACTTTTCGAAGTAATCAACAGCCGCCTTAGAAACCTTGGCCTGAGTACTTACAATCAGGAAGATATCACACGACGTATAGCGGAAGCCGAAATAAAGGCATACATGAACAATGATCCCGACGCGGCCTTGTCCGCAGCCGGCCGTTTAGGTGCAAATTTTATTCTGCGCGGCATAATCAATTCCCGTTCTCATGTCAATTCCATACTCAACATCAACGAAGTATATGTAGATATGGCCTTCACACTTACCAGTTCTTCAGGTCGCACTATTTCGGGTGCGACGGCCAAGAGCGAATCATGGGCGGGGGCGGATACCATTTCTGCAGCCAAGTCTCTCGTAGAGGAACAGGCTGATGAGATAGTGGCGAAACTCTACAATGATTTTTGCAGAAAAGGCGCTGCCAAGTAGCGTGTGTATTGTCAATAGCCATGTCTTCAGCTTTCCATTTGCTCTCCCTCCAGCGGGGGAGGGTTGGGGTTCAAAAACACAAATTATCCCTGTTCACGGTATAGTACGGAAAGAAGATTAAAGTCTGGGGCAGTGGGCCAGTTGTGTGTATTTCTGGCAGCATGTGTTTGAATATCGGGTTTTTATACTGATCGAAGGAGTTAAACCATGAGAGTAAGCAGTGGCGCCAAAAGGATTGATTTGACAGTTCTTCTGCTGATTGTTGCGTGTGTTATGCTAAACCCTGTTTTTGCAGGTGATCCGCAGACCATTCTCGTTTCCGCCGAAGGATTGGTGGATGCAAGCTCCGATAGGTATCAAAAAGATAAAGGCCTGATGGTTGACGACCTTCGCGAAGATGCAAAACGTCAGGTCGTGGAAAAGGCCGTCGGGGTGTATGTGGAAAGCTCTACGCTCACCGAGAATTATCAGCTCATCCGTGACAAGGTACTCACCCAGAGCAAAGGACTTATCAAACAAATTGTCAAGGAGAGCCCTCCTTGGGTTGGAAAAGATGGCTTTGGACACATGCTCATCAAGGCAGAGGTCTATGTCGGTCAGGTCCAGGACACCCTGCAGCAGATGTCCAGGGCGGGAAGAGTAAGCCTTATCAAGGAGCATGGAGATCCAAAGATATCCGTTGCCATCATGATAAGAGATGCGGACAGGGGGTCCGAGGTAGAGCCAATTCGCTCCACAGTAGCCGAAAATATCCTCAAGGGAAGGATAAAAAGCTTCGGGTATCGTGTCTGGTCGGAGGAAACTTCTGATAAACTCAAGGCGGAATTTGCCGAGCGTAGTCTCAAGGCGAATCAAGGTGAAGTCGCTATTTCGGCAGCTCAGACCAAGGCGGTGGATTTCACCATCTTGGGCGAAGCAAAATTCAAGACGCTTTCCGCCAAACTGGCGGCGTCGGGTATCAACGTAAAGAAATATGTCCTGACCTCATGGAGTGTAAAGTGTGTCGATGGCAACACCGGCGAGGAAATTTATTTCAATAACAAGATACCCAAGAAACAGAGTTGGCCGGATGAGGATGCAGCTATTGAGGATGTCGGTCAAATGATTGGTTCGGAGTTTTCCAAGGAGTTCTTCGATCAACATCTGCTGCAATTGACTCAGGTGTATCAGATGCAGGTCGTAGGGCTTCCCAGCTATGATATGGGTGAGATGCTAAAGAAGGAATTCATAGGCCTTCGACCAGTCATCAACGTTGATTTCAGAAGTTTTGATGAGTCGGGATTCTCTCTTTACGAAGTCGAATTCAGCGGAAAACGCAGCAACTTCAGCAAACTCATCAATGATACCGTCGTCAAGCCGCTCAACAGCAAATTGGGAAATAACTGCTTCAAGTTCTCTTCGGCGCATGGCAACGTAGTGAAGATAAATTACCAGGCAGTAGCGGGTCTCTCCCAGGATACCGTAATCGCCAAGATGGAGGAGATGCCGCCTGCATCTCTTGTGGATGCGACTCCTCTGAGATTGCAGGACCTCATTAAGACACCGGAAACCTTACATCGAGTGGAGCAGGTCAACCCGCAGCTCACTTCGGCAGGCTCCAAGGGCGGTGTTCTGGGAGGTGAGGATGCAAAAAACATTACGAAGAGTTTCTGATATCTCGTAAGAATTATGGTAAGGGTGAAATTTGCTCCCTTCCCAGCGATGGAAGGTTGGGGTGAGGCAAGGGATAATGGATATCCCATTATCATGTATCTTTCAAAAAGGAGAAGGGTTATGAAAAAGAGATTAACTCATGGAGCGCTTTTGTTTATTGTGTCGATGTTTGTTTGGGTGTGTGGCTGTATAACAACTAGCGGGCCTGGAGGTTCCCAAAGCGCTTCTGAGATGGCTAATCAACAGGCGGATGCGGCCATGTACAGACCGATTGTCTATGCCAATGCTTCAAAGCCCGGACCAATGATCATTGTGCTGCCGGGTGACATCAAGAGCGCCAACGCTACATTTACACAGAAGATTACTAACAATAACATAGCTGACTTTGGAGAAATAGAGCTGGAAAGAGCGGGCTTCCAGGTACTTGAGCGTTCCAATCTGGGAGATATGTTGAAAGAGATCCAACTCGCTTTTGGACTAGGAGATCCGCAAGCGATGAAAAAATTCCAGAAGGGTAAGTTCAAGTCAACGAAGTGGTTCGTGAAGTTTGACATTCTTAAGGCGGAGCCAGTGGCCGCGGTTCAACAGGGCTTTGACGGAAGTGCGCTGGGCGCTATAACAGGCAGTCTGATCGGAGGGCGCTCTGGTTCAGCGGTGGCGGCAGGTGCTGGATCCATTCAAACATCGGAGGGTGCAGGGGTCTGGATTGTGGGATTGAGATACAAGGTTATGGACGCTAATACGACCGAACAGAAGGCCAACGGATATTTCGAAGAAAAGATGGAAATCGGCGCCAAGTCCACCTCATTTTTTGGCGTGAGCCAGAGCCAACAAAATGTCATGACGCTTGATGGACTGGCGCAGCGGTTGGTTCAGACCGCCGTCGCCGATATCGATTTGAGGTGCAAATAATTTTTGCCGAAAGGAGAAAAATATGAGAGTTCCATCTGTGTTTGTTTATCTTTTTTTTGCGGTAGTGATCATCGTATCAGGATGCGCCGCACCGCCCGTTTATCCTCCGGCTCCACCAGAACAGGAGTACCGCACCGCCGAAGACTACTTCAATGGAGGCGTACGGGATTACCGAAAGGCCGAATATGGGGATGCCCTGGAGGATTTAGGCAATGCCATCCGGCTAAGGCCAAATTATGTGGCGGCCTATTACTACATGGGTTTGACTTATGAAAGAATTGGAAAGCTCAATGATGCTGAGCGTGCATACATTGACTCCATTCGATACGATGACCGATATTTACCCTCCAGGGAAGCCCTTGGTCTTCTGCTTTACGACATGAAGAGGTCCAAAGATGCCGAAATGCAGCTTGGAGTAGCAAAATCCCTTGGAAGCAGCATGCCTCAGGTTTTCTACACTCTGGGACAGATTGATATGGAAGAGAATGAATGCAGGAAAGGAATGGCCTACTTCAAGGAGGCGTTACGTTTAGATCCTTCATATCCTGAGGCAAAGGTCGCTCTGGAAGATGCCGAGGAACACTGTCGGCCCAAAACCGCCAAACCTGTCAAACCCGCCCCTCCCCGTCAGGAAAAGACCTTCAAAGGTGGCGGTATGGCCATAGACCCCGAGAAATTTTAAAAAATCATGAAGCAATGTACAAGTCGAGCTGGCAATCTGGTCTCAGACTCACCCAATTAAATCTCTAAGGGAAACACGGAAATGAAAATAATGCCTGGAGCGCTTCTACTTGCTTGCCTCTGCATCGGGATGTCTTTGGCCAATGCTGCCGGCCAAAGCGATGCACCAGGCGGCAACCGTGCGTTGATGGAGGTATGGAACGATAGGAAAACCGCTGTAAAAGAAGAAATATATGACAAGCTGAAACGGGAGGGAAAACTGCCGAAGGATGGTAGGATCGAGTTTGAGGCGCGCATAAAGGCTGATCCAAACAACAAGAATAAGGTGAACATACAAGTTGACAGGTTGCGCATTGTTCATCGCAGCCAAAACCACTCTGCAAAAAGCAATACGACTGGCGGCTCCTCTGCCGAGGATGGCGATTTCACCGCATCATACCAGCAGCCAATATTTTTCCCTCAGGTCGAAATGCGCAGCATAGAGTTTACAGGCTCTGAGGTCATTCAGGATTTCGTGGAACTGCGGGAAATCGTATTGCCGGGCAGTGCGACTCCACCGGGCGGAGACAAACAACTGCGTTATGTACCTTCTCAGCCGTCGCCAGTCGAGGAAACTCCCAAAGAGCCGGATAATACTAACTGGTGGAAAAGACTTTTCGGTGACTGATTTGTTCCATCGGGTCCTTGACCAGGGACATTGGCAATCTGCGCCTTCTGAGCCAGGGGTAAGAACAAATTTCCCCTATTGTCGTGACAAACAAAGAAAGGAGATTAAGGAAACATGCGTGTAGAAATGAGACATGTAAAAAGAGCGATGTTTCTGACAGTTTTGTCGGTAGCCTTGGCTTGTTTTGCCGGAGTATCTCCGGCATCCAACCTTCAACTGATGTCTGAGAAAATGGCCAAGCAGGATCTCAGACGGAATATAGTCGAGTCGATCATAGGCTACAAGGTTAAGAGTGAAGGTCAGTTTGGTCTCACTCAGGATGCGAACTATACAGTCAAGACGAAATCCGCAGCCGTGATAAAAGGAGTGGTTGAAGAACGGATCGTGTATGACAGAAACAAGGATATCTGTATCTGCACGGGTTATATTGAGCTTGACGATGTGAAGAATATTCTTGGAGAACGTATACGATATAAAAATGTTCGTGTTTATGGGGTCGGCTTTGGTACCATGAGTCCACAGTACCGGGGCTATCTTATGGCCATGAGGGCCGCCCTCGTTAATGCATACGACGAACTTGCAGGCAAGATCGTGGGGCAAAAGATTTCCAGTTATAGCGAGACAGAGAATTTTGTCCTTACGAAAGACATCAACAAGTCGATGGTATGTGCAGCGATTTATGGCGCCTATATTCCCAATGTGGATATTGACAACCGGGACAGGGGCTGGGGCTGGGATGAAGGCGGCAATGCCTTTGTAAAGCTTGTTTTGGATATTCGGCATGTGAAGGATATTCTCGGAAATCGCATCACCTATAAGGGTCCGAACGTTGTTGAGGTGATCGGACGGGGAGCGCAGGTGGATGATCTCAAAAGCAAGTCTGACGGGGAAGAGCAGTTCGTGGGCAAGGGCATGGCCCCTTCTGCGACAGAGTCTCGTTCCGTTGATCTTCCTGTGGCAAGAGATACTGGTGGAGTGAACGCTAACTAAAGATACTGCCGTCCGTAATACCGTTCCATGGTAAAAGATTCATTGCTATTATTGTATTTTCACCATTGAAGAAAGGATGAGCTTATGATGCCAGATTTTTCACGAACGATTAGGATAGCGGGTATTCTCCTGCTGATACCCTTCATAGTTGTGGTCCAAGGCTGCCAAAATGACCACCAATCGACTCCACAAACAGCTAATCCTCCTACCTCTGCAGCTCCACCGGCGCAGCCTGCGGCTTCTGTACCGATCAGCCAAATGCCACCCGCCGCCGTCCCCCAAAACATGGGCCAGATACAGATGGGAATGACAGGGGATCAAGTGAGGCAGATGATGGGAAACCCCACCCAAATCAAGCAGGAGGGAGCCTATGTGGAATGGAAGTATTACACTTCTTCCGGAAAATTGGAGATCAAGTTTCAGAATGACAGAGTTGCATTCATAGAGACGCATTAGCACCTGTTGTTAGTTCAATGTAAACAAAATGAAAGCAAAGGGAAATTTATCACAACGAAGATCACGAAGAACAAATTCAGTGGAACCAAGATCGAGACTCAATTTCTGACTTTCTGCGATTATCTTTTTCCCTGACTTCTCTTCGTGTTCTTTGTGGTAATCGCCCTTCTTTGCGCTCCTGCGTTTTTGCGCCCTTGACACGGCAAACATGCACACTCACCAGAACGGGGAGATCGAGGAAACATGCACAACTTCGATGGCATGACCGGAATGCAAATAGATGGATACAGACTGGATATGTTGGTCTCCCAGGGTGGAGCAGGTGCTGTTTTCAAGGCTTGGGATATGTCCGCAGACCAACCGATAGTTCTCAATCTGATAAGCAAGGGAACTGAGCAGCCATCCCTGCAGAAAGTCCAGGAAAAAGATACGTTGTTACTGGAATCAGAGGCTGCCATACGTTTATCCAGTCCCTTTGTTGCACATGTATATGCGATGGGCGAAACTGACGTATTTTACTACGTTTGTAGTGAAGTTGTTACGGGAGTGCCCCTTGCTCAGATTTTCGCGGAAAACAAGACGTTGGAAGCTTTCACCAAGAATATTCCAAAGGGCATGGTTGTTTTCGAACAGGTTCTTTTGGCTTTAGATGCCATTCACCGTTCGGGTATGTTCCATAGGAATCTTGATCCTTCTCAGATCATGATTACGGATGATAAGGAGGCGGTGTTGCTTTTCTGTCCTCTGCAAGAACTTGTCGATTCTTCCAATTTAACGACTGTCAAGTTGCAATTTACAGTTAGCTACAACTCGCCGGAACAAGTCAAGGGGCTTCCCATTGATATCCGTTCCAATATTTTCTCTCTTGGCGCCATTCTCCATCATGCTCTGACTGGCAAGGCACCCTTTGCGGGAGTTCCAGGTGATGTGGTTAAAAAGCTTGTTGAGTTGGACACGCCATCAATACTTGATTTCAATTCTGAAATACCGAGGAGCTTGGATGCTATTTGCCGGAAGGCATTGATGAAGGATCAGGCCGGAAGATACCAGACACCCTCAAAAATGCTGAAAGATATCCAATCCGTCCTCGATGTGATACCGGCAGTCAGGTCTGATCCTTCGGATGCGGATTCCACCGTCAGATTACGGCCGGTTATGCCAGTTACGTTTCAACATGTCCTTGAGGCAGAACTGCTGGATCAGGATGAACTATCCTCGACGATTAAATTTGAAGTCATAGTTCCAGATGTTCCTGCTGTTCAACCCTCCCTGAAAGGCATGCTTTCAGTTGAAACGGGAGCATCCTCCAAGGAGCTGTCTCCCGATCAAAAAGCGCCTAATGAAAGACATTCACAGCGTGAAACAGCGGATAAATCCAAGCGTGAGGCCAAACCAGCGACTGTCGTGAGCAACGCGCCGTTTCGCAGGGTTGTGAAGACGATCTGCTTCGTTTTGATCGTCATTGTGGTTGGATTGATTGCACTTTTTCTAAACAGGAAAATTCTGCATGGCAAATTGCGCTGTTTCCTGCCGGGAGCTCATACCGAGGATTCCTTGTCTTCCGATGGTTCAGGACCCTCTATCGCCATGTCACCCCAATCCTCACCAAACCTGGAGCAAAACACGGTTGGTCGTATAATCGGATTGCCGCAGAGTCCTGAAAAAGGCGATATTCAACCGAGGCAGCCGTCCTCGGCGGGTACTTATGTGACGCAGTCTCCGGAACAACTTCCCCCTGATATCCGTTCAGTGGAAGGTACAGCTCGAATCAGTATTGGAATGACACCCGAGCAGGTCCGTGAAATCCTGGGTGATCCCTGGCAGGTGAAGAAACTTTCGCATTCGATCGAATGGGAATATCCCACACCGAATGGTTTGTTCGAGGCGAGATTTCGGAATGGAACCGTAGTCTATGTAGGGTTTGCCAGGCAGAAAAGTGTGAGATGATGCAGGGATCGCCTCTACCACAGGGGATGTCTGAAAAGCATGGAACGTCAGGACAGCTTGACGTGACCACCTTTGATCGTATATACAACAATATGACTACGGATCAGGTCAGGCAACTTGTCGGAGGGCCTGATTGGATTGAAGAAGAAGCAAACAGTGTCTCTTGGAAATATCATACAACGCAGTCAAATGTCAGGGTGAAGTTCAGAAACGGCAGGGTCGTCGATGTCAAACGGTATTGATCCTCTCTCGCTTATCCATCAGGACAAATTGACTCATGCGATTGTGCCGGTTAGAAGCAGTGTTAAGCATTAAGGGGCAGGTATCAGAGTACATAGGGGTTAAAGATTCCTGCAATCTGGTGCTATCATGGAGGTGAGCAATGACCAGAAGTGGAACCACTGATCCGCCAATACTCTCCCATACTGAATCGAAGGACCATAACACCGGGTCTCAGCCAGTACAGGGTGGTGCAGATGAGCTTTTACAATCCGGGAATGCGCCATTACAAACAGGAGAGAAATCTCATCTCCAGGATGCTGGTGCTACTGTTGTCGCCTACCGTGGACTGTCTGATTCCCTGAATCAGCCGGTCATTGAGATGGTCCATGGATCAGCTAACCAGAAGAGCTTTCATCTGGTAGAAGGGAAACTGACAATAGGGCGAGGACCTTCAAACAATCTTCTGTTGTTGAATGACGACCAGGTCTCAAGGAACCATGCCGAAATATATCAGTACGAAGGTCAATATTTCATCAGCGATTTGAACTCTGCTAATGGTACATTACTGGATGGTAAAACGGTCACCAGGGCAGGTCTCAAAAACGGAAGTCGCGTAACGGTCGGCTCATCGGAGTTCCTCTTTTTATTCGCAGAGCCGAGGAGTCAGAACAGGCGAACCACTGAAGAAGTGGAATCAGGCACCATGCAGGGGTTAGGTTCGAAGGAGCGGGTACCTTTATCTACCCCCTCCACCGCTCAAATAACCGGCAGGATGCCGGCACCACGAGGGCTTTCCGGGTCATCACTTGAAATAGCATATCCTCCCGAAGATTACACCATTGCTGTTACCGGAAGCGGAGTCAGGCTGGAGCCAGCCACAGCCCAGCAGCCTACGATCGAGGTCATTAAGGGAACCGGCAGCCAGAAGATCGTCAATCTCGGAAAAGACAAGCTCCGAATAGGGCGCGCCATCTTTAACGATCTTGTACTGAAAGATCAGCAGGTATCAAGATCACACGCGGAAATTCACTTTGATGGCGGTCATTATATTATCGCAGATCTCCAGTCCAAGAACGGGGTTATCATCAATGGAGAGCCGGTTTACCGGGCAGTCCTGAAATCGGGTGACAGAATAAGGATGGCCGAATCAGAGCTGTTGTTCACCCAGATGGATCCCGATATATCGCTGAATGATAAAGTTGCCTTCATGGAGAAGAGCGACCTGCTGAGTTTGCTGGATCGGGAAGCCAAAGAGCTTCTGGCGAAAAGCCTTACCATCCGGTTTTTTCCAAAGGATACGGTTGTTGTGCGTCAGAATACCTTCTCGGAGTCCATGTACTACCTTTATTCCGGGTCTGTGCGTGTCGTTGAGCTTAACGACGAGGGAGGCGAAAGAATCATTGATGAGATCAAACAGGGTGACTATTTTGGTGAGCGCGCTCTGCTTGCAGGTGAGTCCGGAAGTTACTCAATGGTTGCTGACTCCGATCTGCGCCTTCTCGAATTGCACAAGAACCAACTGAACAGTCTGCTTCAGAAGAAGCCGGAGCTCAGCCAAGCCTTTTATCAGATGATTTTGACCAAGCTTCGTTCTGCTCCGTCGGCGCCCGAGATTAAAACCGGCCGTCAGGACAGCATCCTTAACATAGGTACCTCCACGGACGTGGAAATTGTTGGCGAAGACAAAAAGATCAAGGAAGCCGCAAAGAAGATCGAAAAGCTGAGCAAGGAAGAAAAGCCGGTTCTTATCATAGGCCAGCGGGGAGTGGGCAAAAGAACTTACGCCCGATATTATCACAAGGTATCTGCATACTCCGAGCATCTTTATGTTGAGGTTTCTACAGCAAACACAGAGGAAGGCCAGGTGGGCGCCGCCATCTTCGGCATCGAAGCCAAACCGGAGGCTCCCCACATTAGTGGGAGGATAGGATATCTGGAAATGATAGGGCCGGGTACCCTGGCCATCGTTCATGCTGAATTACTGGATGCCCATCAGCAGTATAATCTGGCCACCTATCTGCAATATGGCTGGTTTCATCGGGAGTACGGGCAGGCAAGCGTAAAAAGTAAAGCCAAGGTCATTTTGGTTGCTGTGGGTACGGAAGCCGATGTCATGGCCCTGCTCATCCCCGAACTGAAGGAATTGATCAAAGGGAATGTGATCTCAATTCCGCCGCTCAGTCTGCGTTTGAAGGATATTCCTGTTCTTGCAGAATATCACCTGAAGACCGTAGCCAAAAAAATAGGTAAGCATTCCGTTCAGTTATCCAGAGATGCCATCAATAAGCTGGTCTCGTATCCCTGGCCTGGCAACGTTGAGGAATTGCAGAATGTCATCCATCGGGCAGCCATCGTCGCCCCTGATGGCGCCCATATCTCAGGTGATCTGGTATTTGTCATTCCTCCCGAAAAGGAAGTCCACAAGATAAATATCCTTCGGAATGAGGGGATAAGAAACTTTTTTCGGAGCCCGCTCATGCCAGCCATATTCATGTGGTTCAATATTCTAATGGTTCTTGTCATGGCGGGTTTCACATTGATTGGAGGGCCAACTCCTGCGGATAATCCTCTTGCCTCCACCCCTGGAAACCCTCTTCATCAGCGTACTACTAACCCCGGGATGCTCATCACCTGGTGGATATGGTTTCCAGTCCTGCCCATTTCGGCGTTTCTCCTGGGAAGAATATGGTGCGGAATCTGCCCTATAGCAGGAATCGGGGGACTGTTCGCCAAAATCAAGCAGTTCAATTTACCCGTGCCGAAATTGCTAAAAAAGATGGATTTCTGGATGGTGGTCGCCTCGTTCATTTTCCTGGACTTTACAGAGGAATTTTTTAGCGTGCCGAAAGTACCATGGGCTACAGGTATGCTACTGGTTGCCATCATCAGTCTCTCAGCCATCTTTTGTATTTTGTTCGAGCGAAAAACATTTTGCCGCTATATCTGCCCGCTGGCTGGAATGTTGGGAGCCTACTCTACCATGAGTATCATCGAAGTGAGAGGCAACAAGAAGGTTTGTCAGACGCAGTGTGGTCAGCATTCATGCTTCAAGGGCACACCCCAGGCCCCGGGTTGCCCAATGTTCGCTTATCCCGCATCTCTTACGACGAACGCACAGTGCATGATGTGCTTTAACTGCACCAAGAGCTGTGATAACCGTGGCGTTCAGGTCAATATCCGTCCTCCTTTGCAGGAACTGTGGCGCCAAGAGCAGCCGATATTGAGTCTGTCTCTCTTTGGTGTCATGATGGTCGGGCTGATGGCGCGCCATCAATTCACTAACCTTGCCGTCTATGTCACCTTCCAGCAGACATACAAACTGCAGGATGTGTCCATGCACACCCTGTTTTATTTTCTCTTCCTTATTTGCGCAGTTGCGCTGTTCACGATTAGCTCAATACTTTCCGCCTCTGCATCCCAGGAAAAGCTGAAGGATAACATGGCGCACTACGGCATGGCGTTCATTCCTCTCGCCTTGTCCGGACACATCGCACACATCGCTCACGAATTACTGGGCGACGGTGTCTATGACCTGCTTCGGTATCCCATCATGCTCTATCATTCCTTTGCAAGCGGAATTCCCATCGGTACCCAAATTCCTGTAATAGCTCCTTTTATACATGATCAGGTCATCTCTTTTGTAAAGTTCCTTATCATATTGGGCGGCGCGGCAGGTTCCTTGTTCACTATAGTTATGATCGCTCGCAAGGCATCAGAACGGGCTGTTTTATCAAGAATTCTCCCACATCTTGTGCTGTTCCTGTTCTTTTGTACCATCTATTTTCAAATCTTTGTTTTCGGTGATCCCAAAGAAATGCTTTCCTCTGACTCCCCGGTAGCCGATATACAGGCTTCGCCCGCCGTTCAAGCAAAAACTGTCGATTCTTCCGTCAAATCAGCAGCGGGTCCGGTTACGGCAGGAACTTCAACACAAGGCCAGGTAGCGCCGGGTCCTGTTAATATCACTTTTTCACTGACGACCCCGAATATCAGGAGCGCCACATCAGCGCGTCTTACAAGTACCAGCGTCGCAAGTTGGCTCAAGTCGGCAACGATCATTCCAGGTACGGGACAGTATAGGTTGAAGATACAAGGGCAGGTACCGGGTACTCCCAAAGGAGCTGAGGTGCGCGCGATACTTGATTTACCAACATCGCAGCAAGTCCAGTTCAGATCCATCCCAGATACTGGAGGCAATTTTGCAGGTGAAATATCCATTTCCGGCAACGACCAGAGTATTCCTTTGCTCCTTCAGGTCATAGACCCTGTTAAGAACATGGTTCTGGCGACCCACAAGGTGGTTTTTAACTAATGGATCATTTGTTTAATAAATAAAATTAACATGGATGGTCATGTTAATTTGTGAGAGAGTATAGAGATGATAGCCTTTCAGGATACCCTCATTGGAATAAAAGTCGATCAGTTCAGGCTTGATGAATACTTGGCGCAAGGTGCCATGGGATTGGTGTTCAAAGCCAAGGACACCACTTTGGACCGAACGGTCGCAATCAAGCTAATCTCCAAGAAAGATGAT
>JBAXVB010000580.1:0-2879 GCA_037129415.1 Deltaproteobacteria bacterium
CGGGCTTCGGCGGTTGCCGGAAATCTAAGAGAGAGATTTGATTTCCATTGGCTATCCTTATCTCAATCTCATTCCATCAGGGGATAGGCTGCGGCTGATAAAGACAGAGCGGTTCTTCCGCCAGGTAATCTCCAGTCGCCTCAAAAGCTCTGGCGCGACATCCCCCGCAAACCTTTCGGTATTCACACTTTCCGCATTTTCCTTTTAAATTATCATAATTTCTTAAAGAAAGAAAAACTTCAGATGAGTTCCATATCGTGGAAAAAGATGTCTGCGTGATATCGCCGCAATTGAGCTGGAGAAAACCGCAGGGCTGAACAATTCCGGTATGCGAGATGAAACAAAATCCGGTTCCGCCTAAGCATCCTCGGGTAACTGCATCCAGGCCATGGGTTTGAAAGGTGACGGTTTTGCCGTCCTTTTGGGTGCGCTGGCGAAGAATCCGGTAATAATGCGGCGCACAGGTGGCTTTCAGTTGAAGCGGCGTATTCTCCCGTTGATCATAAAACCAGTTGAGGGTTTCTTCATATTCCTCGGCATTGATGGCTGTATCGGCGATATATTTTCCCCGACCGGTCGGCACCAGCAGGAAAATATGATGGGCCACAGCTCCAAGTTTTATAGCAATTTCTTGAATTCTGGGTATTTCACTTAGATTGGTCTGGGTGATGGTGGTGTTTATCTGAAATTCAATTCCCGCGTTTTTCGCATTGGCGATACCGCGGAGCGCGCCATCAAAAGCGCCTTCAACCCCTCTGAACTGATCATGTTTTTCGCTGGTCGCCCCATCCAGACTGATGCTGATCCTTTTGATTCCGGATGTAGCCATTTTTTTGGCGTTGTCTTTGTTGATGAGGGTGCCATTGGGAGCCATGACCATTTTAAGGCCTTTTGATGTTCCATAGCCTGCGATGTCAAAAATATCCGACCGAAGCAGGGGTTCTCCGCCGGTAAGAATGACAATGGCGGAGCCAACTTCCGCGATTTGATCAAGGAGGCGAAAACATGCGGCGGTGTTCAGCTCGCCTTTATATGGGCCGTTCGTGGCGGCTGCCCTGCAATGAACGCAGGACAGGTTGCAGTTGCGGGTGATTTCCCAGGCAATTAGACGAAGCGACGATCCTTTTGTTTCGGTATTGCCGTGTTTCATCGGGATTGAAGCTCCCTGGCTGCGTCCATGGCAAAATACGTCAGGATCATGTCTGCTCCGGCCCGCTTGATGGATGTGAGAGATTCCATCATCACCCGTGTCCCGTCCAGCCATCCAAGCTGTTCGGCTGCCTTTATCATGGCGTATTCTCCGCTGACGTTGTAGGCGGCGACCGGCAGATCAAATTCCTGGCGGACCCGGAAGATGACATCCAGATAGGCCAGGGCGGGTTTGACCATGATGATGTCTGCGCCTTCTTCGATGTCCATAGTCACTTCCCGAATGGCTTCCAGGGCGTTTGCCGGATCCATCTGATAGGTTCTGCGATCTCCGAATTTTGGTGCGGAATCTGCCGCCTGGCGAAAAGGACCGTAAAAGCCGGAGCAGTATTTGGCGGCGTAAGACATGATCGGCACGTTGGAAAATCCGTTTTCGTCCAGACTTTCCCGGATTTCCCCCACCCGGCCATCCATCATGTCCGAAGGCGCCACCATATCCGCTCCGGCCTTGGCATGGGACAGGGCGGTTCGCGCCAGAAGATCCAGGGACGCATCGTTATCCACAATGTTCTTTTCAACCACCCCGCAATGACCGTGGTCAGTATAAGCACACAAACAGACATCGGTGATAACAGCCAAATCCGGGAGCTTGTTCTTAACGGCTTTGACGGCTCGTTGAACGATACCGTCCTTGGAGTATGCGCTGGTCGCCAGAGGATCTTTTTTATTAGGAACGCCAAAAAGCATGACAGCCGGAATCCCCAGTTTCTGAACTTCCTGGCAGGTTTTCACGATTTGGTCAACAGACAGTTGATACTGTCCGGGCATGGAAGATATCGGGTTTTTAATATCTTTGCCTTCAATGGCGAAAAGGGGCAGAATGAAATCGTTTGTGGTCAGAACGGTTTCGCGGATCATCCGGCGAAAAGCTTCATTCTGTCGGAGTCTTCTGGGGCGGTATTCGGGAAAAAGCATAAAATGTCCTCATAAGTAAAAAAAGGGGCAGGGATCAGTAATTCCCAATTTCAACATCCGTAAGATAACATGCCGGATCAGGCGCCCAGACATCGCCGGTAACAGCTTCGGCCCGGACTCTGAAATTACCACCACAGACATCCAGCCAGCGGCAGGTCGCGCATCTTCCCTTGACGTGGGGCTTTTTGTCTTTAAGCTGCATCATCAGGGGATTGGAAAGATCGGACCAGATTTCAGAAAACGGTCGCTTGCGGATATTGCCGAAACTATAATGTCGCCAGAACTGATCGGCATGAACTTGTCCATCCCAACTGACGCAACCAATACCTCTGCCGGAGCTGTTGCCTTCATTCATTTTTAAAAGCTCAAGGACTTCAGCGGCCCTTTCGGGATTTTCCCTGAGCAGTCGCATATATATGTATGGGCCATCTGCATGGTTGTCCACGGTCAGAATTTCCTTGGACTGCCCCATGTCATGAAGTCTTTTGGTTTCATCCATGATCATATCAACAATGGTCCTGGTCTCTTCGCGGGTGGAATCTTCCTCGACAAGTTTGGAACCCCGACCGGCATAAACCAGGTGATAAAAACAGGCTCTGGGAATGTTCATGGTTTCAAGGAGTTTGAATATGTCGGGAATTTCAGATGAATTGAATTTGTTTATCGTAAACCGCAGGCCGACCTTGATGCCTGCTTCCTGACAGTTGCGAATACCGTTCAGGGCGGACTGAAAAGCACCCTTTACGCCCCGGAAC
>JBAXVB010000581.1:0-2879 GCA_037129415.1 Deltaproteobacteria bacterium
GGAATCTGTTTCCGAAGAAATCCAGCTTGATGTTTTCACGGAAAATGTCTTATGTAAGCTGGAATCCAGGTTTTCCCATCGCAGATGTCAAATCCGTCGCCAAATTGCAGCCACACCCCCTGTTTTTATTCCAAAAGATGTGCTATATAAAGTCATTGAGGGCCTGCTTCGAAACGCCATAGAAAACACCCCTGACTCTGGAGTAATCGAGATTGGCATTCGCAGCCTGGCTTCAGGTTCCGAGTTTGAGATCAAGGACTTCGGCATCGGCATTACTGCTGAAAACCAGAAATTGATTTTTGAAAGCCATGTCACGACCTCCGAGCCGCTTCAGTACTCAACCCGAAAACCTTATGATTTTAGCGCTGGCGGCAAGGGCTTTGACCTGCTGAGAATGAAGATATTTTCCGAACGCTATCATTTCTTGATTCGCATGCGTTCCAACCGGTGTGTTTATATTCCCGAAGATACGGATTCATGCCCGGGAGATGTCAAACAGTGCAGACATTGTAACACCCTGGAGGATTGCATACGTTCCGGCGGAACCACGATGACGGTCAATTTTATATGAAAAACGAAAACGAATTTTTTCGCGAAATCGAAATCGAATTTTTAATCCATGAGCTGAAAGACCCGATCTCGGTAATTGAAACCGGCGTTCGAATGCTTCTGGAACGAAAAGAAACGCACGGGCCGCTTTCCATGCGTCAGGAAAAAACGCTGAAACGTGTGCTAAGAAATGCCCAAAAAGCGCGCAACATGATGTATGGGCTATTAGAAATTGGACGATCTCAGGCAGGATGCTTTACCTGCTCAAGCTTTCAACTGGCGCCAACGGTTCAGGATATTTTGATGGAAGCTGTGGAATCGGTTTGCCCCCCTGTCTTCGACTCCATCCCTCAATTAGAGAGAGTTGGGGTGGGGGTTGATCAGATCAATTCACTCTACGGCCCTGAAGAAACCCTTGCATTTTTATCCAGCCAGTGTATTTACATGAATATGGATTCGGAAGTTTCCAGGCTTGAACTGAATCAGGACGAAGTCAAATTCCGGCAGATTGCCGGTAATCTGATCAAAAACGCTCTACATCATCGCAAGAAACGTGTGGATATAGGCCTTGGATGCCGGGACAAAATGGTGTGGCTGGAGGTTTCCGATGACGGGCCTGGAATCGGCGCAGAACATCATGAATTGGTTTTCCGAAGATACACACAGATCAATGCCAGTGATGCGCTAACGCGAACCGGTCACGGGCTTGGTCTGGCCGGAGCATTGATTCTGGCGCAATCAATGGGTGGAACCATCAAAATCATCAGTCAAAAAGGCAAGGGAGCGACTTTTCGGCTGACGCTTCCCTTGATGCCGCCCTAATCTTATAAAGGCTCAAGGCCGAGACTTTTCTTCATCAACACTCTGATCTTAATCCTGATCTTAACCTGATCTTGACCCTATAATCTTATTGAGGAGACCGCAGCAATGGGAGATTCCAAATCTTATATCAAAGACAAACATATTCTGGCAGTTGATGATGAAGAAGATGTTCTGGAAACCATCGAGGATATTCTGGAAGGAGCATATATTGATCGCGCCGGGGATTATGATACCGCTTCCAGAAAAATCCTGGATAATGTCTATGATCTGGCCATACTTGACATCATGGGTGTCAACGGGTTGCAGCTTCTTGAGGAAGCGGTCGCCAAGGGAATCCCCACGGTCATGCTGACCGCCCATGCCGTCAATCCGGAAACCCTGATGTCCTCCATCCGCAAAGGCGCCATTTCGTATCTTCCCAAGGAAATGCTGGCGGATCTGGACACCCTGCTGAACGAACTCCTTGACGACAGAGCTAAGGGACAACCGCCCTGGCGCCTGTTGTTTGACAAGCTGGGTAAATACTTTGACGAACGGTTCGGAACCGGCTGGAAAGAAAAAGACAAAGCGTTCTGGTCTGATTTCAGCCGAAACTACCAGATCGGCAAAGGCATTCAGGAACGGTTGCAGCATGACCCAGCGGTTCTGGGGAAAGGGATATAGATGATCGAGCGGATAGTTAATTGGATGTAGGGCCACATACTTCCGTTAAACTGCCACAACAAATTTTGCGGCCTTTCACGCATGACCCTTCATGCGGTCTTTTCACCAATGAAAGTCGGGTGAAATCATAACAGGATATGAAATGGAATTCCAAGAAAAGGTCGCGCAGCGTCTCAACATACTTGTTGTGGATGATGAGCCGAATATCCGCAAGGTGCTATCCATGGCGCTGGAGGCGGAAGGACATCAGGTAGTGGCTGTCGGAAATACCCAGGATGCCCTGCGCGAATCCAATCGGCTTTTTTTCGATCTGGCGTTTGTTGATCTGCGACTTGGGTCGGAATCAGGGATGGAACTGATCCCGGCCTTGCGGGCGGCCTGTCCCTGGTTGAAGATCGTTGTAATCACGGCTTATGCATCCATTGACTCGGCTGTCGAGGCCATGCGGCGCGGCGCATTCGATTATCTTCCAAAACCATTTACCCATGACCATCTGGCCATCCTGGTGCGCAAAGTATCCGAAGTGCGTTTGCTGGAGCAAAAGGTGGAAGCGCTGCAGGGAGCTTTGAGCGCAGATGTTCCGGAAGCAGACCTCGTCACTCAGAGTCCGGCCATGCAGCGAACCCTGGCGATGGCGCGTCAGGTGGCGGACAGCGATGCTACAATTCTTATCAGCGGTGAAAGCGGCACGGGCAAGACGCTGCTTGCACGCGCCATGCATTCCTGGAGCCGGCGTTCTGCAAAACCCTTTGGAGTGGTCTCTTGTCCTTCACTGTCGCTTGAACTCCTTGAGAGCGAGCTTTTCGGGCATGTGAAAGGCGCATTTACCGGGGCGTTGCGCGACG